>JBKJTJ010000270.1:0-7311 GCA_046590855.1 Actinomycetota bacterium
TGACGTAACCTTCAGGACGTACGGCCGCGAGGTCGTTCGGCGCGGGGTGGAGCAGCTCGGTAGCTCGCTGGGCTCATAACCCAGAGGTCGCAGGTTCAAATCCTGCCCCCGCTACCACCGTCAGGCTCGGATCCCCACGGGGCTCCGAGCCTGACGTCGTTTTCGGTCCGTCCGCCTCATCGTGGTCCACGTGTACCTGCGTCATGACGCTCGCGACCGCCATGACGCTCCGACGAGGCCGTCACCCAACCACGCAGAACTCGTTCCCCCCGGGGTCAGCCATGCCGAGGCCGTCAGGGCAGATGGCGTCGAGGCGCGTGGCACCCAGTGCCAGCAGGCGCTCGACCTCGGCGTCGATGGTGGCGTGGGCGGAGGGCGCGACGTCGAGATGGAGCCGGTTCGTGCCGAGCTTGGGCGCCCCGGGTTCGCCACCCCAGGTGATCTTGGGGCCACCGGTGGGGGACTGGACGGCGGTCTCGCCGTCCACGTCCCAGACCAGGTCCCAGGTCAGCGCGTCGCGCCAGAAGTAGCCGACCTCGGGCAGACCGTCGCCGGCCAGTGAGCTGAAGAACGGGCAGCCGGACAGGAAGGTGCCACCGGGCTCGAGCACGCACAGCTCGTTGTCGTCGGGATCGGCGAGGACGACGTGCTCGGCGTCCGGACCCTGGCCGACGTCGATGCGGCGTCCGCCGAGCTCGAGCGCCCGGTGCACCGCAGATTCCTGCTCGCGAACTGAGGTCGGTAACAGGTCGGGGTGCATCTGGTTCGGGCCCCACCTCTCACTGGCTCCAGCGACGAATCGCAGCTTGAAACCCACGTCTCGGACGTCCACCAGCGCCGGTGCGCCCCGGTCGATGGTCACGGCCGCGGCGAGCAGACCGCCCCAGAACCCAGCGAGACGCTCTGGGTCGGTCGAGCTGAGGGTCAGGGCAACCAACTCACACGCCATGGCCGCCATCGTCCGGCTGGAGCGCGCCGTGTCAAGGGAATTCGCGGCCGTCGCCCTTGGCTCAGCTGGCGAGGTTCAGCTGCGCCAGGGCGACCGACCCCCCGGGAGGCAAGGTGACCACCCAGGAGGCGTCCTTGCGGGTGGCGCACAGGACGACCGGACCACCGTTCGCGCTGGGGCACGAGACGTTCAGGACGTTGGCGGCCGGCAGCAGCAGCTGTCGCGGCACTGCTGCGCTCGACGTCTGAGGTGACAGCGCGACCACCGCCAGCGCGCGATCGGGGGGCGACTGCGCGTCCCGGTGCATCGTCCCGTCGAGGCGGTAGCGGACGACGACCACCCCGTGCCCGGCTCCAGCCGGGACGGCGAGGCGCCAGCTGCCGTCGTCCGCCGCCGAGGCGGTGAGCGGGGTGCCGTCCACCGACGCATCGGGACGGCTCGCGGTGACCCGCACGTCGGACGGGACCCCCGCCAGGCCGCGCAGGTCCGGCTGCCGCACGTCGATCGACGACGGGATGGCACCCGGCCACACCCAGGTCTCGGTCACCTCGACGCGCCCGTCAGCCGTCATCGCGACGGTCGCCGTCGACGCCTGCGGCGGTGACGAAGGCTCCGGCGTCGACAGCCGCACGCCCAGCACCTGCGTGTCACGCGCCGGCGCGTCCCCGCCCCTGAGGGAAGCCGCGACGCCGATGCCGGCCAGGACCGCAGCCACCGCTGCAGCAGCCAGAAGTGACCGCCTCGTCGACCACCGCGCATGCTCGACGCGGTCGGGCGACCAGAAACGGTCGTCCCCGATCCCCGCCTGTCTCGCGCTGACCGCCGCTCCGTCACCCGCTACGGCTAGGGCCGCTCGTGGTTGGGTGCTCGTCGCCGGCGGCGGGACGGCGACGGGAACCGCGATGGACACGGATCGGGCGCCAGCCGCTGGCTCGATGGCGGTGGTCCGCGCAGCAGCGTCCGTGGCGGTGACCTTCGCCGGAGACGTGGTCTTCTTGGTGGCGGTCTTCTGTGCCGCGGTCTCAGCGGCAGCGGCAGCGGCAGCGGTCGCAGTCGTGGCTGGTGTCGCCGCGCGCGACGCGCCAGCGGGGGAGATCCCGGCGGTGGGCGGGGTCGCCGACGTGCGCAGCCCGGGCGCGGACGATGACACAGCGTTCGGCGATGACACAGCGTTCGGCGATGACACAGCGGCGTTGGTCGGTGGGGTCGGCGGTCCAGATGCGGAGCCGCGCGCGTCCTGCAGGCGTGAGGTGGGGACGGGCGGTGTCTGCGGCCGGCGTGCGAACAGCGGCCAGGGCACGCGCGCGAGCAACGGGTACCGACGGTCGCGGGGGGTCACGACGCTCGATACCTTCGCTGCTCGTGCCTGACCAAGGTCGTTCTCCGTGGTTGCGTCCGGTGGGGGACTAGCCCTCGCCCGGGCCGTGGGCTTACGGTGCGTCACAGAGTCTAGGCAGGCACGCGCCCTGGTCCGCAAGGACGTGACGCACCGTGAGGAGACGTCCAGATGAGTGCTCGGCGCACCGGTTCCGTCATCGGGGCTCTGGTGCTCATGGTGGCCGGCCTGCTGTTCTCGCCCGGTGCGGCCGTGGGTGCGGCCACCGGCGGTCGGGTCTACGTGCTGCACGGTCTTCCGGGTCTGGTGGCCGACGTCCAGGTCGACGGGCGCACCACGAGCAGGAGCGTCAAGGCGGGGGCGATCGTGGGCCCGATCGCGGTCTCGGCCGGTCGGCACGAGGTCTCGCTGGTGGCTGCCGGACAGGCGCCGCTGAAGGGCACGATCCAGATCAGCCCGCGCGGGAGCGTCGACGTCGTGGCCCACCTCCCGGCCGATCCCGGGGGAGCTCCGATCCTCACCGCCTTCCCCAACGACCTGGGCCCGGTCGGTCGCGGCAAGCTGCGCCTGACCGTCGCCCACACGGCACAGGTGCCGCCGGCGGATATCCGGGTCGACGGCGCGGTGCTGCTGCGCAACGTCGCCAACTCCGAGGTGCTCACGGTGCAGGTGCCTGGGCGCACCTACTCGGTCGACATCGTCCCGACGAGCACGTCAGGTCCTGCCGTCTTCGGGCCGGTGCCGCTGGCCGTCGCCGCCGGCACCCTCACCCGGGTGTACGCGTTCGGCAGCCCCACCGAGGGCACGATGAACGTGCTGGTGCATCGCCTGCCCGTGGCGCAGCAGGGCGCAGCGGTCCCCGCATCGGTGCAGACCGGCGACGGTGGGCAGGTCGCTGCTCTCCTTGCCGCGCGCCGCAGCAGCGTGTGGCGACCGGTGGTCATCCCCCGCTGAGGCTGCGCAGGGCCGGGCGACCGGTGGCGGTCTCAGCGTCCGGCGCCTGGGTCCGCGACGCCTGCTGCAGCCAGTAGTCCCTGACGGCGTCCCTGACGTCGTCGCGCAGGACCGCGGGGTCCCAGGGATCCGTGTAGTAGCGGTGGATGGCGCTGCCGTTGATCGCATGGGTCAGCGACCGGGTGTCGCTGCTCCCTGCCACGACGAAGCGCAGCGTCTCGGGGTGCAGCTGCCTGACGACGTCGATGAGGTCCTGGCCGCCGTTGCACGTCGTGGGCTGGTGGCACACGACGACCTGGACGGTGTGCCGGGCCAGCAGCTCCAGCGCCGTCGGCACGTCGCTGGCCTGAAGCACCAGGTAACCGTCCCCGGCGAGCACCTCCTTGAGCTCGATCAGCACGACCGGTGCGGCTCCGTAGAGGAGTACGGTCTCGCGCCGGCTGGGCTCGTCGTCCAGGTCGAGGCGGGTGCCGGCGACACGCAGGTCGTCCAGGGCCGCGACCGGCAGCGGGCGGCTGAAGTGGTAGCCCTGCATCATGTCGCAGTGCTGACGCCGCAGGTACTCCAGCTGTCCGGCGGTCTCGACCCCCTCGGCGACGACGTCCAGCTTCAGGGTGTGCGCCATCCGGATGATCGTGAGGGCGATGGCGGCGTCGTCGGGGTCGGTGGTGACGTCCTTGACGAAGGCGCGGTCGATCTTCAGGGTGGCGATCGGTAAGCGTCGCAGGTAGGCCAGGCTGGAGTACCCCGTGCCGAAGTCGTCGACCGACAGGCGCACCCCCAGGCTCTTCAGGGCGTGCAGCGTCGCGATCGTGTGGTCGGTGTCGCTCATCAGCAGGCTCTCGGTGAGCTCGAGCTCGAGCAGGTGGGCCGGGACGCCGTGCCGCTGCAGCGACTCGGCCACGTCGTCGAAGACCGACCCCTGCGCGAACTGGCGGCCTGACACGTTCACCGAGACCGGTACGGCCCCGAGGTCGCTGTCGCGCCAGACCCGCAGCTGGCGGCAGGCCTCGTCGATGACCCAGCGGCCGACCGCCACGATCAGACCCGTGGACTCCAGCGCAGGGATGAACAGGTCCGGCGGGACGAGACCCAGACCTGTTCTGTCCCAGCGGATCAGGGCCTCGGCACCGCAGACCCGGCCGTCCACCAAGCGCACCTTCGGTTGGTAGTGCAGGACGAACTGGCCCTCGCGCACGGCGACTCTCAGGTCTGCCTCCAGTCCGGTCCGCTGGTTGACGTCGTCCCCCATCTGGGGAGTGAAGAACCTGAACGTGTTGCGACCCGCCTCCTTGGCGCTGTACATCGCCGTGTCGGCGCACTGCAGCAGCGAAGCCGCCGCGCCCGGCCGCTGGCTGGTCCCCCCGGCCGCGTGATGCAACCCGATGCCGATGCTGGCACTGACCGCCACGGTCTGGACCCCGAGGTCGAAGGGCGCGTCCAGAGCGCCCAGGATGGTCTTGGCGACGGTACTCGCCCCGTCGCCGCCCCTCGCGGTGACGACGATCAGCGCGAACTCGTCCCCACCGATCCGTCCGACCGTGTCGCCGGTGCGGACGCAGCGCGCGAGACGTTGACCGAACTGGCGCAGCAGCTCGTCCCCGACGCCGTGGCCCCAGGTGTCGTTGATGACCTTGAAGCGGTCGACGTCGACGAACAGGACGACGACGTCGGCGTCCGCGGGGGCGTGGGCGATCGTGCGCACGAGCTCGGCCTGGAACATGCCGCGGTTGGGCAGGCCGGTCAGCGGGTCGAAGTGCGCAAGCTGGTGCAGATCCGCGGTGCGCGCCGTCACCTGCTGCTCGAGCGCGAGCCCCTGCTCGCGTAGGGAGTCGCTGATCTCCTTGAGTCGCAACAGGTTGCGGACTCTGAGCCACAGCTCGGCACGGTCGACCGGTTTGGCGAGGAAGTCCTCCGCCCCGGCGTGCAGCCCGGAAAGGCGCGTGTCGCGGTCGCCGAGGGCCGAGACCATGATGACGGGGATCCGCGCGGTCGACGGGTCGGCCTTGAGCACTGCGGCGACGGCGTACCCGTCCAGCTCGGGCATCATCACGTCGAGCAGCACCAGGTCGGGAGGCTGGCGAGCGACCAGGTCGAGCGCCTCGCGGCCGCTGGCCGCCGTCCTCACCACGTAGCCCTCGGGTGCCAGCAGCGCCTGGAGCAGCTTGCGGTTGGCCGGTTCGTCGTCGACCACCAGGATCGTGGCTGCCGGCCTGGTCATGCGCTGAGCCCTGGCGGTCGCGACAGGAGCGAGTCGATCGCCTCGTACAGGTCGCGATACCGCAGCGGTTTGGCGATGTAGGCGTCGCAGCCGGCCACCTGGCTCCTCTCCTCGTCGACCTTCATGGCCATGGCGGTGAGCGCGATGATCGGGATACCGGCCGTCACCGGGTCCTGCTTGAGCAGCGCGGTCGCGGCCAGCCCGTCGATGCCGGGCAGCTGCACGTCCATCAGCACGAGGTCGGGCTGGTGCGACCGGGCCAGGGTCATCCCCGTCTCGGCGTCCACGGCGCTCAGCACCTCGTGCCCGGCGTGGGTCAGCAGCATCGAGACCAGCTTGAGGTTCGCCGCGTTGTCCTCCACGACCAGCACCGTGGCCATCAGCCGACCATCCGGTCCAGCGGCGGCAGTGCTCGGCGCACCTCGTCGAGGAAGGTCGCGCGGTCGAAGCCCGCCTTCTGCACCACGTGGATGGCCTTGCTCGACCGGCCGAGCAGTGAGGCCCGGTCTGCCCCGCTGATGTGCTTGGCCGTGACGACGAGGATGGGGATGGCTGCCGTCTCGCTGTCCTGCCGCAGGGCCTCGACGACGTCCAGGCCGCTGACCTCGGGCATCATCAGGTCCAGCAGCACCAGGTCCGGGTGCAGCCGGTGGGCCAGCTCGATGGCCTCGGCGCCACCGAACGCCTTGACGACCGCGTACGCCGGGTGCGGCAGGAACGCCGCGATCATCTCCACCGCGAGCGGGTCGTCGTCCACCACCAGCACCGTGCGTGTCCCGTCCTGGTCCTCGTGCAGCCCCTCCAGGGCGAGCGAGGCGCGCAGGTCGGCCCGGCTGATGGGCTTCTGCAGGATGGACGTCGCCCCGGCTGCCAACGCCAGATCGGCCTCCACATCGCCGGTGATCACGATCACCGGCACGTGCGCCAGGGTGGCGTCGTCGCGGAGCCGGGCCACGAGCTCCCAGCCGTCGATCCCGGGCAGGCGGATGTCGACGGTGATCAGGCTCAGGTCGTGCAGCGGCGCCAGCGCCAGCGCGTCCTCGGCGCTGGCCGCGCGCACGACGTCGAAGCCCTCGGCCGCGAGCAGCAGCCGGATCAGGTCCGCTCCCTTGTCGTCGTCCTCGACCACCAGCGCCGTCTGGCACCGGGTGCCCCGTGGATGATCCGCGACGGGGGTCGCACCCGCGACCGGCTCGACCGACTGCCGGGTCGGCTCTTTCGTGACCTGCAGGGGGAGCCAGACGGCGAACTGCGTCCCCTCGCCGACGCTGCTGGCCACGGCCACCGTCCCGCCGTGCAGCTCAGCAAGCTGCTTGACCATCGCCAGGCCCAGCCCGGTCCCCTCGAACTGGCGGGCCAGGCTGCTGTCGATCTGGCTGAATGCCCGGAAGAGCTTGGTCATGTCGACCTCGGAGATGCCGATGCCGGCGTCGGTGACCCGGATCTCCAGGTAGTCCGCGTGCTCGCTCTCGGCCAGGGGGAAACCGTGCGCCGGCCAGCTGACGTCCAGCCGACCCACCTGGTCGCGCGGCACGGTCCGCGCGGTCATGACGACGCGACCCCCGCTGGGGCTGAACTTCACCGCGTTGGAGAGCAGGTTGTAGACGATCTGCTTGGTCTTGCGCACGTCCAGCGCCGGGTGGTCGAGGATGGCGGCCATGTCGATGTCGAGGCTGATCCGGCGCGCGGCGGCCTTCTCCCGCACGATCGACAGGCTGGTCGTCAGCAGGGCCCGGACGTCGACCGGCTCGAGCTCGAGCTGCATCATCCCGGCCTCGACCTTGGACAGGTCCAGGATGTCGTTGATCAGCGAGAGCAGGTGCTGGCCGCTGGTGAAGATGTCGCCGATGT
>JBKJTJ010000098.1:0-9515 GCA_046590855.1 Actinomycetota bacterium
CCAGAAAGGTCATCCCCGGCTGGATCTGTGGGCATTCGGCGAGGTGGTAGTCATCCAGGACCAGAACGACGTCGTCGGGCAGGACACTGAGCTCGTTGAGCACAGCAGCCAGAACCGTTTCGACTGGCTGTCCGCTCGCGGCCAGCTGCAGACCCGCGGACCCGCTGCCCGGGGCGGCACGCTCCAACGCCGTCAGCACGTAGGTCCAGAACGTCTGCGGGACCCGGTCGCTCTCGTCGAGCGACAGCCACGCGATCCTGAGATCCGCGATGTCAGCCTGCGTCCTCAACCACTGGGCGAGCAGGGTGGTCTTACCGAAGCCGGCCGGTGCCGAGAGCAGGGTCAAACGTGACCGCCGCCCTGACAGGAGCTCGTGCAGACGAGCCCGGGCGATGAGTCCCGCGCGGGCGTGCGGAAGGAAGAACTTGGTCTCGACCAGGGACATCGCCATCACCGTGGTTCAGACGTGTCGCGGACCTGTATGCGTTCACCGGGGCGGCCGAAAATGCTCAAGACCTCGGCTGGCTCCCCGCCCGTGCTCCCGAACCAGTGCGGCGTCTGGGTGTCGAACTCGGCTGCCTCACCGGCACCAAGCACCAGGTCCTGCGCACCTTGGATCAGGCGCATCCGTCCCGTCAGTACGTAAAGCCACTCATAGCCGTCGTGGGCGCGCAGCTTGGGCGTCGACTGACTGACCGGGATGATGATCTTCCACGCCTGGATTCCATCCGGATGCCGGGTGAGGGGCAAGACCGTGCGACCGTGCACTCGCCGGGCCTTGAGCCGGATGCGAGGGTCACCCACTTCGGGGGCGCCCACCAGGTCGTCGAGCGGAACTCGATACACCTGCGCCAGCGGGAGGAGCAGCTCCAAACTGGGCTTGCGTTGGCCGTTCTCCAGTCGTGACAGCGTGCTCTTGGAGATCCCCGTCTGCTCAGATACAACGGCCAGGGTTACACCCCGCTGCTCACGAACCTTGCGCAGCCGTGGCCCCACCCAGTCCAAGACGGAGCCGATGGTTGCCGGCGCGACAGGGGTGCCCTTCATCGTCACATCACATCGCAGAGTTCCCGCAGACAGCAACACGTGTTGCCCCGGAGTATGCGGGCGCCATCGAAGACTCACGAACAACGACGACGCGGCCAGCATCGGCGGCGGCGCTGTCGGCCTCTCGGCAGCAATGGTCCTCACACGTGCCCGCCCACAAGTCCTCGTGAGGGACGCGAGCCTCGCACCGCTCCCGGCGTAGACATGCTGGGCTTCGCTCACCCGAGGGCATCCCGCCGACCGAGCTGTTCGAGACCGGGCGCCGGGGAGTGTCGACCCACACCGCGTTCTGCCCCACGCATTCCCAGGAACGGCAACGTTCATTGCCTGAGGCGGGGCATCGTCTCCACAGTGGCGACATGAACACCTACGACGTCCTAGTCATCGGCGGCGGGGCCGCCGGCCTCTCCGCATCGTTGGTCCTGTCCCGGGCACGCCGCCACGTCCTGATTGTGGACGCCGGCGCCCCGCGCAACGCTCCCGCCGCCAACATGCACGGGTTCCTGTCCCGGGACGGCACGCCGCCCGCCGAACTCCTTGCCGCCGGCCGGGAAGAAGTCACCGGGTACGGCACGACAATCATCGCCGGCACAGTCACAGAGCTCATCCAGTGCGGGCCGAACTTCCAGGCCCTTCTCGACGATGGGCAGTGGGTTAAGGCCCGCAAGGTTCTGGTCACCACAGGTCTCCACGATGAGCTGCCCGACCTCGCGGGACTTGCGCAACGGTGGGCCAAGGACGTTCTGCACTGCCCGTACTGCCACGGCTGGGAAGTGCGCGACCAGCAGCTCGGCGTGCTGTGGAACGGCCCTGACAGTGTTCGGTACGCCCAGATCGTGCGGCAGTGGACCCATGACCTTGTGCTCTTCGTCCCGGACGACACCCTCACGCCGGCAGACCGTTCACAGCTGGTCGCACGCGCCATCGGCATCGTCGAGGGTTCCGTGCACCACGTTGTGGTGCAGGACGACCAGTTGACCGCGGTTGCCATGGTCGACGGGCGCAGCATCCCCCGACAGGCCCTGTTCGTCCCCCCGCGATTCATCCCCAACGACGCCCTCTTAGCCGGTGTCGGCTGCGATTTGGACGAGCAGGGTTGGGTCATCACCGGACCCAACGGCACGACCAGCGTCCCCGGCCTGTGGGTCGCCGGCAACGTCACCAACGCCCGCGCGCAGGTCATCAGCGCCGCCGGGGAAGGTTCAGCCGCAGCCATCGCCATCAACACCGACCTCGTCGGCGACGACGTGCGCACCGCCGTCGTCAACTTCAACCAAGGACTACCCGCCTCAACCCTCGCACCGAAGACCACAACCCACACATCCGTACAGAAGGAGCCTCATCATGTCTGACAACGCGACCGGCCCAGCCTCAACGTCAGCATCGAGCCCCAAAGCCCCGCCGCGGCCAGGCCTACCGAGCAAGCACCAGCTGGCGCTGATGATCTGGCTCGCGGTCTTCCCGACGCTGACCGTCATCAACCTCACCCTCGGCGACTGGCTACGCCCCCTGAACCCGGTGCTGCGCACCTTCGTCCTGGCCACCATCGCCGTGCCCATCGTCATCTACGGGCTGATGCCCCAGATGCACAAGGTCCGTGCACGCCTGGCGACACGCTCCGCAGCAGGCTAGGAACGTTGCACCACGACACAAGCGCCTCTGCACCTCGTCCGATGGCTGGCCACAGGAGTGGCATGAATCTTGGCCCCATCCGTCCATGACGAGGCGAGTCAGTGACCCTGAAGCGTCCGTAGAGTCCCCCTCGAGGCGCTCGCCGACTCATTCGCCGTTCCCCATCGCGTTTCTTCGCGCCGGTACCTCGCACGCCGTGACGCCCGGCCGGGCGAGCTGCTCGAGCTCGCCAGGCTCTTGGACGTCCTCGGCCCGGTCCGGGTCGCCCTCGACGTCCTGACCGCCTCGTGAGCCGGCCCAGCCGCGGGGACGCGGGCGGGCGTGCCTACCTGGACCTGCAGAACCTGGCTCGATGACAGGGGCGCAGCACCCAGTCGCTGCTCGTCGTGTATGTCCTGGAACGGTTCCTGGCCCGCCTGTCCACCCATCGCGACCGCGACAGGTTCGTCCTCAAGGGCGGGATGCTGCTCGCCGCGTGGGACGCCCGCCGAGCCACCGTGGACGGCGACCTGCTGGCCAGTGGCGTCAGCATCGCTGCCGACCAGATCCTGCGCGCTGTGAAGGACATCGCCGCGATACCACCCCAGGTCGAGGACAGCGCCCAATTCCTCACCGACACAGCCGTCGCCACCCCCATCCGTGACGGCGACCTCTACGGCGGGATCCGGGTGACCATGAGTGCTCGCGTGTCCACCGCCGAGGTCAAGGTCCAGCTCGACGTCAGCACCGGCGACCCAGTCAACCCAGCCCCACTGCCCATCGACTACCCGACTCTGCGCACGGTCGACCAGCCCGTCCCCCTGCTGGGATACCCGCTGCCCGTCGTCCTGGCCGAGAAGCTCTGCACCGCGGTCGACCTCGTAGCCGCGAACACCCGGGTCCGTGACTACTTCGACATCGCCACCCTGACCGGGCGGCACGACGTGACCGCCGACGACCTGCTCGCCGCCCTCACCGCGACCGCCGCTCACCGGGAGTGCGCCTTCGCCCCCTGACCGAGGTGATCGGTGACCTACCCAGCGGCGAGGCTCCACCTACACGGTATTCCGGCGCCGACTCGGCCCGGACGCCGGCAACGCGTCGTCGCAGCTCCAGGACGTCGTCGACCTGTGACCGCGTTCGCCCACCCCGCACGCGCGCGGCCTGGAGGTCATCCCCTGGACGTGCGACAACCCGGCGACCGCGCAGGCGCTGCTCGACGCCGGGATCGACGCCATCACCAACTACCCCGACCGCGTGCGACAGATCATGGGCGACCGGGGGATGCGCCTGCCGAAGGCCTACCAGCCGCGGTGACGTCGCAGCACGCCGTGACGGCGCCCGGCGGCAGCGGAGGGCGCTGAAGTAGTCGCCTGCCGGCGGAGGCGTCGGCGGGTTCACGGGTGACGTTCGACTGTGCACCCGCGCCGACGTCGGGCTTCCGTAAGCGCCCGAGGCGTTCCGATGGGCACCTGGAGGTGTCACGGTCTAGCTGGTGGACGTCGCGCCACCTGCCGCAGAACCCCTGCGGCGGCCATGCGACCACCTCGACGAGAGAAGGCCGTCATGCTGACTGCACCCTCCCAAGCCCCTCACCCGATGCGGGCCCGCAAGCTCGTCAACCATCGCAGCAGGCGGCTCGAGCGGGTCGAGCTGTTCTCGATCGGTTGGATCGTCGCCGGCTTCCTGTTCGCCGTGATGGCCCCGGCGATGGTGGTCTCGCCGATGCAGCCGCAGGCCTCGGTCGCCTCGGTGCTCGTTGCAGTGGGACTGACCCTGCTCGGGGTAGGCACCGCCCTGACCGCCGGGTGGATGGCCTTCGACCGCCGACGCGTCTGGGGCTGGCTCATCGCGACCTGGCTGCCCGCCTTCGGCGTCGTCGCCGGCGCTGCGGTGCTCGCCGGAACCAAGATGTACTGACACGCATCGCAGCGAGCGCGTCTCTTGAGCGAAACGCGATCGCTCGTCGTCAGCACTGGTGACCCTGTCACCCACCCCCCCAGCGCATCGACTGCCCGACGTTGCGCGCGGTCGACCAGCCCATCCCCCTGCTGGGATGCCCACCGCCCAAGGTCCTGGTCGTAGCGGGTCGCCGTCGACCTGGTAGACCACGCGATCGTGGTCTCGGTAGCCGTGGCCGCAGGCAGCTCGTTCGATGGCCAGGTCAGCTCACCGGGTATCAAGTGCACCTCAGGCCGCCCGGACCAACGGGCCTTGGGACTGCGGGCAGGGCACCGAGGAGTTCTCGGGAGCACGTCTGTGCCCGCGGGCCTGCGCCGGCCGGTCCACGTTGTCGTCTTCCGCCGCCTCGCATCAGCGCCGAAGGTGACGGACGGTCCGGATTTTCGCAGCGGGAATGATCGCCGCTGCGACGGTGCTGCTGGATATCCGCACGACCGTACGGAAGTAGGGTGGGCAGATGTCAGATCCGCAACCTCGAGCCGGCAGCTCAGATCCTGAAGCGCCCACGTGCAGCACCGGGATTCTCGGGAGGGCCGGGTTCGTCGTGGCTGAGCTGCGCGATCTGCTGTCCGAGCGCGCCGAGGTTCGTGCTGCGCGCCGAGACCGACACACGAGGGAGGAGCGCTGATGGGCGTCCTGGACACGATCGGCAGCAGCCTGCTCGAGGGCTTCTACATGTTCTACGACACGCTGTGGGCGCTGGTGCTGGGCTTCGGGCTGTCCGGTGCGGTGCAGGCGTTCGTCAGCAAGGGCGAGATGCAGCGGGCCCTGGGCGACCACCGGCCGCGCACCGTCGTCAAGAGCAGCTTCTTCGGGATGGTGAGCTCGTCCTGCTCCTACGCCGCGAGCGCGCTGGCGAAGTCGCTGTTCAGCCGGGGCGCGGACTTCACCAGCTCGATGATCTTCATGTTCGCCAGCACCAACCTGGTCGTCGAGCTCGGCATCGTGCTGTGGCTGCTCGTCGGGTGGCAGTTCGCGGTCGCAGAGTTCGTCGGTGGGTTCATCATGATCGCGATCCTGGCGGTGGTGCTGCCGCGCGTGGTCGACGTCGAGGAGCTCGACGCCGCCCGGGCCAGACTGCGTGAGGGCAAGGCGGGCAGCAGCGGCCACGAGATGCACGCCGACACGGCCGAGGACGGACAGACCGACGAGCCCTGGCGCAAGCGCATCCGCAGCCGAGCCGGCTGGTCGGACGCCTCCGGTTACACGATCAGCGACCTGACCATGCTCCGCAAGGAGCTCGTCATCGGTTTCGTCATCGCCGGGTTCGCCAGCATGGCGGTCCCCACCAGCGTGTGGCAGGCGCTGTTCCTGACCGGCCACGGCTTGGCCTCGACGCTGGAGAACGTGATCGTCGGGCCGGTCCTGGCCTTCATCAGCTTCGTCTGCTCGGTCGGCAACGTGCCACTGGCCGCGGCACTGTGGAAGGGCGGCATCAGCTTCGGCGGCGTCGTCGCGTTCGTGTTCGCCGACCTGCTCGCCCTGCCCCTGGTGCTGATCTACCGCAAGTTCTACGGCACCCGCCTGGCGGTGAAGCTGAGCCTGGTCTTCTGGGCCGTCATGAGCACGGCCGGGCTGCTGACCGAGCTGATCTTCCAGGCCGTCGGTGCGATCCCCGGCACGCTCAAGGGCGACATCGCCACCACCCACATCGGCCTGAACTACACGACCGTCCTGAACGTGATCGCCCTCGCAGCGTTCGGCTACCTCTACTACCTGTACAGGAACGCCGCCCGCTACGGCGGCGGCGACGGCTACGCCAAGGATGTCGTCTGCGGCATGCAGGTGCGCCGCTCGGACGCCCCGGCCCGCGCCACCCACGAGGGCACGATCTACTACTTCTGCTCCGACAAGTGCGAGCACAAGTTCACCGGCGACCCGATGCGCTACGCGCACAGTGACGCCACGCAGCCCATGACCGGGGCCTCCAGCGACGAGGTCGTGGATCCGGTCTGCGGCATGAGCGTCGACCGCGCAACCGCTGCCGCCTCGGCCACCTACGACGGGCAGGACTACTCCTTCTGCTCGCAGGGCTGCCGCGACCGCTTCGCAGCCCAGCCCAGCACCTTCACCCCGGCCACGCGATGACGGCGGACCAGGTCACCGACGTCGCGCGGTCTCCGGACGGCCAGACGGCACGGGACCGAGCCCGCGTCGATCACGCACGCGAGCGACTGCCCAGCGCGGACGACGCCGTCCGGTTGAGTGGGCTGCTGAGCCTGATGGCCGATCCGGTGAGGCTTCGGGTTCTCTACGCGCTGGACCTCACCGAGGAGCTGTGCGTCGGGGACCTGGCCCTGGCCCTTCGGTGCAGCGAGGACCAGGTGACGTACGGACTGCGCCTGCTGCGGGCCGCCGGGCTCGTGATGGCCCGCAAGCAGGGCCGCACGGTCTACAACCGGCTGGCCGACGACTTCCCCGAGCCGCTGCGTGAGCACTGCATGCGCCAGCTGATCCAGATCACCCGCCGCGCGGCGCAGGGCACCGACGAGGTCTGACCACGGGGGCTCGCGACGCTCGGATATCGGGGGATGCCAGGAGCAACGACCCGGGGTCGGCTCACGAGCTGGCGGTCAACAACCGGACCGTGGGCACAGGTGGAGCTCGCTCCTCGGGCGCTGCCGGGTGGGGAGGTCGGGGACGTGTCACGCTCTCGTGGTGACCGGCGACGACGAGCCCCCGCGGGCCCACCCGTGAGCGGGGGATCGCGGGCGGTCGCTCGGCTGGTGACCCTGCGCGACGCCTCCCGCACCGCGCTGTGGCCGGTGCCCGTGATCTGGGTGGTCGGTGCGCTCGTGACCGGGGTCCTGCTGCCGCGACTGGACCGCGTGGTCGACGACGCCCTGCCCACCTGGCTGGGGGACCTGTTGTTCGGCGGGGGGCCCTCAGCAGCACGAGCCGTCCTCGCCGCGGTGGCCAGCTCGCTCATCACCGTCACCTCACTGACCTTCTCCATGACCGTCGTCACCTTGCAGCTCGCCAGCAGCCAGTTCTCACCGCGGCTGCTGAGGACCTTCAGCCGGGACCGTTTCGTCCACGTGACGCTCGGGGTGTTCCTCGCGACGTTCACGTACGCGCTCACGGTCCTGCGATCCGTCCGGTCGCTGCAGGAGGACGGCGTCACGTTCGTCCCGCAGCTCGCGGTGACTGCGGCCTTCGTGCTGGCGGTGGCAAGCGTGCTGACCCTGGTCCTGTTCCTCGCGCACCTGACCGGGGAGATCCGCGTCGAGACGATGCTGCGCCGGGTGCGGCAGGACGCGACCGAGGCCATGGACCGCGCCGAGCCTGGCGACGGACTGGGGTGGGCACCGCTGACGGCCGGCGGGCGAGCCCGGTTCGAGCCGCCTCCGGGCGCGGTGAGGCTGCTGGCTCCCCGCTCGGGCTTCGTCCTGCACGTCCAGGCGCGCGACCTCGTGGAGGCGGCCGAGCGGGCGGGCGTGCTGCTGCGGGTGGACGTCGAGCCCGGCGCCTTCGTCGTCGCCGGGACACCCGTCGGCAGCTGCTGGCCCGTCGGCGCGGCCGGCGACCCAGAGGGCCCGCAGCACGTCGCCGCCCTGATCGAGGGCGCCATCACCCTTGGACCCGAGCGCACCGCGGTGCAGGATCTGGGCTTCGGTCTGCGCCAGCTCGCCGACGTGAGCACCAAGGCGCTGTCCCCGGGGATCAACGACCCGACGACCGCGGTGCACGCCCTCGCGCACGCGAGCGCGCTGCTGTGCGAGCTGGCGGCCGCACGCCCGGGCGCGCGAGTGGTGTCGGGTGACGACCGGGGCTCGGGCGCGCCCGTGCTGCTGCTGGCCAGGACGGGTTTCGCCGAGCTGCTCGAGGTCGTGGTGGCGCCGGCCTGCCGCTACGGGGCCGGCGACGTCGACGTCCTGGCTGGGGTGCTCACGCTGCTGCGGGAGGTGGCCTGGCTCGGTCCACGGCGATGGGACGGTGAGGACGGGTCGGAGCCCACCGTCACCTCGCCGGTTCACCAGGCGGTCCGCGACCAGCTGCGCAGGGTGCGCGAGGTGGTCGCGGCGTCCGCTCTGCTGCCGTCCGACGTGGAGGTCCTGCAGCGCATGGAGTCTGGGGTCGAGGAGGCCCTCGCCGGGAGGTGGTGAGCGCAGGGAGCCGGCCCGCCATCCCCGTCGAGCGGATTCCTCCCCGGAACCGGTGGGGGTTGACCGAGATGTCGGTTTCGGCGCCGGTCGGGGGGAGGAACGCGCGGCTCACGCCAGGAGCGGGCCGGCCTCGGCGATCATCTGCAGGTCCTCGCGTGAGTGCACGACGAACGTCCGCACTGCCGCGTCACCGCTGGTCAGCTCGCCCGGCTCGGTCGAGTCGTCGTCCAGGGTGCGGACGCCGAGCCAACCCAGCCGCGCGCACAGCTCCTCGCGCACCGGCTGGCAGCGTTCGCCGACGCCGCCGGTGAACACCAGCGCGTCCAGTCCCTGCATCGCCGCGACCATGGCCCCGACGTGGGTCACCAGGCGGTGCAGGTAGACCTCGAAGGCCAGCGAGGCCTGGGGTTCGCCGGCCGAGCGCCGTCGCAGGACCTCGCGGACGTCGGACGTCCCGGCCAGCCCCTGCAGTCCGCTGCGGTTCTCGAGCAGGTCGTCCAGGTCCGCACCCGAGTGCTTCGCCAGCCACAGCAGCGCTCCAGGGTCGACATGGCCGCTGCGGGTGCCCATGACGAGTCCGTCAAGCGGCGTGAACCCCATGGTCGTGTCGACGCTGTGGCCGTCGAGGACGGCGCACAACGACGCCCCGCCACCCAGGTGAGCGACGAGCACCCGGCTCGCCTCGGGGGCCAACCCGCGCACCTGCTCGGCGGCCCAGGCGTGTGAAAGGCCGTGAAAGCCGTACACCCGCAACGTCGTTCGGTACTCGGCCGGCAGGGCGTAGGTCGC
>JBKJTJ010000233.1:0-3190 GCA_046590855.1 Actinomycetota bacterium
CACCCGAGCAGCCGCTCGACGTTGTCGGCGCCCGCGGCGTGGCCGGCACCGACTCGCGCGCCGGACGCCTTGGCCCAACGACGGTTGCCGTCGACGATCACGCCGACGTGGTGCGGCACCGCGGTCAGGTCGAGGCGACGCAGCAGGCGACGCTCGTAGAGGCCGTAGGCCACCTGCCGCAACCCCACTGGCGCTCCCGTCCTGGTGCCGGGCGCGTTCACGCACGGCTGCGGGACTGACGGTATCGGCCCGCGGCGGCTCGACGCCGACCTGACGGCCCTTCGCACGACACCTTCACAGATGGCTACTCGCGGGTAACCTACGGGAGCGTAAGTGGGTTTACAGTGGTAGCCATGAGCCGCCCGCAGCCGCCCGACTCCGCACCCCACCTGGTGGCCCCGGGCATGGGCGAACGGGTGGGCGACCGCATGGACGAGGTGGTCGCCGCCGTCAAGCCGCACCTGCGCGGGTGGCTGCACGCGGGCGTCTTCCCGCTGGTGCTCGTGGCCGGCATCGTCCTGACGGCGTTGGCGCCCACCACCGCCTCACGCGTGTCGTCGGCGATCTTCGCCGTGACCGCGGCCCTGCTGTTCGGCACCAGCGCGGTCTACCACCGCGGCACCTGGTCACCGCGCTCCGCGATGCTGCTCAAGCGGTTGGACCACTCGAACATCTTCCTGATCATCGCCGGCTCGTACACGCCCTTCGCCGCGCTGCTGCTGCCCCACGACCGGGCCCGGACGCTGCTGTGGATCGTGTGGCTCGGCGCGCTGGGCGGGGTGCTCTTCCGCGTGTTCTGGGTCGGCGCGCCGCGCTGGCTGTACACACCGATCTACTGCGCCCTGGGCTGGGTGGCCGTCATCTACCTGCCCGACTTCTACCGCTCGGGCGGCGCGGTGCTGCTCACCCTGATCATCGTCGGCGGCGCGCTCTACACCGTGGGCGCGGTCGTCTACGGCCTCAAGCGCCCCAACCCGAGCCCGCGCTGGTTCGGGTTCCACGAGATCTTCCACGCCTGCACGATCGCCGCGTTCACGGTGCACTACATCGCCGTGTCGATCGCGGTCTACACCCACACCTAGGCCCTACCCGGCCGTCCGCCCGAGGGTGAACCGCTGCAGCGCCTCCACGTCGGAGACGGGCAGGTCGCACACCTGGCCGCGGCAGGGGTAGGCCGTCGGCGCGCCCCGCACCAGCCCGCGGTCGTGCAGCAGCGCGACGGTGGGGTCGTCGTCCGGTCCGCCGACGGCGACGACCAGCCCAGGGGCGTTGCCGCACAACGCCTGCGCCCACAACGACGCGGTCATCGGATCGTCGTGGCCCCCGACGACAGCGACCTCGCGCGGACCGTCGACCAGCGCCTCGGCCACGGCCAGCGACCACCCGGCGAACCGCGGTGCGCCGCCCGCGATCCGCCGGCCCGGTGCGAGGGCTCGCTCTGCTACCGCGCGGGCTCGTGAGTCGCCGGACAGCGCTGCCCACGACACCAGCGCCCCAGCCGCGGCCGACGTCCCGCCGGGGTAGGCGTTGTCGCTCGGGTCGGTGTGCTGCTCACCACCTGAGGCGTTGCGCAGCACCGGGTCCACGTCGTCCAAGGCCGTGTCGCTCAGGCTGCCGTCGGGGGTGACGAACCGGGCGAGGACGTCGGCGACCACGTCGCCGGCCGCATCGGCCCAGCGTGCTTCGCCGGTGACCGCGTACAGCGCGACCAGCCCCTCGGCCAGGTCGCCGTGGTCCTCCAGGACGCCGGCCGGCGCACCCACGACGCCGTCCCGCGAGACCCGGCGCAGCCGCCCGTCCGGGCGGTGGGTGCCGAGCAGCAGCGCCGCCGTCGAGCGCGCCGCGTCGACGAGGTCGGGCCGCCCCAGCAGGGCACCGGTCTCGGCCAGAGCCGCGACCGCCAGACCGTTCCAGGCGGTGACGACCTTGTCGTCCCGTGCGGGCTGGGGCCGCGCAGCCCTGGCGGCGGCCAACCGGGCGCGCGCCGCCTGCCAGCGGGCGGCGTCCGCCTCATCGGCGTACGGGTCGCGGGTGAGCTGCAGGGTCGAGGACCCGTGCTCGAACGTGCCGGTGGCGGTCACCTCGGTCAGCTCGGCCACCCAGGCGCCGTCGTCGGGGCCGAGCAGGGCCGCCAGCTCGGCCGGCGTCCAGACGTAGGTCAGACCCTCGACCCCGTGGGTCGACCCCGGCACGGCGGTGTCGGCGTCCAGGGCGCTGGCCAGTCCGCCCTCGGCCGTGCCGAGTGCGGCCACCATCCAGTCGCAGGTCTCGAGCGCGATCCGGCGTCCGAGCGGATCACCGGTGAGGCGCCACCAGTGCAGGTAGACGCGAGCGAGCAGCGCGTTGTCGTAGAGCATCTTCTCGAAGTGCGGGACGACCCACCGGGCGTCGACCGAGTAACGCGCGAACCCTCCTTCCACCTGGTCGTACGTGCCGCTGAACGCCATGCGCCGCAGCGTGTTCGACGCCATCTGCAAAGCGAGCTCACCCGTGTCGGCGGCACCCGCTCGGGCTGCGTGCCGCAGCAGCCACTCGAGCACCATCGACGGCGGGAACTTCGGTGCCCCACCGAACCCGCCGTTCTCCTCGTCGTGCTCGCGGGCCAGCAGCCGGACGGCGCGCTCCAGGTCGTCGGCGTCCGGCGGCCGCTCGTCGGGCGGGGGCGCCGCGGCGACCAGCCCGGCGGCGATCCGCACCGAGGCGTCGTCCACCTCGCCGCGACGGTCGCGCCACGACGCCGCGATCGCCGTCAGCAGCTGGGTGAACGACGGCAGGCCGTGCCGTGCCTGCGGCGGGAAGTACGTGCCGGCGTAGAAGGGTCGTCCGTCAGGCGTGAGGAACACCGTCATGGGCCAACCGCCCTGTCCCGTCAGCGCGGTGGTCGCCCGCATGTAGACGGCGTCGACGTCAGGCCGCTCCTCGCGGTCGACCTTGACGCAGACGAAGTCCGCGTTCATGGCGGCCGCGGTGGCGGCGTCCTCGAACGACTCGTGCGCCATGACGTGGCACCAGTGGCACGCCGCGTAGCCCACCGACAGCAGCACCGGCACGTCACGCTCGCGCGCCGCCGCGAACGCGTCGTCGCCCCACTCCCACCAGTCCACCGGGTTGTCCCTGTGCTGCAGCAGGTACGGGCTGGTCGCGGCAGCGAGGCGGTTCGGCATGCGCCCACTGTGCCCCAGCCGGTCGT
>JBKJTJ010000312.1:0-5938 GCA_046590855.1 Actinomycetota bacterium
GGTCCGGCACCCAGCCACGGTGTGGCCCAGCAGCGGTGCGGCCCAGCAGCGGTGCGGCCCAGCAGCGGTGCGGCTCAGACGCCCAGCCGCCGTGGCGGTTCAGCCGCCCCAGCCGCCGTCTTTGCGACGGTCCCAGCGCTGCTCGAGCCGGGCGAGGAACGAGGCGCGCGAGCTGGTGCCCGCGGGGCGACGTCGGGCCCGCGTCGTGGTCGCGCCAGAGGCGTCGACGGTGCCGACCGGGCCGCTCTTGCGCTCGGGGGTGGCGGCGAACGCGGCCCCGGCGAGCATCAGGACGAAGCCGACGACGGCGATCGGGACGGTGCTGCGGGCCACCCCGAGGACGACCAGCACGAGGCCGACGACGACGCCGACGCCGCCGAACAGCAGCCTGCGTCGCTGACGCGCGCGGGAGGAGCGGCCCCGCATCGCCGAGGCGAATTTGGGGTCCTCGGCGTACATCGCCTGCTCCATCTGCTCGAGCAGACGCTGCTCGTGCTCCGACAGCGGCACGGCGTCCTCCCGCTGGTGTTGCTGGATCCCGGTGGGGTGGCTGGGGCCGCGGGTGGCGACGAGGTCATCCCCTGTGGATTCAGAATAGGTCGCGTCCGCCCGTGGCGAAAGCGGTGGGGGTCTTTCGGCTCGATCTGGTCGTCGGCACCGCACCCCCGGTGCTTGACCGATACGGCCGAGACGCTCGCGGTGGTCGGGTCGAGGGCGCCGTCACCGGGTCCGCGGTGGGTGGGCCTGCGGTGGTTCGTCGGGGTCGACCAGGGTCGCCGGCCGCACGCTGCCGGCACCGAACCGGGCGCTGGCGCGGTCGACGGCTCGCTCGGCCTCGCGCCAGCCGTGGGTGGGCTCGTCCAGCAACAGCTGGCGCTGCTGGGCGCCGGCGTCGCTCAGGCCCTCGATCCGGACGCCGACCAGCCGCAGCCGGGCGCGCTGCAGGCCGAGCCCGTCGAACAGCGCGCACGCCGTGGCGTAGACGTCGCGGCTGACGTCGGTGGCCTCGGGCAGGGTGCGCGATCGGGTGATGGTGGTGAAGTCCGCGAACCGCACCTTGATCGAGACCGTGCGCCCGACCAGTCGCGCGGCGCGCAGCCGGGAGGTCGCGCGCTGGGCGAGGCGCAGCAGCTCGCGGTGGACGACGTCGTGGTCGTCGACGTCGCGCGAGAACGTCTCCTCGGCGCCGATGCTGCGCTCGGACTGGACGGGGACGACCGAGCGCGGGTCGCGACCCCAGGCCAGCTCGAACAGGTGCGCGCCGCCCGCCTCGCCCAGCACCCGGCGCAGGGTGTCGACGGGGGTGTGCGCGATGTCCCCGATGGTGCGCAGCCCGAACCGGTGCAGGGTCTCCTCGGTGCGCTCGCCGACCCCCCACAGCGCCCCGACCGGCAGGGGGTGCAGGACGGCGAGGGTCTGCTCGTGCGGGACGACGAGCAGACCGTCGGGCTTGGCCAGCCCCGACGCGAGCTTGGCGACGAACTTGGTCGAGGCGACCCCCACCGAGCAGCTGACCCCCTGCTCGTCGGCCACCCGGTCGCGGATCTGCTGGGCGATCTCGGCGGGCCGGCCCAACCGGCGCACGGCCCCCGAGACGTCCAGGAACGCCTCGTCCAGCGACAGCGGCTCGACCAGGGGGGTGATGTCGGCGAACAGCGCCATCACGCCGCGCGAGACCTGGGCGTAGCGGGCGTGGTCGGGCTCCAGGACGACGGCGTGCGGGCAGGCACGACGGGCCCGGGCCATCGGCATGGCCGCGTGCACGCCGAAGGCGCGTGCCTCGTAGGTCGCCGACAGCACGACCCCGCGGGTGCCCCCGCCACCGACGATCACCGGGGACCCCACCAGCTCGGGGTGCTCCAGCAGTGACACCGAGGCGTAGAAGGCGTCCATGTCGACGTGCAGCACGGTGCAGCCGGCGTCGTCCGGCGCGCCGGCGTCGGTGCCGTGGTCGGCGCGGGTGAACTGGCGCCGGCTCACCCGCGTACCCGGGTCACTGCCGTCACGCCGGTCACTGTCGTCACGCCGGTCACTGGGTCACGCCGGCCGCTCGGCCACCACGTGCAGCTGGGTGGCCAGCGCTGCCAGCACCGGGTGGTCGGGGTGGTCACCGGCGCGCCGCTCCAGGTCGAGCAGCGCGGTGCGCGCCGCGTCACCGTCGACCAGGGCCGCGGGCACCAGGTCGCTGAAGATCCGCACCCCGTGCACCTGGCGCACCCGCAGGCCGGCTGCGGAGACCAGCGGCACCAGCGTCGACTCGTCGAACCGCCGCGGCAGCGGGTCGTCGGCGCCCCACCGTCCGTCGGGGTCATCCAGGGCGTGGGCTGCTTCGGCGAACCGGCCGGCCAGCGCGCGGGCGATGACGACGGCGGACCGCTGGGCCACCAGCAGGCTGACCAGCCCACCGGGGCGGACCACGCGGGCGACCGCGGCCAGCGCGGCCGCGGGGTCGTCGACGTACTCGAGCACCCCGTGACAGCACACCAGGTCGACGCCGGCCGGCTCGACGAACGCCTCGAGGGTGCTCGCGTCGGCCTGCACCGCCTCGACCAGGTGCTGGACGCCGGACTCGGCGGCCCGGCGCTCCAGGGCCGCCAGGGCGTCGGGGCTCGGGTCGGCGACGGTGACCCGGTGCCCCAGGCCGGCGAGCGAGACGGCCAGGCCGCCGGTGCCGCCCCCGACGTCGAGCACCCGCAGGGCGCCGGGTCGCTGGGTCTGCTGACCGGTCGCCGGGTCGGCGGCGAGGTCGGCCGCGAGGTCGACGGCGAGCTGCTGCACGACCTCCCACACCACGGCCGTGCGCGGGGAGTTGGCCACGTCGCCACGACGGGGTCGGCGCGACGGGTCGGGCTGACGCTCGGCCACGACGTGCCTCCCTGGCTGCGGGGCGTGCGCTGTCGCACGCTCGCCCGCCAGCCTAGTGATGCCCCGGACCCGGCCGGCCGGGTCGTGACCGTCGCCCACCGCACACCCCACCGCGCACCCCACCGCGCACCCCACCGCGCACCCCTCTGCCGGCCCGTCATCGGCCCGAGCTGCCCGGGCTCGCGTGCCAGAGCTTGCGCGGGGCGGTCTTGGTGTCGTCCCCCGCCGGCTTGACGTCGGCGTACGGCGACTGCCGGAACCCGCTGGCGTGCACCAGCACCCGACGGTGCCGCTCGCCACCGCCCATGCCGCCGCGCCGCTCGTCCTCGGGGGTGGTGAGCACAGGTGCGGTGAGGTCGGGTGCAGCCACGACCGGCCGGGCCGAGCGGCTGGCGGCCGCCCCCCGGGTGGCCTGGTCGCCGTACCCGACCTGCCCAGCAGCCAGGGCCATGGCCTGGGCGTCGGCGGCCTCGAGGGCGTCGTGGACGGCGCTGATCCCGCCCGCGGTCCAGGCCTCCCACAGCGGCGGCAGCTCCCAGGCCCCGGTGGCGCGCACCGACACCCCGCGCGGGCCGGTGCGGCGCAGCACCCCGCGCACCAGCAGCAACCAGGAGTGGAACACCGTCGCGGCGTACGGGCCCTGGACGTCCTCGAAGAACGTGGCGTCGACCGGCCCGGTGGTGTCGTCCAGGGTCAGGAACACCACCCGCCGGCCCGAGCGGATCGGCGGGGTCTGGGTGGCCACCTTCACCCCGGCGATCAGCAGGTCGCTGCGGGTGCGCCGGCCCAGCAGGCCGTTCGCGCGGGTGACGCCGAGCGCCTCGAGCAGGGGTGCGTACAGATCGAGGACGTGGGCGCTGGCGTCCAGACCCAGCACCTCGAGCTCGGCCCGGACCCGCTCGGGGCCGGTCATCTCGGGCAGCCCGGTGACCCGGGTGCTGTCCGGCGCGTCACCGAGGTCGAGGGCCAGCTGCACGGGCTGCTCGGCGGCCGGGACCACGGGCTGACGCGTCTGGGACTGGGCCGCCGCCAGCACCCGGACGTCACGCTCCTGCACCGGGCCCGCCTCCGTTCCTGACGTGGCCGAGCCGACGGACCCCGCTGACCCCGCCTTTCGGGACCGGCCCGCCGGCCGGGCGGCCCGTCCGGTCGAGCGGGTCCACCGGTCGAGCTCGAGCACCTGCAGCAGCAGGTCGCGGCGGGTGACCTGGCTGCGGCGGCGCACCGGCAGCCGGGCGGCCAGGCCACCGAGCCCGTACAGCGAGTCGAACGCCCCGGCCACGACGAGCCGCTCGACCACCGGTCGCGAGACCTGCGCCCGGTGCCAGAAGTCGGCGAGCGAGGAGTAGGGGCGCCCGGCCAGGATCCGGGCGACCTCGGCCGCGCTGATGCCCTTGACGTCGGTGATCGAGAGCCGGATGCCGTAGCCGCGAGCATCTGGCAAGTCGGCTGCCGGCGCCTGGCGCGGGCCGGCGTCCGGCCTGCTGGGACCGGCCTCGAGCTGGTCCAGGATCGCCGGTGGTGGCTCGTCCCACACGGCGACCTGCTCGACCCGGTAGGTGTCGTCGGAGGCGTTGACGTCCAGGCCGAGGACGGCGATGCCCAGGTTGCGGGCGTCGTCCAGGATCAGCCGCTTGGGGTACATGCCGGGGTCGTGGGTGAGCACCCCGGCCAGGAACGCCGCCGGGTGGTGGGCCTTGAGCCAGGCCGACTGGTAGGTGGGCAGCGCGAACGCGGCGGCGTGGGCCTTGCAGAAGCCGAACGAGGCGAACGCCTTGAGCACCTCCCAGATCCGGTCGACGTCGGCCGGTGCGTAGCCGCGGGCGGCGGCGGCCGGCCGCCACCAGGCCTGCACCTGCTCCTGGCCGGTGGTCGAGCCCATCGCCCGGCGCACCTCGTCGGCCTCGGCCAGGGTGACCCCGGTGGTGGCCTGGACGATCTTCAGCACCTGCTCGTGGAAGACCACGACCCCGTAGGTCTCGGCGAGCGCGTCGCGCAGGCTGGGGTGCAGGTACTCGGGCTCGCGCCAGCCCTGCCGGGCCTGCAGGAACGGGGTGATCATGTCGGACTTGACCGGGCCGGGACGGAACAGCGAGATGTCGATGACGATGTCGCTGAACGTCTCGGGGGCGAACTTGCCGACCAGCTCGCGCTGGCCGGGCGACTCGATCTGGAAGCACCCCAGCGTGTGGGCCGAGCGGATCAGCCGGAACGTGGCCTCGTCGTCCAGCCGCACGTCGGTGCGGTCGTCCAGGTCGACGCGCACGTGGTCGACCCGGGCCACCTCGTCGACCGCGTACGCCATCGCCGACTGCATCCGGATGCCGAGGACGTCCAGCTTGAGCAGGCCCATCGCCTCGACGTCGTCCTTGTCGAGCTGGCTCATCGGGAACCCGATCCAGCTGGCCTCGACCGGGGTGCGGTCCAGCAGCGTGCGGTCGGACAGCACCACCCCGCACGGGTGCAGGGCGACGTGGCGGGGCAGTCCGTCGAGCCGCTCGACCAGCTCGAACATCAGGTCGAGCCGCTCGTGACCCAGGCCGCTGGCCCGCAGCTCGGGCAGCTCGGCGATGGCCGCACGGGCGTCGCGGGCCCGGATGTGCGGGAAGGCCTTGGCGATGGCGTCGACCTCGCCGGGCGGCAGCCCCAGCGCGGCCCCCACGTCGCGCACCGCGTGGCGCACCCGGTAGGTGTCCATCATCGACACGCAGGTGACCCGGTCACCGCCGAAGCGCTCGAGCACCCGCTGGTAGACCTCGGTGCGGCGGGCGGACTCGACGTCCAGGTCGATGTCGGGCAGCTGGGCGCGCAGCGGTGAGCAGAACCGCTCCATCAGCAGCCCGTGCTCGAGCGGCTCGATCCCGCTGATGCCCAGCAGGTGGTTGACCAGGCTGCCCGCACCGGACCCGCGCGCCGCCACCCGCACCCCCATCTCGCGCACCAGGTCGCACACGGCGGCGACGGTGAGGAAGTACGTCGGGTAGCCGAGGTGGTCGATGACGTCGAGCTCGTCGTCCAGCCGCCGCTGCACCCGGGTCAGCATCGCGCTGCTCACCCCGGGGTAGCGGGTGGG
>JBKJTJ010000034.1:0-39349 GCA_046590855.1 Actinomycetota bacterium
CAGCTCGACGAGGTGGTCGTTCGTCGCCGTGGTCCAGAAGAAGTCCCCGACGTAGGAGTCGTGGGCGTCGCCCACGCCCAGGATCCAGGCCGCCAGCCGCTCACGGTGCTCCTCGTCTCGTAGCCAGTCCTCCTTGATACCGAAGTAGACGTCCTGTGGCCTCCTGTGGTCGGCCAGCACCGTGAGGCCACCCTCACCACCCGCGCCGCTGTCCCGCCACCAGAGGTACAGATCCTTGGCAAAGCCAGCAGCCTCGGCCTCGGCCATCACCTCATCGCTGGACTCCACCCGCCGTCGCGGAGGCACCTGAGTATCCAGCCTTGATGGCCTCAGGTCCGGGTCCGTGTCCAGCGCACGACCCAGCAACCCCAACGCTCCCGGGCCGGTCAGGTCCGCATACGAGTACAGGGCACCGTAGATGAAGGACACGGCCCTCCCTACGGCTGGCCTGGGAGGTATCGCTTGTTAACCGGTCGGGTCGCGGCCTCATGCTCTGCCCGGGTGGGCAGGAGCTCGCCTTGCTTGGCGGGCTTGAACTCCTCGTGGATGACCGTGTTCGGCCCGAGTGCGTCGATCCACGACTGGACGTATGGGTAGTCCAGGCTCGTCTTCGCGTCCGGAACATGCAGGAACGGGTCGAGGGCATTCCACACCAGCGCTCCGCCGTTGGCGCTCCAGTCCTGTCGGACCCCGAGGCGGCTGACCTTGTCCTTGCCGAGCCTGTGGACGTAGGAAGGGCCGAGGTAGATAAGCCACATGTGCGGCCAGAGGTAGCGCGACTCGTTCGTGCTTCCCGTACCGTTGCTGAGCTGAACATCGGCGCGGCGGGCCCTGCGCCGGTGTGAGACAACCAGTTCGACGAGGTGGTCGTTGGTCACCGTGGTCCAGTAGACCTCCCCGACATAAGAATCGTGGGCGTCGCCCACGCCCAGGATCCAGGCCGCCAGCCGCTCACGGTGCTCCTCGTCCCGCAGCCAGTCCTCCTTGAGACCGACGTACACGTCCTGCGGTGCCCAAATAGGCTGCAGCACCGTCAGACCACCGTCGGCAAGGGCGGCGCTGCCTCTGTTTCGCCACCACAGGTGCAGGTTGTTGGCAAAGCCGGCTGCCTCGGCCTCGGCCATCACCTCGGCACTGGACTCCACCTGCCGTCGTGGCGGCACCTTTGTGTCCAGCCTTGACGGCCTCAGGTCCGGGTCCGCGTCCAGCGCGTGACCCAAGAGCCCCAAGGCTCCTGGGCCGGTGAGGTCCGCATACGAGTACAGGGCACCGTAGATGAAGGACACAGCTCTCTTAATGGACACGGCTTTCCTATCCTGGCAGGCATCCGACGATGGCGAGACCTGAGCGCTTGGTCGCTCGATCCAGTATGTTGCCGAACGGAGAAGCCGCCAGTTTCTGGAACGTCGATGCTCGAATCAACACTACGTAGGTCTTTTTCACTTTGCTGGCGCCACGCAAAGTGTCACTAATCTGACTGCTGAAGTAGACCTTGGCTGAGTTCTTGACCTCGACCCAGGATCGACGCATGACCAGGTCGGGGCGTCGGCCGATGTCTGAGCCGGGGATGTCGAACGTCTTGGTGTTCGGCTGGGCTTTGCTGCCGAGCTCGGAAGCAACGTGCCTCTCGCCTCCCTGTCCGAGGCTGCTGGCACTGAAGTCTCCACCCATCATGCAAGCAATCGCGGCCTGGACTAGTTTCCCGCACAGGTAGGCGCCGCCCTGGTTTCGGAGAGCCAGCGCAACGCCTCGGCTCAGGGAGGATACCGACGAGTACTCCACCGATGACGTCTCGCCGAAGACGTCCACCATGTCGACCGGGTCGGCTTCGGCGTACCAGTACTGGTTATTCGCGGCGACGGGGTCCGGGCTGATGAAGCGCCCCTGCTTGGGGTCGTAGTACCTGGAGCGCATCGAGTACAGGCCCGTGGCAGCGTCATACTGCTGTCCGGTGAAGGTGTAAACCCCGGTGCCTGCGCCGGTAGGGGCTTGGATCTGTGAGCCGTAGGCGTCGTACTCGTACCGGCCGACCACTGCCCCTGCGCTGTCGGTGAGCGCGGTGACGCTGCCCAGCCCGTCGACCAAGGGATAGAGGTGGGTGCCGTCGGGTCGTGTCATGCCGAGCATCTGTCCGGGTTGAGGTGTGGTGACGAATGCGGCGGTCAGCTGGTTGCCGCCGTCGTACTCTCCGACGATGTTTGCGTCATCCCAGGCGTACCTGGTGATGCGAGCGTTGTCGTTGACCTCGATCCGTCGGCCGAACGGGTCGTAGCGGTAGGTGCTGGTCGAACCACCGGGCCGGGCGACCTTGAGGAGCTGGCCCTGGGTTGACCACGTGTAGGTGGTGATGTCGCCGGTGGACTTGTTCCTTGCCTGGGTCAGGCGCCCCTCTCCGTCGTAGGTGTACGCGCTGAGGGAGTCTTCGGCCAGGCGACCGCTGGGGCCGGTGGTGTTGGTGCCCTGGGGGCTGGTGGTGTCGGCGGTCCGGTTGCCGAACGGGTCCCACCCATACGTCTCGTCGGCCCGGTTGCCGGGGTGGTCGACCCCGGTCAGCTGGCCGCGATCGTTGCGTGTGTAGGTGTGCACGCCACCGGTGTCGGTCAGGGAGGCGCGGCGTCCGATGGAGTCGAAGGTGTACTCGGCGCGGCCAAGGACCGTGGTCCCCTTGATGGCGTCACGTGATGCGAGGTCCTGGCCGTCCCACGCGAGGGTGTCATTAACGGTGTTCGGCCTGGTCAGCGTGTTGAGCCGGTCCAGCTGGTCGAAGCCGAGGGTGAACTGCCCCAGCTGTTGGTTCCCGATGGTCGCCAGACGACCCCGACTGTCGTACCCGTACTCGACGGGTCCGGCTGGGACGCCCACGCCGGTGACGACTCCGGCCTTGTCGTAGCTGTGCCCGATGGTGACGTCCGGCTGTGGCGACGTGGCGCTCGGACGCGTCCGGGTGGCGGTGAGCCGGTCGCCGTCGTCCCAGGTCAGGTCGGCGATCGCGTCCGGCCCAGTGGCTTGGGTCATCCGCCCGAGCGGGTCGTAGTCGTAGTGGACGTTGCGCCCGTCAGCGGGTTTGACGTCGGTGAGGCGCCCGGCGGCGTCCCAGTCGTAGGTCACTGCGGCGCCGGTGCCGTCGGTCGTGCGGGCCAGGTAGCCCTCCGGGGTGAACGTCCAGGTGCTGGTCTTGCCGGAGGGTTCGGTCAGGGTCAGCGGGCGGTCGAAGGCATCGTAGCTGTACCGGGTGATCTGGTGGGATGGGTCGTCGACGGTCAGGATGTTCCCGGCGCCGTCACGGGTGAGGGTGGTGGTGCCCGCGTTGTCGGTGACGGTGTGAGTTCGCCCGGATGCGTCGTACGTGTAGCCGGCGGTGGTTCCGGCGTTGTCGGTCACCTTGTTGACTCGCCCGTCGGTGTCATACCCGTAGGTCAGGGCTCTGCCCTTCGGGCCTGCTGCGCCGAGCAGTCGTCCGGTGTCGGGGTCGTATGTGTAGGTGAGCATGGAGCCGTCGGCGTTCTTCTGCGTGGCCGGCTGGCCGTCCTGGGTGTAGGTGATCGTGGTGGCCGTGGCGCCGTCCGGGCCGGCGACGGTCAGCGGGTTCCCTGCAGCGTTGTACGTGTAGCTGCTCTTGCGGGCCTCCGCGTCGACCTCCTCCAACAGGTCTCCGCTGCTGTTCCACTTGGCCGTGGAGATGCCACCGAGTGGGTCGGTGACGCTGGTCGGGTTCCCCAACGCGTCGTAGGTGTACCTGGTGGTCAGGGTGCGCCCGTCGAAGGTGCGGTCTTCGCGGAGCAGGTCACCGTCGACGTCGTAGGTGGAGGTGGTAGTCAGCTTCCCGGTGGCGTCGGTGAGCGTTTCCTGCCGCCCTGCCTGGTCAAGGCTGAGGGTGCTGCGGGTGCCGTCGGCGTTCACTACCGCAGCCAGCCGGCCGTCCTGGTACTCCAGGGTGCGCAGAGTGTGCCCACCGTCGTCCTTGACGGACGTGAGGTAGTGGTTGGTGTCGTACCCGTAGGTCACACCACCAGCGCCGGGGCCGGTGACGACGCTGAGGTCGCCGGCGGCGTTGAACCCATAGGTGACCTTCTCGCCGGCGGGGCCTCGGATCTCGGTGATGCGCCCGGTCGAGTCGCGCCCGTAGGTGATGCCCTTGCCGGCCGCGTCCACCAGGCCGCCAGGACCTGAGATGAGTTTCGGCTGGGCGACAGGGGTCAGCGAGATGAGGCCCTTAGTGCGGTCGATCTCATAGATCGTGCCGTCTCGAGTGGTGAGCTTGAACTGCTTTGGGTCGAACACCCCTCCGCCGCCGAACCCGGTGTACAGGTTGCCGTCGCCGGTGAACATCAGACCGGTGTCGCCGATGGCCTCGAGCGTTCCCGTGCTACCGGGGCGGGCGACGAACCGGGCCGATGTCAGGCCGGTGAAGAAGGTGCTTCCCTCCGTGGGGACCAGGTCGAACACGTCCTGGTGGCCGTCGGGCCAGGTCACGGTGGAGTAGTGCGGGGCGGTGCTGGCGAACTTGAGCATGCAGAACACCAGTCCGCACGCGGCGGGCTCCATCTTCCAGCCGCGGTATCCCATCGGCCGGTTGACCGACACGCGGACCGAGGCGATATCGGCTTGCCACCCCGGCGCGAGGTCGCCGCGCGCCCCGGTGGCCAGAGCGAGGGTGTCATAGGTTCGGACGACGTCCACGGGGGTGGCGCCGATCCGAACCGACAGATCGCGTGCAGCACTAACGTAGCGGCCGAGCTTGAGCTGGCCGTCCACCAGAACCGACGTCGTCGACGCCTGAAGCCCGCCGCCGCTGGCTTCGGCGGCGACGGTGACCAGCCAGGTTCCGTTCGGCAGCACGCTGGGGTCCAGCGTCGCGGACACGGGCACGCTCAGGGCGCCCGACTCGCCACTGGCCGCGAGCGTCGACACGAGGTTCAGGGCCCCTGGAGGGGGTGGATTCCCGACACCTTGGGCCAGGACACGATCGGCGGCACCGACGGTGTCTGCCGGGCGGACGGTGATCCGCCACCGAGTGATGGTCTGCCCGTCGGGTGCCACCAGGTTTGCGGCCACGTTGACCGGGGAGGTGACCCGTGCCCCGTCGGTGGGAGAGGCGAGGCTGATCGAGGGACGGGGCAGGCCGGGATCCGGCACGGTCGCTTCGCCAGGCGTGGGTTCGGTGGCCGGGAGCCCCACGTTGGCTGCGACTGGCGTGATGGTCGAGTCGGTGGCGCCCGGAACGCCGGGATCGTCGCTGGGAACTGGCGGGAGGCCCGTTGCGGTGACGGTGGCCTGGTTGGTGATTGCGGTGACTGTCGACGGGACGGCTGCGTCGACTTGGACCCAGAACGAGATCAGTGCGGTTTCGTGTCCGGGCAAGGTTGGGATGCTTGCCTGGACCCGGTCGGGTCCGCTGCCACCGTTCGAACCGTTCGTCGTGGTAAGGGTCGCGGCGTCAAGGGTGGTGTAGGGGTCGAGCGGGTCGTTGACGGCGACGTCGCTCACTGCCGTGTCTCCGGTGTTGGTCACCGCGACCTCGTACAGGATGCGTTGGGTTCCGTTCTGCACCAGGGACTGGGCTGCGGTCTTGGTCAACGCCAGGCGCGCAGGTGAGAGCAGCCGGGTGACGTCGCTCTGGTCGATCGGGCCGTACGACGAGCCGCGGCTGTCCTTCCAGACGACGGACGTTTGGTGGGCAAGCGACCCGGTGGCCGCCTGTGGGACGGCGTATGTAGAGGTGAAGGTGGCCTCGGCCCCAGGGGCGACCTGAGTTGGGACGTCGGGGGTGACGTCGAGCGCCGTGGCGAGGTCGCTGCTGAGGTTCATCCCGGTTGCGTTGGCGTGTCCAACGTTCATCGTCGTCATGGTCCAGCTGGCGTCGGTTCCGGTACGGACCTCCGCCGGTGAAGTCACTTTGAGGTTGAGCACCGGCAGCACGCGCGTCACTGCGCTGAGGCTCTGGTCGGTGAGGATGAGACCGACGGTTGCCTGGGCGGAGGCGTTTGACGTTGCGAGCAGCTTGTTGTTGTCCATGGCGCGTAACCGGGCAACGTAGCTGCCCGCCGTCTCGTCCTTGCCGCGGTCCGCCACGGCCGGGATCGCCGACTCCGCAGCCAGGGTCACGCCTTGGCCGGGGCTCAGCCGCGATAGTGCCGGGGTCGTCCCTGCGGTGAAGGTGCGGATCGCGGAGCCGACCGTGCTGAGGTTGACGTTGACGTCGGTGGCGTCGGCGCTCTGCGCACGGTAGGCCGCCAGAAGGTCATCTCCGTTGGACAGCTATCGGACGGCGGCGTCGACGGGGCTCATGATCGCCGCCGCGCGCACGCGAAGACCGCTGGTGCGGGTGGGGTCTTCGAGTTCGGCGATCATCTCTGGGTCGAGGTTGGTCGTTCCGCGGTACGCCCATGCGAGTAGGCCTCGGGGTCCGGTGCTGCCACCCTGGATTGCGTCGAGCCCGGGGAACATCGCGCCCGGGGACTTTATGGGGTGCACCGCGAACTCAACGTTCGGCAGGTCCACCCAGTCCCGGCTGACCGCATCGAGCCGCTGCAGAGCCAGGTCGGCGCCAGTTGCGGTGACGGTGCTGGCGGTCAGGTTCTCGACTCCGATGACACCCGTGACGACCAAGGCGGCCTTGTCGTTGGTGAGACGGACGGTGTGGGTGACCGGTTGCCCTGGCAGGGCGGTGCTGCCGTTTGCGGGGTCGGTCATCAGGCTCAAGGACAGGTGTGGCACCAGCAGCGGCGGCAACGTCGTCGGCGCCCCCTGAGCGCAACCGGATGCCGTGATCGTCAGGTTCTGCGCTGAGATCTGCACGCGGTCAGCGAGCAACCCACAGAAGAAGCTGTCACCGGAGCCAGAAAGGGCAATGCCACCGTGCTCGGTGAAGGTGTAGCCGACGAACCTGGAGTTGGACGTGGAGAACTTGATCGCGTCATCGACCGTGGACGATGACGCGAACAGCAACCCGTCCATGAACGGGTCGAATCTTGCGCTGCTTCCCGCCACGTGAATCGGGCCCTCGGCCACGATGGTGACGCGGCCGGCGAGAGAGTGCCCGGTCAGCCGGACCGGACAGTTGGCGTAGTAGAGGCCGTCGTCGAGGTTCTGCTCGTCGACCTGCCACGCGCCGCCGGTGGTGCAGGCAGCCGTCATGTCATGGAAAGCTGATCCTGCCGCCGTGGCTGCCCGCCCACCGGGCCGGTAGTCGCCCAGGACGTAACGGATCGGGAACTGTTCTACCGCAACCTTTTTGGCTGCCGGAGTGAAGGTCGCACCGGCTCCAGCGAGGTCGAGCGCGCCGACGAACTCCGTGGACCCGACGAACGTCTTGTCGCTGCCCCTGATGCGCAGATCCCCGTTGGTGTGGACCCGTCCGGAAACGACCACTTTGGAGGCTGTCCAGTTGACGGCCGAAGCAGCCGTGGCGCTGTTGGCCCACAAGGCGATCGGTTCCACGATCTCCAAGGACGTTCGGCCTGTCACCACGGCGCCGTCATCGTCGGTAACAGTCATCGTCACCGGGTAGTTCCCCGGCTTCGGGTAGGAGTGTGCCGCCAGGACGCCCGCCCACCCGGCGCCGGCGGCGTCCACGTTGGCGGGCGTCGTCGGCGTACCGTCGCCCCAGTCGACGACAGCGACGTGAGTGTCCAGGAAGCCAGCGTCAGTTACTGACGCGTTTACGACCGCGGCACCGCGCGCGTATGCGGGCTTGTTGCTGAGGGTGAGCGCCGGATTAGCGTTGATGACCGTGACCGTGACCGCGTCCGAGGCTGTGTGACTGCCGTCGGACACCTCAAGAGTAAAGGTGTAGCTGCCATCGTCAGGCACGCGGAAGGTCGGTGCTGCCGAGGTCGGATCCGAAAGAGCGACCGGGGGGCCAGTGTGGGAGGTGACGGCCCAGGAGTAGGTCAGCGGGTTACCGTCGGGGTCTGTCGAGGCGCTCCCATCGAGGCGCACGAGGCTGCCTTCAGGAACGTGCCGGTCTGGACCCGCTGCCGCACTGGGCGTCTGGTCCGGTACCGGCGTGATCCCACCCTGGAAATCGAAGACGTTGTCGTTGTAGTCCCGGTCACCGCCACCAAACAGGTCCTCGAAACCGACCACAGCGTGCCCTTCGCCCTGGAAATCCACCACGGCGTGGGCAAGTCCATCACCGTTCCTGGACCCGGGCCCCATACGGAACTCGCTACCGGTGTTGAGGACCTTGGTGCCGAAGACCAGCTCAGTACCGGCGGCAACAGGTTCGAGGTCGACCACCTTGCCCACGTCGCGGTTCGTCGCCAGGCGACGCGCCGGTCCGGGTTCGAACAGCCACAGCTCACTGGTGTACCCGGCGCTGGCGGGCAGCACAGTGACCGTGACCGGGACGCCGGTGGAGTACAGCTGTCCGCCGATAACCGGCGCGGCCGACGCCGGCAGCGCGACGAACGGGGTCAGTGCAAGCAGGAGACTCGTCACCGCGACAAACGTGACGGCGCGAACCCGTCGAACTCGGCTACGGACCCAACGCCCACCGATGCCACGTACCTTGAGAGCCTTGGTTCCCCGCATGATAACCCCGCGTGTAGTTCGGCCCCCATCTTCGTGTGAACCTAGAGCTATCTGGACCGAAAGTCCGGCGCTTTGCCAAATCTCGGTAAACTTTGCCGGATCTTGGTAGACCGCTGGGGAAACTGCTCCAAGCAAACCGCCCGAAAAGTCCATCCCCTCAAGGCAGTTCGCGGCAACGCTGGCCGTTAGGGTGGGGGTTCGCAGCTCTCAGACCGCAAGAAGAACCGCAGTGCCGACGGCACGTGAGCAACTGATCCCGCTACGGCGCTTGGGTTCTGGAACCCAGCGTCGCTCTGGGTCGAGTCCATTTTCCGTTGGCGTTGACACCAACCAGCCTCGAACGTCCAGTGGCACGTTTGTCGCGCACAAGAGCGAGAAACGCTGCCCAGCAGGGTCAGCCAGCGTCAACGAAAGTTGAGTCCACGGACGAAACAGCGGATCGCAAGCCCTCCCAATGGGTTTCGGTCGCCCTTTCCAGTTCTGTCGTCATAAATCGGGCGTGGGAGTCCTCCGTCTACGACGTCCCCACCGACACGCTTCAAGGGATCACTCAGCCAGTGGACGCGCTCCCGCCGAGAATGGCAAACGACATGCCGACGATGGGTGCCGAGGCGTGGGAAGTCGGCAGTAGTCGGCATCAAGAGGTGGGCCCTCGGATCAGTCTTCAGTCCTTGGAAAGTCCTTGGCAGGTTCGTTTCCCACCGTCACTCGTCGACGACCCTAAACGGCATATGCGCAGGTCAGAGGCCATATGCCCATCACTGCCAACGACTCTCATTCATGCGGGGGCAGTTCGAGATGTACTACGACATCTAGCAAGCTCCGGCGCTGAACGCCGGATTCCACACTGCCGCAACGTTTTTGCGAAGGCGGGCCTCTGATGGGGGTCCGCCTTCGCACTGTCCTGGCACAAGATGGCTCGACTGTGCTTTCTCCCGGCGGCGTCGAACGTCTCGTCCAGCTCCGCAGCGGTATCCCAAGGGAAAGCGTCATCGCCACGCTGTTTCTGCGTCTGCGTGGCCACGTCGCGCGACTCTGGCGCCCTATGAGCTGGCGCCCGCCATCGCTCGTTCAATCGCGCTGGGGATCGGCTTTCGAAGTCGAGGATGCCGACCCCCTCCGGTGTGATGAAGACGCGCGCCATCTGGGGACAGATGGGCCGCAGGTTGGCCAGCCATGCCTGGCCCTGCTCTTCGCCCTGGTCCTTGATCGTCATGGCCACGTACTCGGGGGCGGCGGCCGGGGCCAATAGGAACCTTGAGTCGGCTCATGTGAAGGGGTGCCACCATCTTCTCGACCCCTCTCCCAGGGCACCACGAACGGGTGCTCACCACGACTACTTCAGAATGCGAATGAGCTTCTTGTTGGCAAACTCCGCGATGCCGAAGCGTCCGAGCTCGCGTCCGAAACCGGACCTCTTCACTCCGCCAAAAGGAAGCTCCGGGCTGTCCAGGCCCGTCCCGTTGACGAACACCATTCCCGCCTCGATCAGATCGGCGACGCGCAGGGCCTGCGTCGCATCCGTGGTGAAGAGGTAGGAACCAAGGCCGAACGGGATGTCGTTGGCCAGCTGGAGCGCCTCGGCCTCGTTCGCCACCCGGTACACACTGGCCACCGGGCCGAAGAACTCTTCCCGGTAGGCGTCGTTCTCAGGGTTGACGCCGGTGAGAACCGTCGGTGTGAAGTAGGCGCCGTCACGGCGACCGCGGGAGGCAATGGTGGCGCCTTGCGCCTCGGCACGCTGAAGCTGCGCCTCGAGGTTCTCGGCGGCACCGAGCGAGGAAAGCGGGCCAAGGGTGGTATCCGCCGACATGGGATCTGCCGGAACGTTCCCGGTCAGCTTCGCCGTGAAACGTGTCAGGAAGTCGTCATAGAGATCGTCGATCACGATGAAGCGTTTTGCGGCGTTACACGACTGGCCGGAGTTGTCCAGACGCGCGGCAACGGCGGCATCGACGGCCTCATCGAGGTTGTCGGTGCTCAGCAAGATGAACGGGTCGGAACCGCCCAGCTCGAGCACAACCTTCTTGAGGTTGCGGCCAGCGACCTCCGCGACGGCGGCGCCCGCTGCCTCCGAACCGGTCAGCGAGACACCACACACGCGGGGATCCGGGATGATGATGTCGGCGATCTGAACGGTTGAGGCGTAGAGGTTTCGGTACGCGCCCTCAGGGAAGCCGGCATCGGAGAAGATCTGTTCGATGGCGGCGGAGGATTCGGGACACTGCGAGGCATGCTTGAGCAGGATCGTGTTGCCGAGCACCAGGTTCGGGCCGGCGAACCGGGCGACCTGGTAGTGCGGGTAGTCCCACGGCATGATGCCGAGCAGCGCGCCGACCGGCTCGCGGCGCACGACCGAGTCGCCGCCGGGGACGTCCAGCCGCTCGTCCGCCAGGAAGCCGGGGCCGTTCTGGCCGTAGTAGGTGAAGATCGCCGACGACAGCTTGATCTCGCCGCGCGCCTCGCGCAGCGGCTTGCCCATCTCGAGCGACATCGTGCGCGCGAGCTCGTCGATCCGCTCGAGGTAGAGCTCGGCGGTGCGGGTGAGCACCGCGGCGCGCTGCTGGACGTCGGTGGCGCGCCAGGTCGCGAACCCGGAGTGGGTGCGGGCCAGGGCCGACTCGACGCCGGCGTCGTCCAGCAGGTCGTACTCCTGCAGGGTCTGGCCGGTGGCGGGGTTGACGGAGGCGTAGGCAGGTGAGGCGTTGGCAGGCATGCGTCCGACCCTACGCGCGCCACCGCCTCAGCGAGACGAACCGACCCCCACGAGCTCGGCCAGCCGCAGCACGGTACGCCAGTTGCGCACCGACACCAGCGGCGCGACCTGGCGCCAGAACGCCGGCGGCACCGTGCTCTTCGAGATCCCGTCCGGGCACCACTGGTAGACCGCCCGCTCCCCCACCACGAGCTGCTCGGGGGCCAGGGACGCCGCATCCGGGGCCACTGACGGGTCGGGCCGGCCCGACACGAAGCCCACGACCAGTCGCGAGTGGTCGGTGCCGACGTCCAGCAGCGGGTTGGCCTCGATGATCGCCCGCAAGGTCGGGGCGTCGACCACCAGCACGGACGACGAGACGCCGGTGGCTGCAGCGATCGCGGTCTGCAGGTCGTCGGCCGCCCCGGCAGCCAGCGGGGCCGCGTGCGAGAACACGACGTTGCCGCTGCGGAGCACCGTCGTGACGTCGGTGTGGCCCTTCGACCGGAACACCTCGGCGAGGTCGGCCATCGACACCTGCTTGGCGGTGCCGACGTTGATGCCGCGCAGCAGGGCGATGGACGTGTTCACGCGACCAGTGTGCCCGTTCGCGTCAGGTCGCGACCCGACGTCCGGCCGTCACTAGTGTCCGTTTCATGAGCATCCGCAGGGGCAGCAAGGTGACCTGGAACACCGAGCAGGGCACGACCGAGGGCACGGTGGTCGAGCGGAAGACGGCGGACTTCACCCTCGCCGGCCACCAGTTCCGGGCCAGCGACGACGACCCGATGTTCGTCGTCGAGTCGGCCAAGACCGGCAAGCACGCGGCGCACAAGGAGTCGGCGCTCAGCCCAGCGGGGTGACGGCGGTGTCGCGGTAGGCCGCGCCGAGGTCACCGGACCCGTCCTTGAGCCGCTCGGTGTGCTGCACCGCGGTCCACGTCGGCCAGGTGTAGGTGCCGGTGACGTCGGCCCCCGCCGAGACTGCGCGCACCGTGATGCCGGGCACGACCTCGACCGTGGCCTCCTGGCCGTGCACCCGCAGGACGCTGCGGGAGGACGGGTCGCCCATCAGCAGGGACGCCCAGGGCAGCCGCAGCGTCAGGATCGTGCCGTCCGTCGACCAGTGGTACTGGGAGAGCGAGTTGTAGCCCGGCTCGCCGGGCTCCCACCGCCCCTCGCGGAGGTCGCCGACGGGCAGGTACTCGGCGGCGAGCCGCTTCTTCGTCGTCGGCACCTGCAGGGCGCGGTTGGTCGTGAGGCGCTGCAGTGCCCACGTCCCCGGTTGCAGGTCGTTGCCGACGCCACGCCCGTCAAGCAGCCGACCGTCCTGGTCGGCGCGACCGAGCACCTGCACGCCGTCCGCGTCGGCGACGACGGCGATGTCCGACCCCGAGTTGGCGCCGGCGTTCGCGGGCAGCCGGGGCGGCTGACCGGTGCCGGGCAGCACGTCGAACCCGATCACGATCTTCGCGCCCGACTGCGGCACCTTGGCCGTGACGTGCACCCAGGACTCGTCGTGCGAGACGTCGAGCGCGACACCGGCCCCGCCGATCCTGGTGACGGGGCTGCGTCCCGACGCGTTCGTGGCCACCACGCCGAACCACTGCTCGTTGGTCCACGGGTCGTGCCACAGCGCCTTGCGGTCGCCCGGCTGCTGGCGCGGCTGGGTGTTCCAGGTGTACTTGAACCACTCGTCGGTCCACTCGAACACGAAACCCCCGCCGAGCCCGAGGTCCTTGATCTCGCGCAGCAGCGAGGCGTCGGTGGCCATCGCCTCGCGCTCGTCGTGGTCGCCCTGGTCGCGACCCAGCGGCCCGAAGTGGGCGGCGCCGACGGACGACGGCACCCCGAACTCGGTGATCAGCGTCGGCATCGTGGGGTGGTGCTTCTTCAGGGCCGTCAGGTAGCCCGCGTACGGGTCGCTGCGCCCGGCGTACGTGGCCTTCTGGTAGGCCGGCTCGTGCCGCTGGAAGTCCGGGTAGTAAGGGTAGGCGTGGAAGCTGGCGAAGTACCCGCCGGTCCACTCCCTCGTCGGCTTGACGTGGTTGGCGTCGACGCCGACCAGGTCCTCGCGGCCGATGGGCTCGGTGGGGTGACGCAGCGGGTCGGTGGTTGGCCAGTTGACGAAGGCGAGGGGCGCGGTGCGGCCGGTGGCGTGGACGGCGGCCGCGAGCACCTCCAGGCGCGCGGCGATCCAGCGCTCGGTGGGCGTCGCGTCCGGCGAGCTCGTGAAGTACCGACCGCGAAAGGCCGGCTTGGCCGCGTTGCGCCGGTCGGAGTCGTGCAGCGCGGGCGGGTCCATCTCGACGCCGCTGAGCCAGGCCATGACGTACGGCGAGATGTCGGCGGTCCATCGTCCAGACGACCGGCCGGGCCGAAGTGAGCGCTCGAGCCGCCCGGTGACCGCAGCGACGGCGTCCCGGCTCTCGGCGTCGAAGGCCGCGGTCGGGCCAGGGGCGTACAGGTCTCGGGTCTGCAGGTACGTCTCGTCCGGCGGGGTGACGCCCTGCACCACGTACAGGGGTGCGTCGGGGTGGGCGTGGTTGTAGGCGAGCAGCTCGGTGTAGAACGCCGGCCGGTGGATCGTGTAGATCCGCACCGCCCGGATGCCGAGGGCGCCCATCTCGGCGAACCAGCGGTGGTAGTCCACGGCCTCGATCGCGACCTCGCCGGGGTAGTGGCCCGGGGTGGTGGTGCCGAGGTTGATGCCGGGCACGAAGGTCACGTCACCGCTGCGGGTGTGCAGCGCGAAGGTCTGCCCGGACGTCGTCGCGACAGCGCTGGCGCCGCCGGCCCGAACCGGCGCAGGAGCCCACGACGGCCCTCGGACGGCGGCGACCGGAGCGACCGCGGGTTCGGACTGCGGGGTGGCCGACTGGCACCCGGTGCTCAGGCCCACCAGAGCAGCCACCACGGCCAAGCCGGCCTTGCGCATGGACTCCCTCGCGACGTCCCTCGCCGACCGGTCGGGCGGCGTCCCCGTGGTGCATCGGCAGCCGGCACGCTGACCTGAACGGGTGAGTCCGCGCGGGCGTGGATCGGGCACGATGGGGCGGTGAGCGCGGAAACCGTTCAGTCTGCGGCCTGGAAGCAGATCGACGTCGCGACCGCGTACGCGTTGCTGCGGCTGCGGGTGGACGTCTTCGTCGTCGAGCAGCAGTGCCCCTACCCCGAGCTCGACGGCCGCGACACCGAGCCGGCCACCCGCCACCTGTGGCTGGCCGACGCAGCCGGCCCCACGGCGTACCTGCGGGTGCTCGGCGAGCCCGACGGCGGACGCCGGATCGGCCGCGTCTGCACCCGACTCGACACCCGCGGGCTCGGGCTCGCAGGCGCGCTGGTCGAGCACGCGCTGGCCGCGTCGTCCGGTGCGGCGTTCGTGCTGGACGCCCAGACTCACCTGCGTCAGTGGTACGAGCGGTTCGGCTTCGCCGTCGACGGCGAAGCGTTCGTCGAGGACGGGATCCCGCACGTGCCCATGTCGCGCCCAGCCCATACGGTCGTGCCATGACGCAGATGACGAGCAGGACGCTGTGGGGCGGCGGCCCGCAGGTGGGGCCGATCGGCCTGGGCTGCATGGGCATGTCGTGGGCGTACACCCCGGCCGAGCGGGACGACGACCGATCGGTCGCGCTGATCCACGCGGCGATCGACGCAGGCGTGACGCTGATCGACACCGCCGACGTGTACGGCCCGTTCCACAACGAGACCCTCGTCGGGCGCGCCCTGGCCGGTCGCCGCGACGAGGTGACCCTCGCGACCAAGGTCGGCCTGGTCACCGAGGGCGCCGGCCACCCGATCGAGCGCGACGGGAGCCCCGAGCACGTCCGGTCGGCCGTCGAGGCGTCGCTGCAGCGGCTGGGCACCGACGTCATCGACCTCTACCAGCTGCACCGCGTGGACGAGAAGGTCCCCGTCGCCGAGACGTGGGGGGCGATGGCCGAGCTGGTCAGTGCCGGCCTCGTGCGCGCCATCGGCATGAGCGAGGTCGACGTCGCCACCCTCGAGCAGGCGCACGCGCTCCACCCGGTGGCCACCGTGCAGTCCGAGCTGTCGCTGTGGACTCGTGACCCGCTCACCGAGGTGCTGCCGTGGTGCGAGGCGCACGGCGCGGGCTTCATCCCGTTCTCCCCCTTGGGTCGCGGGTTCCTCACCGGCACGATGCCGACGGTCGCTGCCGATGACTTCCGCAGTGGCCTGCCGCGCTTCACCGAGCAGGCGCAGGCGGCCAACCAGGCGATCGTCGACGCGGTGCGCGCGGTGGCGCAGCGGCTGGGTGCCACCCCCGCGCAGGTCGCCCTGGCCTGGTGCCTCGCCCAGGGCGAGCGGGTCGTGCCGATCCCCGGCACCCGGCGCCTCGAGCGCCTGGCCGAGAACACGGCGGCCGCCGATCTGAGCCTGGACGCCGAGACGCTGGCCGAGCTGGACGCCCTGCCCGCACCGGTGGGGGCCCGCTACTGATGGCCGGCGCCCTGATCCTGCTGCGGCACGGACAGACCGAGTGGGCCCGGGACGGTCGCCACACCGGTCTGACCGACCTGGCCCTGACGGACGTCGGCGAGCGGCAGGCCGACGCCGCCGCCGGGCTCGTCGGTGAGCTGCTCGACGGGCACGCCCCCGCGCTGGCGCTGACCTCGCCGCTGCGACGGGCGGCCGACACCGCCCGGCTCGCGGGTCTGCACCCCGAGGTCGAGCCGCGCCTGGTCGAGTGGGACTACGGCGGTTACGAGGGCCTGACCGGTGACCAGATCCGCGAGCGCGCCGGCGCTGACTGGACGGTGTTCGACGACGGCGTCGTGCCCGGTGCGACGCCGGGCGAGTCGTTGCAGCAGGTGGCCGACCGCGGCCGCGCCGTGATCGCCCGGGTGCTGCCGTCACTGGCCGATGGCGACGTCGTCCTGGTCGGCCACGGTCACGCGCTGCGGGTGCTGGCCGCGTGCTGGCTGGGCTCGGACCCCCGGCTGGGCGAACGCCTGCTGCTGGACCCTGCCGGAGTGTCTGTGCTGGCGCACAGCCGCGGCGTCCCCAGCGTCCGGCACTGGAACCTGAGGGCCGGCGCGTGAGCATCCTGGACCTCCTGGCCGACGCCAGCGGGGTCTACTGGGGTCGCGGCACCGGCCCGGACGAGTTCGTGGCCCGGGTGTCGCTCACCGACGCCGGCGACGGCACCCTGGTGGTGGAGTACGAGGCCTGGTCGCACGACCACGGTCTGCAGCACGCCGAGGCGGCCCGGCTGGGTCGCGTCGACGACGCGGTCACGCTGGTCGCGACCTCCGACGGCGCCAGCGACACGATGGTCTTCCGCGAGGGCGAGCACGGCGTCTTCGGCAGCACCGGTCCCGAGCGCGTCGGTCTGGTGATCACCACGGACGACGACGACCTCACCTTCTCGTGGTGGTGGCCGGACGAGGGCGGTGACCTGCGCGAGCAGTCCCGGGCCGTGATGAGCCCGGTGCGCCCCACCGTGACCGCGCCGCGGCTGCCCGGCCCGGTGCCGGGCGTCCCGGTGGACGCTCAGGTGGATCCCCCCGACGACTCCCCCGCTCCCCCGCCGTCCGATCAGCCGGGCGCATCCGGCGCGTCACCGGTGGCCGTGCCCTGGCCGGGCATCGTCGTGCTGGCCGGTCCCGGCACCGGGGTCGTCGCCCAGCGGTTGGCCGAGCGCCTGTCGCGCGCCGCCGTCGTCCGCACCGACCTGTTCGACAAGGCCGTGCGCGGCAACCAGGCCGGGGCACCCGACCCGGTGCTGCGGCATGCGATCTCGGTCGCCGTCGTGCGCGGGTACGCCGTCGCCGGGCACCCGGTGATCGTGCACGGGGCCGCCGACCGCAGCGACCACGAGCAGCTGGTCAGCGAGCTCGAGGGCGCCGGTCTTGCGCCGGTGCGGCTCGTGGACGTCGAGGACGGCGAGGACTACGGCGAGGTGGCCCGGCGGCTGATCGAGCGCTGAGCGCAGTGGACCCGGCGGCTCAGGCAGGTACCTCCCAGGTGTGCACGGGTTCGTTGCTGTGCATGCCCTGCGCGTAGTGCCTCAGCATCTCGCGCACCGCTGCCAGCCGGTCGAGCCCGCGCCGCTCGAGCGCCTGCACCGTCGACACCTGCCACTCGGCGCCGTTGCGGCCGGTCTTGCAGCGGCCCTCGATCACCCCCATGTACCGATCGCGTGCCGCGGCGGACATCCCCCACTGCTCCAGACCCTCGTGGGCCAGCGGCAGCAGGTGCCGCAGCACGAGCTCCTCGGCGGGCAGCTCACCGAACCCCGGCCAGTACACCGACGCCGCCATCCCGAGGGAGGCGCACTCGGTGAAGTTGGCCTCCGCCGTCGCGAAGCTCATCTTGGTCCAGACCGGACGGTCCTCGGCGGTGAGCACCCGCATGGCTCCGTAGTAGAACGCGGCGTTGGCCAGCACGTCGACGGCGGTCGGCCCCGCCGGCAGCACGCGGTTCTCGATCCGCAGGTGCGGGCGGCCGGCCACCACGTCGTAGATCGGCCGGTTCCAGCGGTAGACGGTGCCGTTGTGCAGGCGCAGCTCCTGCAGGCGAGGTGCGTGACCGGCGTCCAGGACGGCCACCGGGTCCTCGTCCGACACCTCCGGCAGCAGCGCCGGGAAGTAGCGCACGTTCTCCTCGAACAGGTCGAAGATCGAGGTGATCCACCGCTCGCCGAAGAACACCCGCGGTCGCACGCCCTGGTTGCGCAGCTCGACGGCCCGGGTGTCGGTGGCCTGCAGGAACAGCTCGGTGCGCGTCTCGGCCCACAGCTGACGCCCGAACAGGTACGGCGAGTTCGCGCCCATCGCCAGCTGCGGCCCGAGCAGGCTCTGGGCTGCGTTCCACGCCGGGGCGAACTCCTGCGGGCTGACCTGCAGGTGCAGCTGCACCGAGGTGCACGCGCTCTCGGGGGCGATGGTGTCGGCGTACGCCGTGACCCGCTCGCCACCGCCGGGCGCCTGGATGTCGATCAGCAGGTCCTCGCCGCGGGCGGCGAACACCGACTCGTTCAGCGCGGCGTAGCGGGCGTTGGCGCTCATCCACTCGGTGTGGAAGTGCTGCGGCATCACGGTCGGCAGGATCCCGATCATCACGATGTGCCCGCCCGCGGTGTTGGCCTTGGCCTCGGCGGCGTTCAGGCTGGCCCGCAGCTGGCGCTCGAGCTCGGGGACGGCGTCCCCGCGCAGCGGCCGGGGACTGACGTTGAGCTCGATGTTGTACTGCCCGAGCTCGGTCTGGTAGTCGGGGTCGGCGATGCTCGCGAGCACCGCCGCGTTGACCATCGCGGGGGCGAAGTCGGCGTCCACGAGGTTCAGCTCGATCTCGAGCCCGGTCAGCTGCTCGTCGACATCGAAGCCGGACTCGGACAGCATGCGCTCGAAGACGTCGAGGCACTGGCGCACCTTCTCGCGGTAGCGCTGGCGATGCTCACGCGTGTACGTCGCACCGACGACGTCGTCTCCCATGCAGCGAACCCAACCACGGCGGCGTCTCCCGGGCCACCGTTCCGTCGCGGCCCGGCGCGGGTCCCCGTCGCTGTCGGTGCCGGCTCCTACAGTCGGGCCATGCGCATCCTGCACACCTCCGACTGGCACCTGGGGCGCAGCTTCCACCGGGTCGGGATGCTCGAGCACCAGGTCGCCTTCGTCGACCACCTGGTCGACGTCGTGGTCGACGAGGGCGTCGACGTCGTCGTCGTCGCCGGTGACGTCTACGACCGGGCGCTGCCTGCCGTCGACACCGTCGCCGTCCTCAGCGAAGCGCTCAGTCGGCTGCGCTCGGCCGGCGCTCAGGTGGTGCTCACCAGCGGCAACCACGACTCGGCCGGCCGGTTGGGATTCGCGTCCAGCGTCCTCGAGCGCGGCGGCGTGCACGTGCGCAGCGCCACCGCCGACCTCGCCCGCCCGGTGCTGCTGCACGACGAGTACGGCCCGGTCGCCATCTACGGCCTGCCCTACCTCGAGCCGTCGATGGTCGCCGACGCGCTCGGCAGCCGCCGCAGCCACCAGGGGGTCCTCGAGGCGGCGATGGGACGGGTGCGCGCCGACCTCTCGGCGCGGACGACACCGACCCGCGCGGTCGTCGCCGCGCACGCGTTCGTCGTCGGTGGCGAGGCGAGCGACTCCGAGCGCGACATCAGCGTCGGGGGCGTCGGCGCGGTGCCGCTGGCCGTGTTCGACGGCGTCGACTACGTCGCCCTCGGCCACCTGCACGGGCGCCAGCGCCTCGCCGAGACGGTGCGCTACAGCGGCTCCCCGCTCGCCTACTCCTTCTCCGAGGCGGCCCACGTCAAGGGCGCCTGGCTGGTCGACCTCGGCCCGGGCGGCGTCCGCGGGGTCGAGGCGCTGCCCGCTCCGGTCCCCCGCCCGCTGGTGACGCTGCGCGGTGAGATCGCCCCGCTGCTTGCCGACCCCGCCCACGAGCACGCCGAGCGGGCCTGGTGCCAGGTGGTGCTCACCGACGCAGCCCGGCCGAGGGCGGCGATGGCCCAGCTGCAACGACGCTTCCCGCACACGCTGAGCCTGTCGTTCGAGCCCGAGGGCGTGGGCCACCTGGTCGCGGACTACGCCGGTCGCATCCGCGGGCGCGGCGACCTGGACGTCTGCTGCGGCTTCGTCGAGCACGTGCGCGGATCGGCCGCCGACGACGCCGAGCGGGGACTGCTCGCGGACGCTCTCGAGCGCGCCCGCGAGCTCGAGCAGGAGACCGCCGCGTGAGTCCGCCCGTCAGGTGCCGGCGGTGAGGCTGCACCGGCTGTCGATGACCGCGTTCGGGCCGTTCGCCGGCACCGAGACGGTCGACTTCGACCAGCTCGCCGCCGGGGGCCTGTTCCTGCTGCACGGGCCGACCGGTGCGGGCAAGACCAGCGTCCTGGACGCGGTCTGCTACGCCCTGTACGGCCAGCTGCCCGGTGCCCGGTCCGGCGGCCGCCCACGGCTGCGCAGCGACCACGCCGCCGCCGATGTCGAGCCGCGCGTCCGGCTCGAGCTCACGGTGGGCGGCCGCCGGCTCGAGGTGACGCGGACGCCGGAGTGGGCGCGGCCGAAGAAGCGCGGCACCGGGACGACGACGGCGCCCGCCTCGACCCACGTCCGCGAGCAGGTGGGTGGCGAGTGGGTGCCCGTCACCACGCGCAACGACGAGGCGGCCCAGCTGCTGCTCGACCTGCTCGGGATGGGCCACGAGCAGTTCACCAAGGTGGTGCTGCTGCCCCAGGGAGACTTCGCCGCTTTCCTGCGGGCCGACGCCGAGGCGCGCCGCGTGCTGCTGAGCCGGCTGTTCGCCATCGAGCGGTGGACCGGTGTCGAAGCCGTCCTGGGCGAGCAGCGCCGCCGTCTCGCGGCCGACGTCGACACCGCCCGCCAGCACACCCGCACCGTGCTGGCGCGCGCCGGCGAGGCGTTCGCCGGCCTGCCTGACACCGACGAGGTCGACGAGCCGGCCGAGGTCGACGTCAAGGCCTCGCGGCAGGTGAGCGCGCTGCTCGACCGGGCATCGGCCCTGCAGCGGGCCGCCCAGGTCGAGCACGAGGTGCGGGCCGAGCAGGCCGGGTCGCTGCACCTGGTGCTCGACCAGGCGCGCGTTCTGGCCGCGCGGCAGGTGCGCTGCCGCGACCTGACCGGGCGGCTGCGGGCGCTGGACGAGGCCGAGACCGACCACGCCGCGGCGCTGGCCACGATCGTGCTGGCGCGCCGAGCGGCTCCGCTCGCCGGGCTGGTCAGCGCCGTTTCGGATTCCGCGCAGCGGTCCGAGGCTGCTCAGCGGGCGGCCCGCCTGGCTCGGGGTGCGGTCGCCGAGGTGGTGGGTGACCTCGACGAGGTCGGGGTGCGCACGCTGCTGGCGGCGCACGGCGCGGCGCTGGGGTCGCTGGCTGACGCAGCCGTGCGCGAGGCCGCCCTCACCGCCACCCTGTCGCGCATCGACGCACTACGACGCGAGCAGGTGGACGCGCGTGAGCGCGGCGCCGCGGCACTGAGCGCCCGCGAGAGAGCCGTCGACGACCTCACCCGCGCCAGGGCGGCCCAGCAGACGGCTGCTGTCGCCGCCGCCGACCTGCTGCCCGCTACGGCTGCACGGGACGCCGCCGTCGTCGTCGCCCAGCACGTCGTCGACCTCCTGCAGGTCGAGCAGGCCGTCTCGGCCTCGCGGCGGGCCCGCGACAGCGCCGTGGACGCCGACCAGCGCGCCCGCGAACGGCAGCTGGTGCTGTGGGAGCAGCGCGTCGCTGATATCGCAGCCGAGCTCGCCGCCGGGCTGGCACCCGGACAGCCGTGCAGGGTCTGCGGCTCGTGCACCCATCCGCACCCCGCCGCGGTCGGTGCCGAGCACGTGGGCCGCGACGCCGTGGCTGCCGCGACGGACGCTGCAGACACGGCGCGGGCGCTGCGCGAGGCCGCAGAGCGCGACCTGGCGGCCACGCTCGAACGGCGCGCCGAGCTGCTCGCGCTCACCGACGGCGCGGATGCGGCGCAGGCCCAGCGCAACCTGCTCTCGGCCGACGCCCGTCTGACCGCCGCCATGAGTGCGGCTCAGGCCGCGGAGTCCGAGGCATCTGCCGTTGCCGCCGCCACGGCGGCGTTGCAGGGGGCCGATGCGGCGCTGGCGAGCAGCGCGGACGATGCCGCGGTCGCCGGGGCTGCGCTCGCCGAGCTGACGACGTCCACCGCCGCTGCGGCGGCCGACCTCGACCGCCTGCGCGGGGGCGATGTCGACGTCGCCAGCCGCGCGGCCCGGCTGCGCAGCGAGGTCGAGCGTCTCGAGCTCCTGCTTGCGGCCCTTGGCGCCGAGCGCGGTGCCGACGAGGTCCTCGCCGACCAGCGCGAGCGGCTGCTCGGGTCCTGCGGCGAGTGTGGCTTCGATGACGTCGAATCGGCCCTGGCGGCGCTGCTCCCGGTCGAGGCGGTCGACCAGCTCGCCGACGGGGTCGCGGCTCACGACCGCGAGCGCGGAGACCTGGTCGCGCTGTTGGCCGACCCCGAGCTGGCCGGAGTCAGCGACCTGCCCGACCCGGACGTCCACCTGCTGGCGACGCACGTCCTGGTGGCCGACCGCGAGCTGTCCCGCGCCGCCGGGCGCGAGACCCTCGCAGCCGAGGGCGTCCGCCGGCTCACCGCGCTGGTCCGCGAGGTGAGCGCGCACGAGGACGCCACGGCGCCCCTGCTCGAGCAGTTCGACCGCGTCGACGGCCTGACGGCCTGCGTCACCGGCACCGGTGGTGACAACACCCTGCGCATGCGGCTGTCGGCGTACGTCCTCGCGGCCCGGCTCGAGGAGGTCGCCGCAGCGGCGACCGAGCGGCTCGCCACGATGTCCGGGGGCCGCTACGCCCTGGTGCACAGCGATGAGCGGGTCAAGGGCGGTGGCCGCAGCGGGCTGGGGCTGCGCGTGGTCGACGCCTGGACCGGTGTTGAGCGCGACACGTGCACCCTGTCCGGTGGCGAGTCGTTCGTGGCCTCCCTGGCCCTCGCGCTCGGCCTCGCCGACGTCGTGCAGGCCGAGTCGGGCGGGACCGCGATCGAGACGCTGTTCGTCGACGAGGGCTTCGGCACCCTCGACGAGGACACCCTCGACGAGGTGATGACCACGCTGGACGGGTTGCGCGACGGTGGCCGCGTCGTGGGACTGGTCAGCCACGTGCTCGACCTGCGCTCACGCATCCCCACCCAGCTCGAGGTGCGCAAGACCCGCACCGGGTCGACTCTCGTGCACCGCGCAGCCGGCTGATGGACCTCGCGGTCTTCGACCTGGACGGCGTGCTCGCCGACGTCGAGCACCGTCGCCACCACATCAGCGGATCCCGGCGCGACTGGGCCGCGTTCTTCGCGGCCGCAGCCGACGACGTCCTGCTGACGCAGGGCGCAGCGATGGTGCGCCACGAGCAGGAGGCCGGGCGACTCGTCGTCTACCTGTCGGGTCGGCCCGAGCATCTGCGTACCGTCACCTTGAACTGGTTGCACGACAACGGGTTACCGCCGGCTGACCTCGTGCTGCGACCCGACGCCGACCACTCCCCCGCCGTCACCTTCAAGCTCGACCGACTGCGCGAGATGACGTCGGCGTTCACGATCGCCCTGCTCGTGGACGACGACGCCCGGGTGGTCGAAGCTGTCCGCCGGCACGACCCGCCGCTGGTCACCACCACGGTCCTCGCCGACTGGCAACCGGCCGGCGCCCGCCGGGCGCTGCGCCGAGGTCAGCGCGAGGGTCGCACCTGAGCGCGGCTCATACCGAAGCGGTTCGGGTTCCCGGGGTGACACCCGCACCCAGCACCCGACAGCCGTCACCAGGACCCGTCGGGGGCATGGGCGGCGGCTGCCTGCGCGACCTGTTCCTGATCGAGACCGAGTGCTGCGTCGCCGACGCGTTGGGGTGCGGCCCGCAGCTACCTGGTCGGATGCCTGTCACACCCAAGGCTGCACCAACGTACGGCCCCCGCCGGCATCGCTGACGGTAGCCCGACGTTGCTCACAGTTTCTTGAAAGTCATTGTGGGAGAACGGGTCTGAGGGGCCTGGACTGTCGGTGGTGACCTCTAGCGTGTGAGGCATGGGCACCACCGGCAGGCAGCTGAGCGAGGCGCTCGTGCTCGTTCGCGACGCGGTCGTGTCGTTGCAGTCCGAGGACCTGCACGGGGTGGACTCCGGGTCGTTGCTGACGGATGTCGCGGACCTGCGTCGCCTGGCTGACCAGGTCGAGGGCGAGTGGTTGCGTCGGGTCGGTGAGGTTCACGCGCGCGGGGCCGCCGACGTCGTGGGGGCGGGGTCGACGAGGGCGTTCCTGCGCGGCACGTGCCTGGTGTCCCCGGTTGAGGCGTCTAGGGCTGTGGCCACTGCCAGTGCTCTCCGTTCGACGTGTGCTGCGACGGCTGACGCCATCGCCGCTGGGGCAATCGGGATCGGTCACGCGCAGGTGATCACCAAGGTCATCACCGACCTGCCGTCGGCTCTGCCCGAGGACACCCGCCAGGACGGTGAGCAGGTGCTCCTGACCCACGCCATCGCGCTCGATCCGGCGCAGCTGGCGCGGGCGGGTCGGTACATAGCGTCCCGGGTCGACCCGCACGGGGTGGCCAGGGACGAGGCCGAGCAGCGCGAGCGGTCCGGGATCACGTTCGCGTCCACCCTGTACGGCGCGGGTATCGCCCGCGGTGACCTGGACCCCGAGTCCCTGGCGATCATCAACGCCGCCCTCGAACCCCTGTCCGTCCCACGACCGCCGACCCCGGACGGGCTCATCGACGGCCGCACCGCCGCCCGGCGCCGCCTGGACGCCCCGGTCGAGGTGTTGCGGCACCACCTGGACTGCCAGCAGACCCCGGACGTCCGCCGACCCGGTGCGCACCTGACCGTCGTCACCGGCGCGGGCACCCTGGCCGGTGAACCGGGCGGGTCCGCGCTGGACTGGGGCGGGGTCCTCAGCGGTGAGACGACCCGCAGGTTGGCGTGCGACGCCACCATCACCCCCGTCACCGTCGGGCCCCAAGGCCAGGTCCTCGACGTCGGACGCCGAACCCGCACCGTGACTGCCGCCATGTGGGCCGCCCTCGTCGTCCGCGACCGTTGCTGTGCGTTCCCGGGTTGTGACACCCCGACGTCCCGCTGCGACGCGCACCACATCAACCATTGGGCCGACGGCGGCCCCACCGCCCTGGCCAACCTGGTGCTGCTGTGCCGGTACCACCACCAACGGGTCCTGCACGACGACGACCACGCAGACCGATGGCAGGTGCGGATCGACGAACCCACCGGCCGACCCGTCTTCGACCCACCGATCTGGACCGGCCGACGGGGAGTGCCGCTGCCACCCCTGCGGTCACCCGACGGGTGAAACCGACGAGCGGAGCAACGGGGCGTCAGATGTGACGCGCCGTTGCCCCGATCAGCCGTCGAAGGACTCAAACGTCTAGCGCATGTTGCCGGTGTGGCCGAGGGAGTACTGACCCGGCTGCGGCCAGACCAGCAGCCCGTGCGGCCCCGCGCCGACCTTGATCGTGTGCAAAACCGTGCCGTTGGCGCTGTCGACCACGTACACGACCCCGTCGTAGCGGCCGGACAACCACAGCTGGCGGCCGTCGACGCTGACACCACCCATGTCCGGCGACGACCCGGCACGTAGCGGCCACCGGGCGATCACCCTGCGGCCGCGGGCATCGAGCACGCTGATCGACGCGCCGTCCCGGTTGCTGACGAACAGCCGCTGGGCGTCGCGGCTGGGGTAGATGCCGTGGGCACCCTTGCCGGTCGGAACGAACGTCACGACCTTCTGCGTGGCCGCATCGACCACCCAGACCCCGTTGCGCAGCATGTCGGCGACGACGAAGGTGCTGCCGTCGTCAGTGAGCCGCACGTCCTGCGGCATCGCCGACGCGCCTCGCACCAGTCCCTTCGCCGGACCACCACCCGCCTTGGCGCTCGCCGGGTCGGTAGCGCCCGGCGTCCGGATCGCGTTCAGGTCGATCACCTTCGCGACCCGGTCGAGGGTGGACGGGATCACGAGCAGCTTGCCGCTGAACTCGCAGCTGGCCACCATGACGGCCCCGTCGCGGGTGAAGTCCGCGTGGTTGACGCCCGCGCACGGCACCGGGATCGAGCCCTGCAGGACCATCGTGCGCGGGTCGCGCACGTCGATCCGACGCAGCCGCTCGGCCATGACCAGCGCGTGCTTGCCGTCCGGGGTGAAGTACAGGTTGTAGGGGTCGTCGACCTTCACGCTCGCGCCACGGCGTCCGGTGCGCGGGTCGACCGGCACGAGGTCGTTGCTCTGGTCGTCATTGACCCACAGCGTCTTCAGGTCGTGCGACGGGACGACGTGCTGGGGTTCACGTCCGACGTCGAACCGGTCGACGACGCGGAACGTGCGCGGGTCGATGACCGAGACGGTGTCGCTCTGGGAGTCGGGGACGTACACGAGCGACCGCGCACCCCGCGCCTGCGCGGACAGCCGGCCTGCGGAGGCCGCGGCGTACACCCCGGTGCTCGCGCCGGCGTGCGGCTTCGCGGTCCGGGTCGCCGACGGCTTCGCCGGGGCTCGGGCCGCCGACGGGGCCTCGTCGCCACCGCGCGAGGATACGACGGCCACGGCGAGGACCGCGATGGCGACCGCACCGATCCCGGTGCGCACCAAGCGATAGCGGCGGCTCCTCATGCCTGTCCCTGCACCAGGCGGGACGTGGTGACCGCGCGCAGCCCGCGGTCGGCCAGCCCAGCGAGGACGTCGGGCAGCGCGGCGACCGTCCCGGCGTGCCCCAGGTGCAGGCTCACGATGCTGCCGGGCCGCACCGCCGACAGGACCCCGCGGGTGACGGCGGCCGCGCCGGGGTCGGTGTAGTCGAGCGGGTCGACGTCGTAGGACAGGCACCGGGCGTACCCGGACGCGAGCGCAGCCGCGCGGATCGTCGCGGTGCTCGTCGGCGTCCCGCTGGGCCGGAACCAGCGCACCTTCGTCCCGGCCAGCTCGGTGATCAGGGCCTTGGCGCGGGCGATCTCGGTGCGGCAGGCAACGGGGCCGAGGCGGCGCATCGCCTGGTGGCTCCACGTGTGGTTGCCGAGCTCGTGGCCGGCGTCCAGCACGGCGCGCGCCAGCGAGGGGTTCTGCTGCAGCCAGGTGCCGACCGCCATGACGGTCACGTGCGCGTCCGCCTTCGCGAGCGCAGCGAGGGCGCCTCGCGTCAGGGACGGGTCGCCGGCGCCGTGGAACGTCAGCGCGACGGCGGGTACGTCGCGCGGCCCGTGCACCAGGTCCGCACCCGACGCGGTCGGGTCCTGGGCGCCGGGGCGGGTCGCGGTCGGGCTGGGGTTGCCTGCGGTCGAGCGGGAAGTCGCTGAGGAGGGCCGACCGCTGGCGCTGGCTGCCGCCGAGCCCGATACGGCCGCCGAGCACGCCGTCGTGCCGACCGCTGCCGCCCCCAGCGAGACGAGGAACGCTCGACGAGACCTGGCCTGCACAGCGATGCTCCTGAGGACTCGAGGACGACGTGACGACAACTGTAGGTGGGCCGGGGACGAGGCCGCGCCCACCACGCCCGCCAACACCCACCAGTGCTGCCTATCCGTTCACCCCAGGGCCTAGCGCTGTTCACCTGGGAGCGTCATCGTTGGCGCCGTGACCCCCACACCGATCATCTCCCGCCGCCTCGCGCTCAAGGGTGCCGCCGCCGGCGCCGTCGCCGTGGCCGCCCCGGTACGGCTGTTCGACGAGACGGCCGCCGCGGCGCCGTCGTCCCGCGGTGTCTTCGGGTACGGCGTCGCCAGCGGCGACCCCACCGCGGACGCCGTGGTGATCTGGACCCGCGCGACGCCCTCGACGCGCGCCGGTGAGCCGGTGGCGAGCCCCGGCAGCGGCCTGGGGCGGCCGCTGCAGGTGCGGTGGGAGGTCGCGCGCGACGAGCGGTTCCGGGACGTCGTGGCGCGCGGGCACGTGCGCACCAACGCGGCCAGCGACCACACGGTCAAGCTCGACGTCCGCGGCCTCGAGCCGTACACCCGCTACTGGTACCGGTTCTCGGCCAAGGACCAGACCAGCCCGGTGGGCCGCACCCGCACCGCCCCGGACGTCCCGGGCGAGGTGCACGCGCTGCGGCTGGCGCTGGTGTCGTGCAGCAACTACACCGGCGGGTACTTCTCGGCGTACCGCGCGATCGCCCGCCGCGACGACCTCGACCTGGTGCTGCACGTCGGCGACTACATCTACGAGTACGGCAACGGCGCCGACCGGTACGGCCCGGCGGGGCTGGCCGGCACCCGCGACGGCGTGCCCGCCACCGAGATCCTCGACCTGCGCGACTACCGGCTGCGGCACGCGCTGCACAAGGCCGACCCCGACCTGCAGGCCGCCCACCGTCAGCACCCGTGGATCACGATCTTCGACGACCACGAGGTCGCGAACAACGCCTGGGCCACCGGGGCCGAGAACCACACGCCGGGCGCCGAGGGGGCGTTCGCGGCCCGGCGCGCGGCGGCGTACGAGGCCTATCTGGAGTGGATGCCGTTCCGGCTGCCCGAGCAGACGGCGGTGCCCCACCAGGGAACGCGGTTCTTCCGGCGCTTCACCTTCGGCGCGCTCGGTGACCTGTCGGTGCTCGAGACCCGGCAGAATCGCAGCAAGCAGGTCGACGCGCCGGGCTTCACCACCAGCGGCGGCGGGTTCATCCCCGCGGCGACGCCCGGCGTCGACGACCCGAGTCGGCACCTGCCCGAGCCCGAGCAGCTGCAGTGGCTCAAGGACGGCCTCGCCGCCACCGGCAGGCCATGGCACCTGATCGGCAACCAGGTGGTCGTGACGCCGGTCGGGTTCCCGGGAGCCATCTTCGGGCCGGGTGTGCCCACGCTGATCAACTCCGACCAGTGGGACGGCTACCAGGCCGACCAGAAGTCGCTGCTCAACCACCTTGCCGCCCAGCCCGCGGCCGCGGGCGACGCGGTCGTGCTCACCGGTGACATCCACTCGTCGTGGGCGATGGACCTGCCGGTCTCCACGACCACCGGCTACACCCCGGTCGGGGTCGAGTTCGTCTGCCCGTCCGTCACCAGCGACGGCTTCTACGAGCTCGCCGGGGCGGCCGGCCCGCCGTCCGTCGCCGCCGCCCGCGGCGCCACCGGTGCGGTGCAGGCCACCAACCCGTGGATCAGGTACCTGGACGGCGTCGGCCACGGCTGGACCCTGGTCGACGTCACCCCCGAGCGGGTGCAGGCCGACTTCCACCTCACCCCCGACCCGACGGCGGGCCGGCCCGACCCGCGGATCGACCCGACGGTCGAGCCGTCGTTCGCGGTCGGCTGGCAGACGCTGGCGGGCAGCCGCCGGGTGAGCAGGGCGCCGTCGCCGATCGGCCCGAGGTCGGACGAACCGCGCGAGCACCTGCGGCACGACGAGCGCCGGCGGGACGACTGACCGCACGGGATGATTGCGGCTGCAACGACCGTTGAGAGGGCATGACCGCACCCGTGCTGGACGTCCGCCGCGCCGCTGACCGCTTCGCCACTCGCATCGACTGGCTGGACTCCCACCACTCGTTCTCGTTCGGCCAGCACCGCGACCCCGGCAACACCCACCACGGGCTGCTGCTGGTCAACAACGACGACGTGGTCAGCCCCGGCGCGGGTTTCGAGACCCACCCGCACCGCGACATGGAGATCGTCACCTGGGTGCTGCAGGGCTCGCTGGTGCACCAGGACTCCACCGGGCACAACGGCCTGATCTACCCCGGCCTGGCCCAGCGGATGAGCGCCGGCACCGGCATCCTGCACTCGGAGAAGAACGACTCGTGGCGCGGGGGCGGCGGGGTCGTCACCGCGCAGCACGACGACCCGGTGCACTTCGTGCAGATGTGGGTCGTGCCCGACGAGGGCGGCATCACGCCCGGCTACGAGCAGCTCGAGATCGACGCCGACCTGCTGGCCGGCGGGCTGGTGCCGGTGGCGTCCGGCATGGCCCGCCACGCCGGCGCCGGCGCGATCCGCATCGCGAACAGGTACGCCGCCCTGCACGCGGCCCGGCTGCAGCCCGGCCAGTCGGTGCAGCTGCCGGACGCACCGTTCCTGCACCTGTTCGTCCCGCGCGGCCGGGTCGAGCTCGAGGGCGCCGGCGCGCTCGAGGCCGGCGACGCCGTCCGGTTCACCGGCACCGGCGGTCACCGGGTGAGCGCCCTGGACGAGGCGGCCGAGGTCCTCGTGTGGGAGATGCACGCGACCCTCGCCTGAACGCCGGGAGCTGCCGTCGACGGGCGGGAGTCAGGGCGCACAGGTAGCGTCACGGGGTGCCATCGCCCTTCGACCCGGTCGAGGGCGCCCAGATCCGCGGCCGGTACCGGCTCGGGCGCCTGCTGGGCCGCGGTGCCACCGCCGAGGTGCGTCTGGCCCACGACGCCGTCCTCGAGCGTGACGTCGCGGTCAAGCTGCTGCACCAAGGCATCGACGAGGCGCTCGAGGCGCGCACCCGGTTCGTCCTCGAGGCCCAGCTGACCGCCCAGCTGAGCTCGGCGCACGCGGTCGCCGTGTACGACTTCGGTGACGTCGAGGGCACGCCGTTCCTGGTGATGGAGCGGATGAGCGGGCGCACCTGGGCCGACGAGCTGCGCGCCGGGCGGCCCGCGGACGACCGGGTCGTCACCGTGCTGCACGCCGTGGCCGCCGCCCTGGACTCGGCCCACGAGAGCGGGATCTGGCACCGCGACGTCAAGCCGGCCAACATCATGCTCGCCGACGACGGGTCACCCAAGCTCGGCGACTTCGGGATCGCGAAGAGCGTCAGCGGAGCCGAGGTGACCCGCACCGGCGACGTCGTCGGGTCGTTCGCCTACGTCGCCCCCGAGCGGGCCAGCGCTGCGCCGTCCGGCCCGGCCGCCGACGTCTGGGCGTTCGGTGTCGTCGCCTACGAGTCGTACGCCGGCTTCCGGCCCTTCGACGGAGACTCACCGCTGGCGGTGGTGCACGCCGTCCTCGCGGGCACCCACGAGCCCCTGGCTGCGCTGCGGCCCGACCTCGACCCGGCCACCTGCGCACTCGTGACGGCGTGCCTCTCGCCCGATCCCGAGCTGCGCCCCGACACCGCAGCCCTCGTCGCAGCCCTTGCGTCGTCCCTTCCGGCGGTCGAGCCTGCGCCCCCGGCGCCCCGTTCCGTGCCCACCGTCGACGACGACGACGCGCCGACCGGCGCCATGGTCGCCCCCGAGGCCTCAGCGGCCGTTCCGCGACCACCCGGGCAGAGACCGGTCGCTCGGCGGATCGCCCTGCCGGTGCTGGCGGGGGCGGCCGTGCTCGTCGCCGTCGTCGTCGCGGTGGCGGCGACGCCCGGCACGCCAACCGGCCCGGGCCCCGTCGTCACCGTGACGGTCACCCGCACCGTGGCGCCCGACGTCACCCCCTCAGCGCGGCCCTGACCGCGCCGACTGCTCCTCGTCCGCCGCCGGGGACGACGCGTCGGACGACCGGTGCTCGCGCACCCGCCACACGACCAGCGCGAGCACGACGACGGCGCCGACCACCAGGGCCGCGTCGCGGCCGACGGTGCGCGCGACCACCTCGTAGCTGTTGCCCGCCAGGTAGCCCAGCAGCACGAAACCGGTGCCCCACACCAGCCCGCCCGCGGCGTTCCAGGGCAGGAACCGGTGGTACGGCATCTTGGCCGTGCCGGCAAGCGCGGGCATCACCGCGCGGAAGAACGCCACGAACCGGCCGAGGAACACCGCCGAACCGCCACGGCGGGCCAGGAAGTCCTGGGCCTTCGCCAGCTTCTCGCGCCGCTTGGCCAGCATCTTGGACTCCAGCAGCCGCGGGCCGACGTGCTTGCCCACCTCGTACCCGACGCTGTCACCGACGATCGCGGCCACCACGACGACCGCGACCATCGCCACCACGGGCACCGTGTGCCGGCTCGCGGCGACGCCGCCGAGCACGGCGGCCGTCTCGCCAGGGATGACGAACCCGACGAACAGCGCGTCCTCGGCGAAGACGAGCAGGCCCACCAGGCCGAGCACGAGCAGCGGCGGCAGGTCGAGCAGGTGGGCGAGCAGTCCGCGCACGTGGTGCCTCCTCAGGCGAAGCGGACGATCGACGCCACCCCGGCCACCAGGCAGTAGACGGCGAACGGCGTCAAGGTCCTCGTCGTGAAGTATCGCGTCAGGAACCGAACGGCGCCGTACGCAGCGACCCCGGCGACCAGGGCACCGACGATCACCTGGCCGCCGATGCCCTGGCCCGCCGGGCCGAACAGGCTGGGCAGCTTCAGCACTCCCGCCGCGAAGATCACCGGGGTCGCGAGCAGGAACGAGAACCGCGCTGCGTCCTCGTGGTCCAGACCCCGCAGCAGGCCGCCCACCATCGCGATGCCCGAGCGGCTGATCCCGGCCAGCAGCGCGAAGGTCTGGAACACGCCGATCAAGGCGGCCTCGCGGTAGGCCAGCGAGTCCAGCGGGCGCCCGGCCTCGTCGTCCGTGCCGGTGCGGACGTCGGCCCGCACCACCGAGCGCCGACGCAGGCGCTCGCCGGCGAGCAGGACGACGCCGTTGATCGTCAGGAAGATCGCCGCGGCGAGCGGCTTGGCGAACAGCGTGCGCAGCGTGTGCTCGAGCGCCAGGCCGGTGATGCCCACGGGCACCGTGGCCACGACGATCAGCATCGCGAGTCGCTGGGTGGACGTCTCGACCCGCCGGGTGCGCACGACCGTGAAGAACGCCCCGATCACCTCGACCCAGGTGCGGGCGAAGAACACCAGCAGCGCGATCGCCGTGGCGACGTGCAGCGCGACGATGAACGCGAGGTACGGCGAGCTGCCCGACTCGGCGGTGCCGCTCTGGGTGACCAGCTGGCCCCACGACCCCCCGATCCACGCCGGCACCAGGATCGAGTGGCCGAGGCTGGACACCGGAAAGAGCTCGGTCACCCCCTGCAGGGCGCCGATCACCACGGCCTGCAGGTAGCTGAGGTCGGTCATGGGGTCCTCCCGGGACAAGGCGCTCGCCTACGCTGATGACGGCGCGCTGCGCCAGGTACTATTGCGTCGATAGTAGCGGAGGGGTGAACCCATGAGCGCCCGACGAGCTCGCGGCACCCTCGAGGACGAGGTGCTGGCAACCCTCAGCAGCGCCACCGAGCCGCAGACCGTCGCATCGGTGCTCGCTGCCCTCGACGGTTCGGCGGCCTACACCACGGTGATGACCACGCTAGTCCGACTGTGCGACAAGGGATTCCTGGTTCGCAGCCGGCACGGTCGCGGGTACGCCTACGCGCTGGCCGCCCCCACCCAGAGCATCAACGCCGCCGTCACAGCCCGTCAGATGGCGCGGCTGCTGGCCCGCGAGGGCCATCGCAGCGACGTGCTCGCCCGGTTCGTCGCCGAGCTCGAGCCGGGCGACGACGACCTGCTGCGCGCGCTGCTGGGCGAGGCCCCGCCCGCGGACCGGCCGTGATCCTGGTCGGCGCGGCCCTGGCGCTGAGCCTCGCCCTGGGCTGGGCGCCACGGCGCCTGGCCACGGCGATGCGCCCGGCCACGGCGGTCCGCGCCCTCGTGCTCGCCGGCCTGGCTGCAGCGCTCACCACCGGGTTCGCCCTCGCGGACGTCGCGCTGACCGCCCTCGCGCACGACGGTGAGGTGGCCGAGCTCGGCCACTGGGCGCCCGCGGCACTGCCGTCCGCCGGCTCGCTGCCCTGGCAGGCGGGGCTGCCGGTGGCGCTCGCGGTCCTGACGCTGCTCGCGGCCTCGGCGGTGCACACCCTGCGCGCCGGCCGGCAGCTGTGGCTGGCCGACGCGTGGTGCCGGCGCCTCGGCCCGGACGACGGCCGCCCCGTCATCCTCGACGACGCCGAGCCGCGGGCCTTCGCCGTCGCCGGGCTGCACGGTCGTGTCGTCGTGACGACAGCCATGGTGGCGGCCCTCAGCACCGCCGAGCGGGCAGCCCTGCTCGCCCACGAGCGCGCCCACCTGCGGCACCGCCACCACGTCTGGATCCAGGTGGCCGAGGTGTCCGCCGTCGCCAACCCGGCGCTGCGCCGGGTGCCCGGCGTCGTCCGCCTGATGGCCGAGCGGTGGGCCGACGAGGACGCTGCGCGCAGCACCGGCGACCGGCGCACCACCGCGGAGGCGATCGGGCACGCCGCGCTCGCGCGCGGGGGCCCGCGCCGTCCGACGTCGGCTGCCCTGTCGGCCACCGGCGGTGACGTCCCCCATCGGGTGCAGGCGCTGCTGTGGGCGCCCCGCCACCCGTGGTCCGCGCCCTTGGCGTGGGCGGTGGGCATGCTGGCGGTGGCGGTGCTGGTCCTCGCCGGTGCCACTGCCCGGTCGACCGAGCACGTGCTGGAGTCGGCGCAGAGCGCTCTGGTCGCCGCCCGCTGACGACGCCTCAGTCGGCGCCGGCGCGCGACATGACGGCGCGCAGCGTGCGGGTCGACATCGCGAAGTGCCCACGGGCCGCACGGCCCGCGTCCTCGACCTCGCCCTCGACCACTGCCTGGACGAGCGCGGTGTGCTCGGCGAGGGCGCGCCGGTAGACGCGGCGGCTGTAGGGCTCGATCGGCAGGCCCAGCGCCACCCGGGCCAGCAGGTCGTGGCTGAGCCGCGCCATCTCCTCGTTGCGGGTCGCCCGCAGCACCCCCTCGTGGACGGCGATGTCGGCGGCGTGCTCCTGCTCGGGGGTGGTCGCGTCCGCGAAGGCGCCCAGCAGGTCGCTCAGCTCACGGGCCTGAGCGCGCGTACGGCGCTCGGCCGCGGTGCGGGCGACGACCTCCTCGTAGCGGCAGCGCAGGTCGCACAGCCGCTCGAGCTCGTGCCGGCGGGGCACCAGGGTCCGGCCGACGGCGGCCGCAGAGCTGTGGTTCCAGCTCTCGCGGACGAACGACCCACCGGTTCGGCCGAGGCGCACCTCGACCACCTCGGCGTCGCGCAGCCGACCCAGGGCCTCGTTCACCGTGGTGCGGCTGACCCCGAGCAGCCGGGCCAGCTCGCGACCCGCGGGCAGGCGCTGACCCGGGACGTACTCGCCGAGGGCGATCGCGGCCAGCAGCCGGTCGACCACCTCGTCGACGACCGTGGGAACGCGCAGCGGAGCCAGCGCGTGCAGTCCACCCGGGCGGCCGCCGTCCCCGGATTCGCCTCTCATGCCTGGATCCTGCACCACATGGGCGGGCAGCGGCAGACCGAAACCAGTTCTTTACATGAAAGGACTTCACAGTGGACCATTCCGCTGACAGTCTTCGGCGCACAGGATGTCGGGGCAGGCCCGCGTCCCGCGAGAAGGGCGCAGCGTGCCGATCCTTGACGCCACCACCGAGGGTGAGCTGGGCTTCCGCGGGTACCGCACCTGGTACCGCGTCACCGGTGACCTCGATGCCACCCGCGCCGCCGGCAAGGCTCCGCTCGTCGTGCTGCACGGAGGGCCCGGGGTGCCCCACCCGTACACGCTGCGCATCGCGGGGATCGCGGCGCAGGGCCGTGCGGTCGTGCACTACGACCAGCTCGGCTGCGGCCGCTCGACCCACCTGCCGGAGAAGGGTGCCGACTTCTGGGACGTCCAGCTGTTCCTCGACGAGCTCGACAACCTGCTGCAGGGCCTCGGCATCGACTCGTCCTACGCCGTCCTCGGCCAGTCCTGGGGCGGGATGCTCGCCGCCGAGCACGCCGTGCGTCGTCCGGATGGCTTGCAGTCGCTGGTGATCGCGAACTCACCGGCCTCGATGGAGCTGTGGCTGAGCGAGGCCAACCGGCTGCGGGGCGACCTGCCGCCCGACGTCCAGGCGACCCTGCTCGAGCACGAGGAGGCCGGGACGACGAGCTCGCCCGAGTACCTCGCCGCCGAGCAGGTCTTCTACGACCGGCACGTCTGCCGGGTGGTGCCGAACCCGCCCGAGGTCGTCGAGAGCTTCGCGGCTCTCGAGGTCGACCCGACCGTGTACCACACCATGAACGGCCCCAGTGAGTTCCACGTCATCGGGACGATGAAGGACTGGACGATCGTCGACCGCCTCGACCAGGTGCAGGCCCCCACGCTGCTGGTCAACGGCCGGTACGACGAGGCCACACCGGCGTGCGTGCAGCCCTTCGCCGACGCCATCCCCGACGTCCGGTGGGAGGTGTTCGAGGAGTCGAGCCACCTTCCGCACGTCGAGGAGGAGGAGCGCTACCTGCAGGTGGTCGGCGCCTTCCTCGACTCCCACGACCAGAACGCCTGAACCTCCCCCGTCCGCCGCGCACCACGAAGGGCCCACCTGTGAGCACCCGTCCCACCATCCGGCTCCGCACCACCGTCGCCTTGATCGGGCTGGCCGCCGTCGCCGCGTGCGGCGGCGGGTCGGGGGCGCCGGCCACGAGCACCTCCGGCAGCGGCACCGCCGCCGCGCCGGCCGGCTTCCAGGAGCAGCACAAGGGCGGCACGCTCAAGCTGCTCGCCAAGTCCGCGGGCGGCACCCTCGACCCGAAGGTCAACTACACGCTGCAGTACTGGCAGCTGTACCAGGCGATGTACGACGGCCTGCTGGCCTTCAAGAAGGTCGACGGCCAGGAGTCGTTCACCGTGGTGCCCGACCTCGCCGAGGCGCTGCCCGAGGTGAGTACTGACGGCAAGACGTACACGTTCACGCTGCGCAAGGGCATCAAGTTCTCGGACGGCCGCGACGTCACGGTCGACGACGTCGCCGCCTCGTTCAAGCGCATCTTCACGGTGAGCAGCCCCACCGCGGGAACGTTCTACAACGGCATCATCGGTGCCGCCGCATGCCTCAAGACCCCGACCAGCTGCGACCTGAGCAAGGGCGTCGTGGTCGACAAGGCCACCAACAAGATCGTCATCAACCTCGTCGACGCCGACCCCGAGCTGCCCTACAAGCTGTCGGTGCCGCACGCGTCGATCCAGCCCGCAGACGCGCCCGCCAAGGACGCCGGCAACACCCCGATCCCGACCACTGGGCCGTACATGGCCGCGTCCTACGACCCGAACACCGCGCTGAAGCTGGTGCGCAACCCGCACTTCACCGAGTGGTCGCGCGACGCGCAGCCGCAGGGCTACTCCGACGAGATCATCGAGAGCTTCGGGCTCACCGTCGAGGCTGCGGTCACCGCCGTCGAGAACGGCCAGGCCGACTGGGTCTACGACGCACCGCCCGCCGACCGGCTCAGTGAGATCGGCACCAAGTACGCCGACCAGGCCCACGTCAACGCGCTGACCGCGTTCTGGTACCTGCCGATGAACACCAACCTCGCGCCGTTCGACAACGTCAAGGCGCGCCAGGCCGTCAACTGGGCGGTCGACCGGGGCGCCGTGGTCAAGCTGTTCGGCGGCGAGAAGCTGGCCCAGCCGGTCTGCACGTTCCTGCCGCCGGAGTTCCCCGGTCACGTCGACGACTGCCAGTACACCAAGGGCGGCGGCACGACCTGGTCGGCGCCGGACCTCGACAAGGCCAAGGCGCTGGTTCAGGAGTCGGGCACCGCCGGGCAGGAGGTCGGGATCGTCGTCTCGGACGACGAGGTCAACAAGGCGGTCGGTGAGTACGTGCAGAGCGTCCTGACCTCGATCGGCTACAAGGCGACGCTGAAGCCGATCTCGGGCAACATCCAGTTCACCTACATCCAGAACACGAAGAACAAGGTGCAGATCAGCCTCAGCCAGTGGTACCAGGACTACCCGGCCGCATCGGACTTCCTGAACGTGCTGCTGTCCTGCGCCTCGTTCACCCCCGGCAGCGACTCGAGCATCAACATCGCCGGGTTCTGCGACAAGACGATCGACGCGCAGATGAAGGATGCGCTGGTCACCGAGCGCACCAGCATGGACGAGGCGAACGCCAAGTGGGGTGCCGTCGACAAGGCCGTGATGACCGCCGCGCCCGTGGCGCCGCTGCTGACGCCGAAGCTGATCGACTTCACGTCCAAGCGGGTCGGCAACTACCAGTTCAGCAAGCAGTTCTACATGCTCGTCAGCCAGCTCTGGACGAAGTGACACCGCATGGCTGACCTGACCATGGGGCTCGGCCACCTCACCGACGGTGGGGTGGTCGAGACCGTGGCCGGCCCCTCCGACGGTCCGTGGCGGGCGGCGTGGAGCCAGCTGCGGCGCAACCGCGGCGCGATGGTCTCGGCCGTCGTCCTGCTCGTGATCGTGGTCGCGTGCCTGCTCGCCCCGCTGTACGCCGGGTCGGTCGCCCACACCGACCCATTCACCTCGAACGTGTCGGGCAGCACCGTCGTGGGCGGCACGACGGTGCCCGTGCTCGAGGCCAGCACCACCGGCCTCGGGCTCGGGGTGACGCCCATCGCCCCCACCTGGGACCCCGCCCACTACTTCCTCGGCGCGGACAACCAGGGCCGCGACGTCATGGCTCGGCTGCTGTACGGCGGCCGCAACAGCCTGCTGATCGGGTTCGCCGCCGCGCTGCTGTGCTGCGCCCTCGCGACCGTCGTGGGCGTCGTGGCCGGTTACTTCGGCGGTGTCGTCGACGCCGTGCTCGCCCGGCTCCTGGACGTCGTGTGGGCGTTCCCGGTCTACCTGCTGGCGATCTGCCTGTCGGTGGTCCTGCTCACCAGCGGTCTGACCATCGGCCCGGTTCGCATCGGCGCCGGCAGCCTGTGGCTGCCCGTACTGATCATCGCGGTCATCTACGTCCCGTACGTCGCGCGCCCGCTCCGAGGTCAGGTGCTCTCGCTGACGCAGAAGGAGTTCGTGGCCGCCGGCATCGGCGTCGGCTGCTCGGACCTGCGAATCATGCGCCGCGACGTCCTGCCCAACGTGCTGCCGACGGTCGCGGTGTTCCTGCCGCTGATGACCGCGCTGAGCATGCTGACCGAGTCGGCTCTGTCGTTCCTGTCGGTCGGGGTGCAACCCCCCGCCGCCAGCTGGGGCACGATCATCAACGACGGCCTCGGCCTGCTCTACACCCGGCCCGCCGTCACGCTGGCGCCCGGCATCGCGATCGCGCTGACCGCCGTGGTGCTGAACCTGTTCGGGGACGGCGTCCGCGAGGCGCTCGACCCCCGGGCCCGGCTGCGCGGGGCCGCCTGATGCTCGCGTTCCTCCTGCGCCGCTCCGTGGCCGCCGCGTTCGTGCTGTTCTCGATCAGCGCCCTGGTGTTCCTGATCTTCTTCGCCACCCCCGGCGTCGACCCCGCAGCGCGCATCGCGGGCCGCAACGCTGACCAGGCGACCCTGCTGCAGGTGCGGCACGAGTTCGGTCTCGACCGGCCGCTGCCGGTGCGGTACGGCCTGATGATGCAGCACCTGTTCATCGACCGTGACCTCACCTCGTTCGTCAACCGCGGCGTCAAGGTGATCCCGCAGATCACCCAGGCGATCCCGACGACGCTCTCGCTCGTGCTCGGCGCGGCCGTGATCTGGATGGTCGTCGGCATCCTCATGGGCACCGCCGCAGCTGCCTGGCAGGGTCGCGCCGCTGACCCCGTGATCGTCCTGCTCGGGGTGATCGGGGTGTCCATGCCGGTGTACTGGCTCGGTGAGGTCGTCAACCTCATCACCCAGAGCCGGCTGCACGACTCGGCGTTCTCCTGGGTACCGCCGCTTGGATACATCGGCATCACCGTCGACCCCGGTCAGTGGGCGCTGCACCTGCTCTTCCCGTGGCTGACGCTGGCCGCGCTGTACGCCGGCATCTACGCCCGCGTCCTGCGCTCCGAGATGCTGGGCGCCCTCGG
>JBKJTJ010000009.1:0-2620 GCA_046590855.1 Actinomycetota bacterium
AGGTCTTCGTCCTGAAGACCGCTGCCATCCCCACCGTCTCCGTCCCGTCCGCGGGCTGAGGGAGCACACCATGAGCATGACGACCAGCCCCTTCGGCACGCCGATCACCGACGCGCCGCCCGTCCCCGTGACCACGGTCGAGGAGGTGGCGGAGCCGAAGCGTCGCAACGTCATCATCCTTGCCGCGGTGGCAGGTGCCCTCGCTGTCGGTGCGGGCGCCTACTTCCTGCTGTTCGCCGGCGGATCCGACCCCGTGGTCGGCGCCGCGCCGGTGACACCGCGGACCCCCCGCGTCGTGGCCTCGGCGCCGGCCAAGGCGCCGGTCGCCCCACCGATCAAGAAGTACGTCGCCAAGAAGTCCCGCAACCCGTTCCTGCCACTGGTGTCGCCGCCGGTCGCCGCGGCCACCGGCGGCGGGACCGGGACGACGAGCGCAGGCTCGGGGACGACGAGCGCGGGCTCCGGGACGACGAGCGCAGGATCCGGCACGACGAGCACGGGGACGACCGGTACCGGTACGAGCCCTGGCACGACCGGCACCGGCACGACGAGTGTGGGCTCTGGCACCACGAGCACGGGCACGACGTCCGGAACCGTGAGTGGCACCGCCAGCGGTGGGACGACGAGCGGCTCGACGACCGGCACGGTGCCGATCCCGACACCTGTTCCGGCACCATCCACCAAGCCGCAGACGTCCAGCAAGCCGATCGACGTGTCGGTGCTGGCCGTGGACTTCGCCAAGCGCACCGCGTCGATCAAGATCAACCGCAACACCTACGACCGTTCGATCGGCGAGACGTTCGCGACGTACTTCAAGCTCATCGGTGTCACGAAGGCCAGCTGCGCGTACGTCCAGTACGGCGACGTCGCGCTGCCGATGTGCGTGGGACAGCCGCTCACCCTGCAGTAGCAACACCTGCCTGCGCCGGCCCGCACCGTCTCACGGTGCGGGCCGGCGGCATCCTGGTGTTGAGGGCCCTGCGAGACTGGACGCATGCTGCGTTGGCTGACTGCAGGGGAGTCCCACGGCCCCGCCCTGGTCGCGATCCTCGAAGGACTGCCCGCCGGTGTCGAGATCACCACCGAACAGATCGGTGACGCCCTCGTGCGCCGGCGCCTCGGCTACGGCCGCGGCGCTCGCATGGCGTTCGAGCGTGACGACGTCGAGCTGCTGGGTGGCGTCCGCCACGGGTTGAGCATGGGCAGCCCCGTCGCGATCCGCGTGGGCAACACCGAGTGGCCCAAGTGGCAGCAGATCATGAGCCCCGACCCGGTCGACGCCGACGTGCTCGCAGGCCTGGCGCGCAACGCGCCGCTGACCCGTCCACGACCCGGGCACGCCGACCTGGTGGGGATGCAGAAGTACAGCTTCGACGACGCGCGACCGGTCCTCGAGCGGGCCAGCGCGCGCGAGACGGCGGCTCGCGTCGCGCTGGGCGCGGTCGCGGCGGCCCTTCTGCAGCAGGCCTACGGCATCCGCCTCGTCTCGCACACTGTCTCGATCGGGACGGCGGGGGTGCCCGAGGGGGCCATGCTGCCGACGCCCGACGACGTCGACGCGCTGGACGCCGACCCGGTGCGGGCGTTCGACCGTGTCGGGGCGCAGGCGATGGTCGACGAGGTCGACGCCGCGCGTAAGGACGGGGACACGCTGGGGGGAGTCGTCGAGGTGCTCGCCTACGGGCTGCCCCCGGGCCTGGGCAGCCACGTGCACTGGGACCGGCGCCTGGACGGACGCCTGGCCGCTGCGCTGATGGGGATCCAGGCCATCAAGGGGGTCGAGGTCGGCGACGGCTTCGAGACCGCGCGCCGACGCGGTTCGCAGGCGCACGACGAGATCGAGCGCGGCGACGGTGTCATCAAGCGACGCAGCGGCCGGGCCGGCGGCACCGAGGGCGGCATGAGCACTGGTGACCCGTTGCGCGTGCGCGCGGCGATGAAGCCCATCTCGACCGTCCCGCGCGCTCTCGACACCGTCGACGTCGCGACGGGTGAGAGCGCGAAGGCGATCAATCAGCGATCCGACGTCTGCGCCGTCCCGGCGGCGGGTGTCGTCGCCGAGGCGATGGTCGCGCTGGTCGTCGCCGACGCGTGTCTGGAGAAGTTCGGTGGCGACTCGGTGCTCGAGACGGCCCGCAACCACTCGGCGTACCTCGCGGCGATCCCCGACACTCTGCGCACCCGCTGATGGCGCCGCGCCTGGTGGTCATCGGCCCGCCCGGGGCCGGCAAGAGCACCATCGGTCGGCTCGTCGCCGCCGAGCTGGGGGTGGCATTCGCCGACAGCGACGAGGTCGTCGAGCAGCGCGCCGGCCGCAGCGTCGCCGACATCTTCGTCGACGACGGCGAGGCCACGTTCCGCGAGCTGGAGCGAGCCGCGGTTGCTGATCTGCTCGCGAGCGCGCAGGGGGTCGTTTCGCTCGGTGGGGGAGCGGTGCTCGACCCGCGCACCGAGGCCGACCTCGTCGGTCACCGGGTCGTGTTCCTCGACGTCGGCATCTCGGACGCCGCCAAGCGGGTGGGTTTCGCTGCCAGTCGACCCCTGCTTTCGATCAACCCGCGGGCCCAGTGGACCGCCCTGATGACCACCCGCAGGCCTGTGTACGAGCGGGTCTCGACGT
>JBKJTJ010000120.1:0-8413 GCA_046590855.1 Actinomycetota bacterium
ACACCGCCGACGCGTTCCGGGCGTGGAACGACCGCAGTCGCGAGAACCTGGGCGTCGACACCCTCGACCTGGTGCAGCTGCACTGCCCCCCGACGTCCGTCTACGGCGACGACGCCGCCTTCGACGTCCTGGACGAGATGGTCGCCGAGGGACGGATGAAGGCCTACGGCGTCTCGGTCGAGACCTGCGCCGAGGCGCTGACGGCGATCGCCCGGCCGAACGTGGCCAGCGTGCAGATCATCCTGAACGCGTTCCGCCGCAAGCCGCTCGAGCAGGTGCTGCCCGCGGCGGCCGAGGCCGGCGTCGCGATCATCGCCCGGGTGCCCCTGGCCAGCGGGCTGCTCACCGGCACGTACGACGAGTCCACCACCTTCGCCGCAGACGACCACCGCAGCTACAACCGGTCCGGTCAGGCGTTCGACGTCGGCGAGACGTTCGCCGGAGTGCCGTACGACGTCGGGCTGGCGGCCGCGCGGGACGTCGCGGCCCTGGCGCCGGCCGGCCTCACGACCGCTCAGCTGGCGCTGCGCTGGATCGTCCACCAGCCGGGTGTCAGCACCGTGATCCCCGGCGCCCGCAACCCCGAGCAGGCCCGCGCGAACGCCGCAGCCGGGTCGGGCGACCCGCTGCCCGCCGCGACCCTGGACGCGCTGAGCGAGATCTACGACACCCAGGTGCGCCCCCACGTCCACGACCGCTGGTAGCACGCTCGGAAAACCGGGTGGCGGGGCCGCCGTAGGATCGGGCACTCACCCCGTCGCTGTTCGAGAGGATCCCTGTGCTCCGCACGCACGAGGCCGGCACCCTGCGCGCCGACCACGCCGGCCAGTCCGTCACGCTCACCGGCTGGGTCGCCAAGCGGCGTGACCACGGGGGAGTGGCGTTCCTGGACCTGCGCGACGCGTCCGGTGTGGCGCAGGTGGTCGTGCGGGACGAGGCCGTCGCGCACGGCCTGCGCAGCGAGTTCTGCCTGCGGGTGACCGGCGAGGTCGGCATCCGGCCGGCCGGCAACGAGAACCCGGCGCTGCCCACCGGCGCGATCGAGCTGGTCGCCACCGACGTCGAGGTGCTCAGCGAGTCGGCGCCGCTGCCGTTCCAGATCGACGAGCGGGTCGACGTCGGCGAGGAGGCCCGGCTCAAGCACCGCTACCTCGACCTGCGCCGTCCCGGCCCCGCCGCGGCGATCCGGCTGCGCAGCGAGGCCAACCGGGCCGCCCGCGAGGTGCTGCACGAGCGCGCCTTCGTCGAGATCGAGACGCCCACACTGACCCGATCGACGCCCGAGGGGGCACGCGACTTCCTGGTGCCGGCGCGGCTGCAGCCAGGCAGCTGGTACGCCCTGCCGCAGTCACCGCAGCTGTTCAAGCAGCTGCTGATGGTCGCCGGCATGGAGCGCTACTACCAGATCGCCCGCTGCTACCGGGACGAGGACTTCCGCGCCGACCGCCAGCCCGAGTTCACCCAGCTCGACATCGAGATGAGCTTCGTCGACCAGGACGACGTCATCGAGCTCGGCGAGGCGATCGCGGTCGCGCTGTGGCAGCTGATCGGCCACGAGATCCCGCTGCCCATCCCGCGGATCACCTACGCCGAGTCGATGCGCCGCTACGGCAACGACAAGCCCGACCTGCGCTTCGGGCTCGAGCTGGTCGAGTGCACCGAGTTCTTCGCCGACACGACCTTCCGGGTCTTCCAGGCGCCGTACGTCGGCGCCGTGGTCATGCCCGGTGGCGCCGGGCAGCCCCGCAAGCAGCTCGACGCCTGGCAGGACTGGGCCAAGCAGCGCGGCGCCAAGGGTCTGGCCTACGTCCTGGTCGGTGCGGACGGCGAGCTCGGTGGCCCCGTCGCCAAGAACCTCACGGACGCCGAGCGCGCCGGCCTGGCCGCCCACGTCGGCGCCGAGCCCGGCGACTGCGTCTTCTTCGCGGCCGGCCCGGTGACGCCGTCCAGGGCCCTGCTCGGCGCAGCGCGGAACGAGATCGCCCGCCGCGGCGACCTGATCGAGAAGGACGCGTGGCGGTTCGTCTGGGTCGTGGACGCGCCGATGTTCGAGCCCACGGCGGCGGCCGAGGCCAGCGGTGACGTGGCCGTCGGCTCCGGCGCCTGGACGGCGGTGCACCACGCGTTCACATCGCCCAAACCCGAGTTCCTGGACACGTTCGACACTGACCCCGAGGCGGCTCTGGCGTACGCCTACGACCTGGTCTGCAACGGCAACGAGATCGGGGGTGGGTCGATCCGGATCCACCGCCGCGAGGTGCAGCAGCGGGTGTTCGCGCTGATGGGCCTGGACGAGACGCAGGCCCAGGAGAAGTTCGGGTTCCTGCTCGACGCGTTCGCGTTCGGCGCGCCCCCGCACGGTGGCATCGCCCTCGGGTGGGACCGCATCTGCGCCCTGCTGTCCGGCACGGACAGCATCCGCGACGTCATCGCCTTCCCCAAGTCCGGTGGGGGTTTCGACCCGCTGACCAGCGCGCCGGCGCCGATCACCGCGGCCCAGCGCAAGGAGGCCGGGGTCGACGTCCCGCCGGCAGCTGCTGGGCCCAAGTCGCAGAACACCTAGTCGCAACCGGCGGGTGTGACCGATGATGGTGGCCATGTCTGACGTCACGCCCGTCGAGTCGACGCTGCAGAGCTCACGGCGCCGGTTCGGCGCACGCACGACGATCGCGCTGGTGAGCATCTTCGGGTCGCTGTCGTCGGTGCTGGTGTGCTCACTGGTGTATGTCGTCGTGGGGTTCCCGCACGGCCTCGAGAACGTCCTCGTGGGTTTCGGGCTGCCGGTCGTCGTTCCACTGGTGACGGCCCCGCCCGCGCTGACGCTGGTGCTCCGCGCCCAGCAGCGCAGCGAGGACCTGCTCGCCCAGGTGAGCTACCTGGTCTCGCACGACCCGCTCACCGAGGTGCTCAACCGTCGGGGCTTCCTGACCGTCATGGCGGACGCCGGCCCCGGCTGGCTCCTGATCGTCGTCGACGTCGACGACTTCAAGTCGGTGAACGACGTTCTCGGGCACGCGGCGGGCGACGCGGTCCTGCAGTCGGTGGCCGCCCGGCTCAGCGCCCGGCTCGGCCCGGGTGCGCACGTGGCCCGGTTCGGCGGGGACGATTTCGTGGCCGCCGTCCCGTCGGGCGTGGCCGCCGGCCTGTCGCCGTTGCCAGCCCGGTTCGACGTCCCCATTCCCGAGCCGGCGGACGGCCCCGTGCGCGAGGTGACCTGCAGCCTCGGCTGCGCGGTCGTCGCGGTCGGCGAGCGCGCCCAGGCGGCCTTGGCCCGGGCGGACGCCGCGCTCTACGAGGTCAAGCGGTCCACGTCGGTCGGCGAGCCGGCCTGAGGTCAGGCGCGGGGCCGGAACGACGCGGTGATCTGCTCGAACTGCGCGAGGCGCGTGCGCCACGAGCGGCTGGGCACCGACCAGTACAGCGCGTACGCCTGGGCCGGCCCGGTGACGAGGTTGCGGTTCAGCACGTGCGTCCCCGACCCGTGGGTGAACTCCCATTCGGCCCCGCGCCACCCCTTGACCTGCAGCGGGTCGATGCGGATCAGCCGGTAGCTCGACAGCTTCTGCGACACCACCTTCTCCTGCTGCTGCCAGTCGGCGACGGGGTCGGCCGCGGGCGTGGTCGTCTGGTCGACCAGCAGGTACGCCGAGGAGGCCGGGTCGCGCAGGTACACCCGGCCGCCCTGCCGGTCGGCGGTCCAGTCGCTCGGGACGGCGATCGAGAAGCCGGTGCGGTCGGCGTACCGGCGCATCCCGGCCGGCACCGCGCCACCGGACGAGGACCGAGTCGGTGTGGCCGCCGCCGTCGACGGCGTGGCCGTCGCTGACGGCGTCGCTGACGGTGTCTTCGACGGTGGCGCGGACGAGGAGGGTGCCGCAGGGGTCACCGGCGTCGCCGGGGAGGCTGAGGTGGCGCCCGGCGCCGCAGCCGGCGACGCCGTCGCGGCAGCGGTCGGGCTCGTGCGGGCGGCGTCACCCCGGTCGGTCGAAGGGCCGCCGAGGAGCTGGGTGGCCAGGGCGACCGCACTGACGGCCACGACGGCAGCGGCTGCGGCAGCCAGCCGGCCCCGACCCCGCGAGCGGGCGGGCTCGGCGTCCGGCGTCGGCCCGAGGTCCTGCTCGGGCTCGAGCACCGGCAGTGCGCCAGTGGTGGCCGCCGCCGGCGAGGGGAGCGCGGCGGCGGGTGCGTCACGCCGGTCGGTCCGCGGGCCGTGCACCCGCTCGAGCAGGCGCCGGGCCTGGACGGCAGACAGCCGCTGCGAGGGGTCCTTGTGCAGCAGTCCGGTCAGCAGCGGTGCGAGGGGGCCGGCCAGGTGCAGCGGCGGCGGGTCGGCGGTGAGCACCGCGGTCAGGGTCGGCAGCGTCCCGTCGCGGTGGAACGGTGAGATCCCCTCGGTGGCGATCCACAGCGTTACGCCGAGGGCCCACAGGTCGGACGCCGCCGACGCCGGCGCGCCGCCGGCCCGCTCGGGCGACACGAACGCGGGCGACCCGATCAGCGTGCCGGTCGCGGTGGCCGAGGGGTCGCCGGCGTACCGGGCCACGCCGAAGTCGGTCAGCACCGCGTTGCTCATCCGCTCGTCGCCGCGGAACATCACGTTGCTGGGCTTGACGTCGCGGTGCAGCACGCCGACGGCGTGGGCGGCGTCCAGGGCGCTGAGCAGGCGCAGCCCCAGCTCGGCCACCTCGTGCGGCGCGAGCACCTCGCGCTCGTGCAGGACGTCGGCCAGGGTGCGCGCGGCGAGCCGCTCCATGACGATCCACGGCTCGCCGTCGTCCTCGACGACGTCGTAGACCAGCACCGAGGCGCCGGAGGACAGCCGGGCCGCGTTGCGCGCCTCGTCCACGGTGCGGCGGCGCATCACGGCCAGCTCGTCCGGCGCCAGTCCCGCGACGGGCAGCACCTCCTTGACCGCGACCGGTCGGCCGAGCACCTCGTCCCGCGCCGACCACACCACCCCCATGCCGCCGCGACCGATCACCGACTCCAGGCGGTAGCGCCGCCCGATGACGCGGGCGGTGGTCGTGTCGTCCACGTTCGCCCCTCTCATCGGCGTCCGTCCGATTTGCGCACCACCGGCCAGCATCGCACCGCCAGCGGCGACCCGCCCGCCGGTTGGGGTGCGAGCGCAGATCGGTGACATTCCCCGTCAGGGCCCCAGGCAAACGGGGCGTACCGGGCGCTCGGGAGGGGAATGTCACCGATCCGTGTCGGTTCGCGCCCCTGAACGCAGGACGATCGCCCGGCCGGACCACCGGTGGTCGCAGCGGTAACCCAACCGCAGGTACATCCGCCGCGCGACGTCGTTGTCGGCGTACATGCCGAGCGTGACGACCGGGGACCCCTCGTCCAGCAAGCGCCCCGTCAGCGTCCCGGTGACCAGGGCGCCCAGACCCCGGCCGCGGGCGCTGGGGTGGGTCGCGATCGAGGCCAGGTGGGGGACGCCGGGCACCGCCTCGGTGTGCGCGGCGCAGGCCAGGAGCGTGCCGTCGTCCGCGGGCACGCCGACCCAGCGCCGCACCTCGTCGTCGCCGGGGACGGCGCTGTGTCGCGGGCTCGCTGTGGCCAGCAGCGCCCGGACGGCGTCGTCGTCGGTGACCGTGACGACCCGGTCCTCCTCCGGTGCCCGAGTGGGTCGGACGTCGGTGCGCAACCAGTCCCAGTCGGCGCCGTCCCCGACGCGCACCCGCTCACCCAGGACGTCCAGCGTGCCGCGGGGGACGGTGACCCGTACCGGTCGGTTCGCCGGGACGAGACGCTCGACCGCGCGAGCGGCGGCCGTGGGCGTCCCGACGACGGTCACGGTGCGCCGGCCCTGGCGGTCGTGCCGCTCGAACGCCACGGCACCGTCGACGACCCAGCCGTCCGGCGTCCGGGCCGGGTCGATCTGCCAGCGCACGTACGGGTCGTGACCACTGGCCGCGAGGCACTCGGCGTACGTGGACCTCAATGCCGGACACCAACCCGCTCGTGCAGGCGGCGCAGCGGGGCCGGTGCCCACCAGTTGCGTTCGCCGAGCAGGGTCATCGTGGCCGGCACGAGCAGCATCCGCACCAGGCTGGCATCGATCGCGACGGCGACGACCAGCGCGATCCCGGTCTCCTTGACGACCAGCAGCTTGCCCGCCGCGAAGCCGGAGAAGACGATCGCGACGAGCAGCGCGGCCGAGGTGATGATGCGTCCCGAGCGCTGCAGGCCCTGCACGACGGCCTCGTCGTTGCTCGCCCCCGCGTCGCGCTGCTCCTTGATCCGGGCGAGCAGGAAGACCTCGTAGTCCATCGCCAGGCCGAAGCCGAACGACAGGATCAGCGGGGGGATCGTCGACTCGATCCCGCCGGCCGAGGTGAAGCCCAGCAGCGTCTCGAGGTGTCCGCGCTGGAAGACCAGTACCAGGACGCCGAGGCACGCACCCAGCGACACGACGTTCATCAGCAGCGCCTTGACTGGCACCAGGATCGACCCGGTCATCAGGAACAGCAGGACGAACGTCGCCAGCACCACCACCCCGATGGCGTACGGCGCCCGCCGCAGGACGCTGGCCGTGTAGTCGATCGTCCCCGCCGCCTGCCCCGCGACCCAGGTCGGGAACGCCGGCCGGCTGGCGCGCAGCTCGCGGACGACGGCGGCGGCGGTGCGGCTGCCCGGGTCGCCGCCGTCCACCCGCACCCCGAGGGTCACCAGCGAGCCCTGGCGCACCGGAGCGTCGACGGCCCGGACGCCGTCCAGCCGGGCGACGTCCCGGCCGTACCGCTGCACCTGGGCGAGCGACCCGCGGGCCACGACGGTCACGTCGGCGCCCGCGGCGGCAGGGAACCGGGTGGCGAGGTCCTCGAAGAAGGTGCGCTGCTCGGTGCCTTGGGGCAGCAGGTCGGTGCCGGACGACCGCAGCTGCAGCGACAGCGCCGGCAGCGCCGTCACCACGAGCACCGCGAGGACGCCGGCCACGACGACCCACGGTCGCCGCTGGACGCGGTGGGCCAGGCGGGAGAAGACGCCCACCGGCGGCGGGACGTCGCCGAGCCGGCGCAGCACGGTGCGCAGGCCGGGCACCCGGGTCAGGAGCCCCGGCCGGGCGAGCCGGTGACCGGCCAGGGCGACCAGCGCCGGCACGAGCGTCAGCGCCACCAGCAGCGCGACCACGACGACGCTGACGCCCGCCGCACCGATCGCCCGCAGGATCGAGGCCTCGAAGAACAGCAGACCGCACAGGCTGATCGCGACGATGAGGCCCGAGAAGAGCACGGTGCGCCCGGCGACGGCGACGGTCCGGCCGACCGCGTGCTCGACGTCCCCGTCGCCGTCCTGCATCTGCTCGCGGAAACGGCTGACGACCAGCAGCCCGTAGTCGATGCACAACCCCAGCCCCAGCACCGTCACGACGTTCACGACGGTCGAGTCCAGGTCGATCAGCGACGCGAACCCGTAGAGCGAGGCGAGCGCGCCGGCGATCGAGGCGACCGCGCCCGCCAACGGCATTCCGGCGGCGAGGAACCCGCCGAAGACCAGCACCATGACGACCAGGCTGATCGGCAGCGCCACGCCCTCGCCGGTGCGCAGGTCGACCTCGACCTGGTCGGTGATCGCGGTGACGAGCAGGCTGACGCCACCCACCCGCGCGGTCGCCCCGGGCAGCCCGTCGGCGGCCCGGGCCAGGCGCGCCTCGACGGCGTCCAGCGTCGCGGTCTGCCGCTGCGCGGTCAGGCCCTTGTCGACGTCCACGGTGACCAGCACCCCGCGGCCGTCGGTGGCCACCAACCCGCGACCCGCGCCGGACGTCGGGCCGCCGGGTGCGGCGTACGGGCTGCCCACGCGCTGCACCCCGGGCACCGCGGCGAGGTCCGCGCTCAGGGCGCGAACCCGTGCGGCCACCCGCGGGGACGCCGGGTCGACGCCGTCCAGCACCATCAGCAGCTGCTCGGCGGACGTCGTCTGGGCAGCGAGCAGGTCGCGCCCGGCGCGCGACTCACCGGGCACCTCAGGCTCGCCGCTGGTGAGCTTGTCGAACAGCGACGGGCCGCCGAACGCCCCCAGCGCCGTCCCCAGGCCCAGCACGACGGCGACGACCCAGACGGCCACCACCGCGCGCGCGTGCCGCGCCACCGCCTGACCCGTGCGCTCCAGCAGGGTGCGGCGGACCACGCGGTGTCTCACGGGCGCCAGCCTGCCAGGACGGTGCCGGCCGGCCCGCACTAGCCTCGCGGCCATGGCCGACCTGTTCAGCGCGGACGGCGACGACGACGTCGTCGTCGCGGGCCAGCCGGGCCGCCCGGTCGCGCCGCTGGCCGTGCGGATGCGCCCGCTGGTGCTCGACGACGTGGTCGGGCAGGGCCACCTGCTCTCGACGGGCTCGCCGCTGCGCCGCCTGGTCGAGGGTGGTGACGGCCGGGCCGGGCCGTCGTCCGTGGTGCTGTGG
>JBKJTJ010000384.1:0-13309 GCA_046590855.1 Actinomycetota bacterium
CAGGGCCGGGCGTGGGTGCCCGGCCTGGTCGACGGCGACGAGACCGTCTACGCCGTGCTGCCGCTGTTCCACGCCTACGGGCTGACGCTGTGCCTGACCTTCGCGATGAGCATCGGCGCGACCCTGGTGCTGTTGCCGCGCTTCGACCTCGAGCAGATGATCGAGGCGATCGGACGCCGGCCACCGACCTTCCTTCCCGCCGTGCCCCCGATCTACGCCCGGCTCGCCGAGGCCGCCCGCGCGGGTGACGTCGACCTCACGTCGGTGCGCTACGCCATCTCGGGGGCGATGACGCTGCCACCCGAGCTGGTGCGCGAGTGGGAGGCCGTCACCGGTGGTCTGCTCGTTGAGGGGTACGGGATGACCGAGTCGTCACCGATCGCCCTGGGCAACCCGGTGGCGGCCAGCCGCCGCCCGGGCACCATCGGCGTCCCGTTCCCGTCCACCGACATCCGGGTCGTCGATCGCGAGGACCCGACCCGCGACGTCGCCGTGGGTCAGCCCGGCGAGCTGCTCGTCCGCGGGCCCCAGGTGTTCACCGGGTACTGGAACCGCCCGCAGGAGACCTCCGAGGCGCTGCTGGAGGGCGGCTGGCTGCGTACCGGCGACGTCGTGGTCACCGACGCCGACGGGTTCGTGCGGGTGGTCGACCGGATCAAGGAGCTGATCATCACCGGGGGGTTCAACGTGTACCCCTCCGAGGTCGAGGAGGCGCTGCGTCAGCACCCTGACGTCCAGGACGCCGCCGTGGTCGGCGCGCGCGGTGACGACGGCGAGCAGGTGGTCGCCGTCGTCGTGGCGGCCGCGGGCGCGCAGGTCGACGCCGACGCCGTCCGGGCGTTCGCGCGTGAGCGGCTCACGGCCTACAAGGTGCCCAAGCGGGTCGTGGTCGTCGACGAGCTGCCGCGGTCGCTGATCGGCAAGGTGCTGCGGCGCGAGGTGCGCGACCGGGTCGAACGGGGGTGAGGCGCCACCAGTCAGTCGCCGGACAGCAGGATCCCTACGAAGAGCGTGGCCAGGGCGGTCAGAACGGTGAGGGCACCGAACACCGCCATCGTTCGGCGGGAGGTGGCCCGCGCGTGCACGTAGGCCGTGACGCCCGAGGCCAGCACCAGGGCGTACTTCAGCATCAGGGTGTGCTGGTACGCCGGGCCCTTGTCGCCCTCGGCCACGACGTTCCAGACGCCGGTGACGAGCAGGACGGCGAAGGCCGGCCAGGCGATGCGGTTGAAGGCGAGGGCCGCCGCCTTCGGCACCCCGGTCCCGGCGGCGCGCAGCGCCGGCACGAGTGCGGCGAGCGTGATCTGACCACCGACCCACACGGTGGCCGCCAGCACGTGCAGGAACAGACGCAGGGTCTCGACCTCGACGGGCTTCACGCCGACAGCCTGCCAGGCCTGGCGCATCGGCCCCACCGTCGTGCGCCCGGCTCCACGGTGCAGCACAGTGACGCCATGACGAGTCATGATTTGCCACCGTTTCGAGCCGACCACGTCGGCAGCCTGCTGCGTCCTGCGCGGCTGCTGGACGCCCGCGCTGCACGCGCCGAGGAGCGCCTGGACGACGAGGGCCTGCGCGCGGTCGAGGACGAGTGCGTCATCGAGGTCGTGCGACAGCAGCAGGACGTCGGGCTGGCCTCGGCGACCGACGGGGAGTTTCGACGCACCTCCTGGCACATGGACTTCATCTACCAGCTCGGCGGTGTCCACCGCACGGACGAGCAGCTCGAGGTGCACTTCACGAACGCGCAGGGTGCCCTCGACTTCACCTCGGCCGGGCTGAGGGTCGATGGGCCGATCTCGCTGCCGCACACCGTCTTCGGGGAGGCGTTCAGCTTCCTCCGCGACCAGGTGACCACCGCGGTGCCCAAGCTGACCATCCCGTCGCCCAGCATGGTGCACTATCGCGGCGGCGCCGCCTCGATCGACCGTCGCGTCTACCCCGACCTCGAGCAGTTCTGGGACGACCTCGCGGGCGCGTACGCCGCTCAGGTGCGTGCCGTCGCCGACCTCGGCTGCACCTACCTGCAGCTCGACGACACCAGCCTGGCGTACCTCAACGACCCTGCCGAGCGGGCCCGGCACAACGCTCTCGGAGAGGAGTCCGAGCACCAGCACGAGCGGTACATCGCCACCATCAACGCGGCGCTCGCCGGGCGTCCCGAGGGGCTGCGGGTCACGACGCACCTGTGCCGCGGCAACTTCCGCTCCTCCTGGGCGGCCGAGGGCGGCTACGACTTCGTCGCTGAGGCTCTGTTCGGCGGGCTGGACGTCGACGGGTTCTTCCTCGAGTACGACGACGAGCGTTCCGGAGGGTTCGAGCCCCTGCGGTTCGTCCCCCCCGGCAAGCAGGTGGTGCTGGGTCTGGTCACGACCAAGAGCCCGCAGCTGGAGAGCAAGGACGACCTCAAGCGTCGCATCGAGCAGGCCAGCAGGTTCGTCCCGCTCGAGCAGCTGTGCCTGTCACCGCAGTGCGGGTTCTCCTCCACCGTCGAGGGCAACGCGCTGACCCGCGACGAGCAGCTGGCCAAGCTGGCACTGGTCGTCGAGACCGCGGCCGAGGTCTGGGGCTGAGTCCGGCGTCGGCCCACCCCGGTGCCCGAGGACGACTTCGGTCCCGGCTCGCAGCCGTCGACGACCAGATCTTGGCGCTGCACGGCCAGCACGACGAGATCGTCTCGGCCAGCCGTGACTCCAACGCCGACGACGAGCACGACCCCGAGGGCTCGACCATCGCGTTCGAGCGCCAGCAGGTCACGGCCCTGATCACCGCGCTGCGGGCGACGCGGGAGGACATCGACCGTGCACTGGCCGCGGTCGACCGGGGCACGTACGGGGTGTGCGTGGCGTGCGGCCGACCGATCGGTTCCGAGCGACTTCAGGCCCGGCCCAGCGCCAGCACCTGCATCGACTGCGCCGGCCGGCCGCGATGACCCACTGCACGCCGCCGCCGCCGTCCTGGCTGGTCTCGTCCATGGGGCTGACCTGACGGGACGCCGATGACCCGGTGTGGTGGGATGGCGCTCTCGTCAACAGGAGGTCAAGGGCGTGGAAAGTCGGCAGCCGTGGCACAAGCGGGTGGCGGCGGTGGTGATCGAGGTCGGCGAGGACATCGCCTACTTCCTGATCGCCGCGCTGCTGCTGGTGCTCGCGTTCGTCACACTGGTCGAGGCCGGGCACGTGCTGCTCGGGGTGACCGGCTCGCGCGGGGTGCAGGAGGTCGTGCTCGACGTCCTGGACCTGCTGCTGCTCGTCTTCATCGTCGTCGAGTTGCTGTTCGCCGTCCGCACCACCATCGCCCGGCGTGAGTTGGTGGCCGAGCCGTTCCTGCTGGTCGGGGTGATCGCGGTGGTCAAGGAGATCGTGGTCCTGTCGGTGAAGGCACCCGACCTGATGGGCACCGACAAGGCCGACGACGTGGTGGTCGACCTCGCCGTGCTGGGTGGTCTGGTGCTGGTGCTGGCAGCCGCGGCCTGGATGCTGCGCATCAAGGAGCGCGAGCCCAGCGAGGGTGAGGACTCGCCGTCCCCAGGCGGGCGTGACAGGGTCGGAGCATGAGCGACGACAGCACACCGGGCGAGAGCTACGACATCGACGGCGCCGGGACGTACAGCGTCGACGACGAGAACCAGCTGCAGAGCGAGGACACCCTGGTCGACCGCGGCGTCGACGACGTCCTGGACGAGGGGTACTCCCCGCCCGAGCGACCGCGCGCGGTCGAGGGCTTCGGCACCACCGCGGCCGAGGTCGCGCAGGGCGAGACCCTCGACATGCGCATCGCGCAGGAGGAGCCGGACCCGACGATGGCCTTCGACGACCCGCTGGCCGAGCCGGTCGAGGAGGACCCCGACGCACCGCGCGAGCAGGACGAGGTGCTGGACGACGGTGAGGTCGGCACCCTGCGCGCCGGACGGCTGATCGCCCCTGACGAGGGCGCGCACGAGGACGTCGAATCAGACCTGATCGCCAGCGATGCGGGGATCGACGCGGGAGCCGCCTCGGCCGAGGAGGCTGCGATGCACGTGGTGGACGACCAGGGCTGAACCACGCCACGTCACCTGCGCGTGAGGTGCCCTTCGCCCTGTGTTCACCTTGCGCACGCCTCGCGACCACCTCGAGGGCCTTGGCTGGACTCGTGTGCCGGGCGGTCAGCGCCTGGCCGTCCACGGAGGCGTTCATGCAGCAGCACTCACACGGGGCGTCGGACCACCACCGCGCCTCAGACCACCACCACGGCTCTGACGACGCGACGTCCTCGCCCGCGGTCGACCTGCAGATCCCCGACAGCGAGCTCTCGCCGTCCGACCTCGGTCGACGCGGGTTCCTGCGCCGGGCCGGGCTGCTCGGCGCGACCGCGGCCGCCGGCTCGGTGCTGGGCGGCGCACTGCCCGCCGTGGCCGACGAGCGCGGCGACCGTGGTGAGGACGACTCGCGCGGCGACCGCTACCGATGGCTCGCCGGTGACCACCACATCCACACCCAGTACAGCCCGGACGCGCGCTACCGGGTGGCCGACCAGGTGCAGCACGCTTCGGCCTACGGCCTGGACTGGATGGTCATCACCGACCACGGCAGCGTGACCCATGCTCGGATCGGCGTCGAGCTGGTCAACCCCGACATCGTCAAGGCGCGATCGGTGTTCAAGGACGAGACCCTGGTGTTCCAGGGTCTGGAGTGGAACATCCCGGCGGCCGAGCACGGCACCGTCTTCGTGCACCCGGGCAAGAACGAGGTCGCGGTCCTCAAGGAGTTCGAGAACAGCTTCGACGGCGTGGTCAACTCCGCGACGAAGAACCTGCCCGAGAACGAGCTCCTGGCCCTGAAGGGCTTGGACTTCCTCGCCGCCTCGATCACGAGCGGCCGGGTCGACGACGCGATGTTCTTCGCCAACCACCCGGCCCGCAAGGGCCTGGACTCCCCGCACGAGATCCGTGGGTGGCGCGAGCGCCAGCCGCGCATCGCCCTCGGCATGGAGGGCGCCCCCGGCCACCAGGCGGCAGGGATCAAGAAGCCCTTCGGCGGTGGGTCGGGTCGCGGGTTCTACGACAACACGCCAGGTGCCGACAGCTTCGTGCCCTACCCGCTCGAGAGCTACATCACCTACGGGGGGTTCGACTGGATGACCTCCACCGTCGGTGGCCTGTGGGACAGCCTGCTCGCCGAGGGCCGGCCGTGGTGGATCACCGCCAACTCCGACTCGCACACCATCTACCTCGACGACTCCGTTCGCGGTGGTGCCGGATCCACGGCCGAGTTCGAGGCGAACGGCCGCTACCTCGACCCGGTGCACGGCGCGACCGGTCCGCAGAACAGCAACGGCGACTTCTGGCCCGGTTACTACAGCAAGACCCACGTGGGCTCCAAGCGCTTCGCCTACGCAGCCGTCATGGAGGGCCTGCGGGCCGGCCGCGTCTACGTCGACCACGGTGGGCTGGTCGGCGGGCTCGACGTCTCGGTGCGCCGTCGGGGCGACCGTGGTCCCGGCACCCCCCTGGGAGGCGTGCGCAACGCCAAGCGCGGCGAGCGGTTCGAGCTGGTCATCGTGATCGACCCGGCCACCCTGCCGAACTGGGCGCAGTTCGTGCCCAAGCTGAACCGCATCGACGTGATCACGGGGTCCGTCACCGGCGCCAGCACCGACAAGGACTCGTTCAAGGCGCCCGACACCAAGGTCGTCCTGCAGCAGGACGTCTCCGGCGCCACCGGCCAGATCGTGGTCACCTACGACCTCGGTGCCGTCGACCAGCCGTTCTACGTCCGCGTGCGCGGCACGGACGGCAACCGCTCGGCGGTCGGCCTGAACGGCCCGGCCGTCGACCCCAAGGGCCCGGCCGCCGACGTCTTCGGCGACGCGGACCCGTGGGTCGACCTCTGGTTCTACACGAACCCGATCTTCGTCCTGCCGAACCGGTGACCCAGGTGAGCGGGCCCGACACTCGCTGGCGCACCACCGGCGAGGCCGAGCACGCTCTGCTGTCGACGGCTCGTGAGGACGTCGACAGCGCCTGCACCCACTTCGCCGCGTCCGTCTCGGCGGTCCTCGTGACCGTCGAGGCGGGCGGGGTGGTGGACGTCCTGGGTGGAGCCGGCTCTGGCGCGCACGAGGCTGACGTCGAGCGGGTCAGGGCGCTGCACACCGGACGCCGCGGGGGACGGCTGTTCGTCTTCCCCGGCTGCGCAGACCTGGTCGGCCGCATGACGGTGGGTGAGCTGCGCGGCGCCAGCGCCGTCGACGAGGTGGTGATGATCGGCCAGCGCGAGCTGGTGCCCGACGACCAGGAGATCGACACCCAGGGGTATGTCCGTCCCGAGCTGGCGGACGGTGTCGCGCGGCTGCTCGTGCGTCCAGCGGCCGGCGGACTGGTCATCCCCTTCGAGCAGGCCAACCCCACGCCCTGCTGCGCCGACCACTGACCGGGCCCGACGTCCCTCAGGGGGCGTCGGGCGCGGCGGTCTCGGCGGTCGTCAGCGCCGCGACGACGGCGCCCGCCACGAGCAGGCCGACGCACAGCAGGATCAGCCGGTGGAAACCCGCGTCGAAGACCGCGGGGTGGCCCACCGCGTCGTCGGTGAGCCCGGCCGCGGCCGGCAGCCCGGCCACGGCGAGCAGCCCGGCCGTGCGTGCGACGGCGTTGTTGACGCCGGATGCGACGCCGGCGTGGCTGGCGCTCGCCGCCCCCAGCACCGCTGCGGTCAGGGGAGCCACCGTGAGCGTCAGGCCGAGCCCGAACACCGACACGGCGACCAGCGCCGGCCCCCACCCCGACGCGGGGCCGATCCGCAGGGCGAGCAGCAGCCCCCCTGCAGCGACCAGTGGGCCGGCCGTCATGAACCAGCGCGCTCCCACGCGATGGGCCGCAGCGCCCACCCGTGCCGACCCGAGCAGCATCAGTGCCGTCACCGGCAGCAGCGCCACGCCGGACGCGAGGGGGCTGAACCCCGCGACCACCTGCAGCTCGAGCACCAGCACGAAGAACACCCCGCCGAGAGCCGCGTAGACCAGCAGGGTCACGACGTTGACGGCAGTGAACAGCCGCGAGGAAAACACGCTCACGGGCACCAGCGGGTGGGGGCTGGTGCGCTCGACGGCGACGAACGCGACCAGGGTCGCGACCCCCGCGGCGGTCGCGGTGAGCGTGGCCGCCGAGGCACCACCGGACCCGAGCCCGACCAGACCGTAGGTCACACCGGCCAGGCCCACGGCGCCGAGCACCGCGCCGACGACGTCCAGCCGCGGGACGGCGTCGGGGTCGCTGGTCTCGGGGACGTGCCGCAGGCTCACGGCGACGACCACGGCGACCAGCGGGATGTTGATCAGGAACACCCACCGCCACGACGCGACGTTTAGCAGCCACCCGCCGACGAACGGTCCCGCGGCACCCGCGATCCCTGCGAGGCCCGACCACGCGCCGATCGCGCGGGAGCGGTCGCTGTCGGCGAACGAGGCGGAGATGATCGCCAGCGAACCGGGCGTCATCAGGGCGCCGCCGACGCCCTGCAGCGCCCGTGCGGCGACCAGCACCCACGGCGAGGGCGCCAGCGCGCACAGCAGGGACGCTGTCGCGAACCACACCGCGCCGACCAGGAACACCCGCCGACGTCCGCGCAGGTCGCCGAGCGAGCCGCCGAGCAGGATGAACGAGGCGAGGGTCAGCGTGTAGCCGTTGACGATCCACTGCAGGGCGCCGAGACCGCCGCCGAGGTCGCGACCGATGGCGGGCAGCGCGATGTTCACGACGGTCGCGTCCAGCAGGGCGACACCCGAGCCGAGGACGGTCGCGAACAGCACCCAGCGGCCGGCGGCGTCGTCCAGCCGAAGGTCCGGCGGGGACGGCTGCGAGGGTGCGGCGTGGATCACGGGAATCACTGTGGCAGCCGCGGGGTTGGCGCCGCCATGACGACGACGGTGGCCGGCAAGGCGGATGTCGGCTTCCGGTCCGAGCGCGGGCCCGTCCTGATCGCCCTGATGCTCTCGACCGCACTGGTCGCCCTGGACGCCACGATCATCGCCACCGCGGTGCCCTCGGTCGTGCGCGACCTCGGCGGCTTCTCGCAGTTCCCGTGGCTGTTCTCGACCTACCTGCTCGCGCAGGCCGTGTCGGTGCCGATCTACGGCAAGCTCGCCGACGTCGTCGGCCGCAAGCCCGTGATCCTGGCCGGGATCGCGCTGTTCCTGGTCGGCTCGGTGCTGTGCGGGATCGCCTGGAGTTTGCCCGCGCTGATCGCGTTCCGCGCCGTCCAGGGTCTGGGCGCGGGCGCCGTCCAGCCGATCGCGCTGACGATGGTCGGCGACATGTACTCGCTCGAGGAGCGCTCGCGGGTGCAGGGCTACCTGGCGAGCGTGTGGGGGATCGCCTCGGTGGTCGGCCCGACGCTCGGTGGGGTGTTCTCCGAGTACGTCAGCTGGCGGTGGATCTTCTTCGTCAACATCCCGATCGGGGCGCTGGCGGCGTGGATGCTCGTGCGCCGGTTCCACGAGTCGGTCGAGCGCCGTCGGCACACGGTCGACTACACCGGTGCCGCGCTGCTGACCCTCGGGTGCTCGCTGGTCATCCTGGCGCTGCTCGAGGGCGGCCAGGCCTGGGCGTGGACGTCGGCGCCCGGCGTCGTCGTCCCGCTCACCGGTGTGGTGCTGCTCTGGGTGTTCGTGCGGGTCGAGCGGCGAGCCGCCGAGCCGGTGCTGCCCCTGTGGGTGCTCACCCGCCGGGTGCTCCTGGGCGGCAGCCTGGTCAGCCTGTGCGTCGGGGCGATCCTGATCGGGCTCAGCTCGTACGTGCCCACCTACGTGCAGGGTGTGCTCGGCACCGGGCCGCTCACGGCAGGCTTCGCCCTCGCCGCGCTGACCGTCGGCTGGCCGATCGCCGCGGCGCTCTCGGGCCGGATCTACCTGCGGATCGGCTTTCGCGACACGGCCCTGATCGGCACCGCCGTGGTCGTCGCGGGCTCGCTGGGCGCCCTGTGGCTGGGCCAGGACACGTCGGTGTGGGTGGTGGCCGCCTGCTGCTTCGTCGTCGGCATCGGGATGGGCCTGACGGCCAGCCCCACGCTGGTGGCCGTGCAGTCGGTCGTCGGGTGGCAGGAGCGCGGTGTCGTGACGTCGACCAACCTCTTCGCCCGCTCGATCGGGAGTGCCGTGGGCGTCGCGATCTTCGGGGCGATCGCCAACGCGACCGTGACCCAGCGGCTGTCAGCCGCCCCACCGGCGCTGCGCTCCACCGTTCCGGACGGGGCCGACGCGGCGGCGTCCGTGCTCGGCGCCGGCGACGGCCACAGTGCGGCGGTGATGAGCCTGGTGCGGGCAGCGCTGTCCGACGCCACCCACTACGTCTTCGTCGCGCTCCTCGTGACGGCGGTGCTGATGGTCGCCGCGCTGCTGCTCATGCCGCGCCGCACCCGCACCCCCGCTGACACCTGAGGGCCTCAAGCCCGGCCACCGCGTGGTCGATGGGGGCTGGTGGCCCCCAGCTCGCGCACCGCGACCGCGCTGACCGCGGTGCTCGCGGTCGCGGTGACCGGCGTCTGCGGTCTGGTCGTGCTGCGCCAGGTGCACGACTCGGGTTCCGCCGGGCTCGGCTACCCGCCGGTGCCCGCGGACGCCCGCGCCGGTCGGGTGCTCGCCCCGGTCGAGGTGGTCTCCAGCGGGCCCTACCTGGCCGAGCACGTGCTGCCGGGCGGCGTCCCCGCGACGTACGACCCGTGCCGACCGGTGCACTACGTGGTCGACCCGGCGGCGATGCCCGCAGGCGCAGCCGCCATGCTCGCGGACGCTGCGGCCGCGGTCAGCGCGGCCACCGGGCTGGCGCTGGTGGACGACGGCAGCACCGACGAGCCCCTCGAGCCACACCGCGAGGTGGTGCAGCGGGCGCGCTACGGCAACCGCTGGGCGCCGGTGCTGATCGGGTTCAGCGACGCCCGCGGCTACCCGGCCCTCGCCGGTGACGTCGCCGGCGTCGGGGGCAGCTCGCTCGTCCAGCCGCGGGGCCCGGCGTCCGGCCGGCTGGTCAGCGGCCAGGTCGTCTTCGACGTCGACGTGATCACCGACCTGGTCGCCCGCGGGCACGCCGACCAGGCGCGGGCGATCATGATGCACGAGCTGGGGCACGTCGTCGGGCTCGACCACGTCCAGGACCCGGCCCAGCTGATGTACCCGCGCGACCACGGCCTCACCGCGTTCGGACCCGGCGACCTGGAGGGTCTCGCGGTGATGGGCCACGGCGTCTGCCACACCGACACCTGACCCTTCCTCCCCCCACCCGGTTTCCTCCCCCCCCACCGGCGTCGCTGCCCGATATGTCCGCCGCGGACGCCGGTTCGGCGGAGGAATGCGGGGTGGGCGGAGGAAAGGGTGGGGAGGGTGGGTGAGGGGGAGCGGGAGCGGCGTGTGAGAGGTTGGCGCGCCACCGCGCGGGAGGGGGAGGGGTCGTTGCTGGACGTCGTGCGCCGGGTCGTCGTCGACACGCGGCCGCTGCGCCACCCGGCGTACCGCCTGCTGTTCACGTCCAGCGTCGTGACGACGGTGGGCAGCCAGCTGACGGCGGTCGCCGTGCCGAAGCAGATCTTCGACGACACCGGCTCGTCGTCCTTCGTCGGGCTGGCCGGCGCGGTCGCGTTCGTGCCGCTCGTGGTGTTCGCGCTGCTCGGGGGCAGCATCGCGGACGCCGTGGACCGTCGCCGCCTGCTGGTTGCCACGAACGCCGGCATCGCCGTGACCTCGGCGGGGCTGTGGCTGCAGGCGACCAGCGCCAACCGCTCGGTGTGGGTGGTGCTGGCGCTGCTGGCCGTGCAGCAGGCCTGCTTCGGGCTGAACTCCCCGGCGCGCGGCGCCGCGGTGCCGCGCCTGGTGCCGGCGGACGAGCTCCCCGCCGCCCAGGCGCTGACCTCGACCGTGTTCTTCCTGGGCGCCGTGCTCGGCCCGCTCGCCGCCGGCGCCCTGATCCCGGTGGTGGGACTGCCCGCGCTCTACCTGATCGACACCCTCGCCCTGCTCGTCACCGTCGCGACGATGCTGCGGCTGCCGCCGCTGCCGCCGGTCGCGACCGCGGACGGACGACGGCGTCCGATCGGCCCGAGGGCGGTGCTCGAGGGGCTGCAGCACCTGCGGCTGCACGGCATCCTGCTCGTCTCGATGCTCGCCGACGTGATCGCGATGGTGCTCGGCATGCCCCGGGCGCTGTTCCCTGAGATGGCCGAGCGGACGTTCGGTGACCCTCCCGGCGGCGGCTTCGCCCTCGGGGTGCTGTTCGCGGCGATCCCCGCCGGGTCGCTGGTGGCGGCGCTGCTCTCGGGCACCTTCACCCGGATCCGACGGCAGGGCCTCGCGGTGACGCTAGCGGTGACCACGTGGGGTCTGGCGGTGGTCGGGTTCGGGCTCTCGAGGTCGCTGTGGCTGGGCGCCGCGTGCCTCGCCGTCGGCGGGGCCGCCGACCTGGTCAGCATGGTGTTCCGCAGCGCAATACTGTCGACCGCCGCCACCGACGAGATGCGCGGCCGCCTGCAGGGCGTGTTCGTCGTCGTGGTGGCCGGCGGCCCGCGCCTCGCCGACCTGCTCCACGGGACGCTGGGCGCTCTGGTCGGCACGCGCGCGGCGGTCACCGGCGGGGGAGTGCTCGTCGTGCTGGCCACCCTGGCGCTGGTCGCGGCGGTGCCGGAGTTCCGTGGCTACCGTCCGCCCACCTAGGCACCGTGCCGAGCGCGCCACCGCCGGGTGGCTGTCGGCGGGCCCTGGCAGTCTGCGGGCATGACGGATCTCAGCGGCCTCAGCGTGCTCGTCGTCGGCGCCACCGGGGGGCTGGGCGCGCCGCTGTCGCGGGGGCTGGCCGCCGCGGGCGCCCGCCTCACGCTCGGCGGCCGGTCCATGCCGCGGCTGCAGGCGCTCGACCTCACCGGAGCCCACCTGGTGACCGCGGACGTCCAGCACCCGGCAGCGGGATCCGCCCTGGTGCAGGCGGCGCTGGGCGCCCACGGCGCTCTGGACGGCGTCGTCTACGCGGCCGGTGTGGTCGCCTTCGGCGGCGTCGGCGACGTGGACGACGACGTCGTCGACGAGCTGCTGCTGGTCAACTACCTCGCCCCCGCGCGGCTGGCCCGCGCGGCGCTGCCGCACCTGTCCGCAGGCGGGTTCGTCGTCAACCTCAGTGCCGTCGTGGCCGAGCAGGCGGTGCCCAACATGGGGGCCTACAGCGCGAGCAAGGCCGCGCTGACCGCGTTCGACGCCGTCCTGCGGATGGAGGCGCGCCGGTCGAAGGTGCGGGTCATCGACGCGCGGCCCCCGCACACCGAGACCGGGCTGGCGGGCCGGCCGATCGCCGGCACCGCGCCGCGCCTGCCCACGGGCCTGTCACCGGACGACGTCGCCGCCCGGATCCTGCGGGCGGTGACGGACGACGAGACCGACCTGCCGTCGTCCGCGTTCGCCTGAGGGGTCAGTCCCCGCCCAACCCGAGGTAGAGCGCCGACATGTCAAGGTCGCCGCGACCTGCGGCCACGCCCCGGTCGAGCTCGCCCGCGACGGCCCGCGCGCCCGCCAGGTCCAGGCCCACCGACTCGGCCGCAGCGAGGATCAGTCCGGCGTCCTTGGCAGCCCCGGCCAGGGTGAAGGCCGGCGTGAAGTCGCCGGCCAGGGTGCTCGTCCCCTTCAGCCCCACGTAGGGCGCGTCCAGGGCGCCGCCCTTCACGGCCTCCAGGAACAGGGCGGGGTCCAGGCCCAGCTCGCGGGTCAGCGCCAGCGACTCGCTGATCCCCTGGACGACGGCGAGCACCCAGGCGTTGGCCGCCAGCTTCAGCCGCGACCCCGCCCCGGCGGGACCCACCCACAGCGTGCGCGCGCCGATCGCGTCGAGCACGGGCGCGCAGGCCTCGCGCGCGTCGTCCGGGCCGCCGGCCAGCACGACGAGGGTGCCGGCCTCGGCCGGTCCCTTGGTGCCCAGGACGGGTGCGTCCACGAGCACCAGGCCGAGCCGGTCGGCCAGCTCGACGAACCGCTCGGTGGCCTCGACGCCGACCGTGGCCGTCTGGATCCACAGCGTCCCCGGCGCCAGGGCGTCGCCGGCGTCGGCCAGGCACTGCTCGGTGGCCTTGGCGTCGAAGAGCATCGTGACCAGCACGTCGGCCCCGCGCACGGCCTCGGCGAGGTCGGTGACCACGGTGCACCCCGCCTGCGCCAGGGGAGCGGCGCGCTCAGGGCTGCGGTTCCAGACGCGGGTGCTGAGCCCGGCAGCGGCCAGGTTGCGGGCCATGCCCGCGCCCATGGTGCCGGTGCCGAGCAGGGTCACGGTGGGGGTGCGTTCGCTCACGGTGTCACTGTGCCACGG
>JBKJTJ010000032.1:0-13259 GCA_046590855.1 Actinomycetota bacterium
TGCCGCAGGTGGCGACGGCGGTGCCGACGCCCGCCAGGTGGCAGGCCATCACGTCGGTGTAGCCCTCGACGACCACCGCCTGCCGCTTCGTCGACACCGCCTTCTTCGCCAGGTCGAGGCCGTAGAGCACCTGCGACTTCTTGAACAGCGGCGTGTCGGAGGTGTTGAGGTACTTGGCCTCGATCCGGTCGTCATCGAACAGCCGGCGGGCGCCGAACCCGACGCAGTCGCCGGTGATGTCGCGGATCGGCCACAGCAGGCGCCCGCGGAAACGGTCGTACAGCCCCCGGTTCCCGCGCCCCGACAGGCCGACCAGAACCAGATCGTCATCGCTGAAACCCTTGCCGCGCAAGTGGCTCGTCAGCGCCTCGCCCGAACGCGGCGCGAACCCGACCCCGAAACGCTCGGCCGCGGCCCGGTCGAACCCGCGCTCGGCCAGGAACCGGCGTCCGGGCACGGACTCGGGGTTGCCGGTGAGCTGCTCGGCGTAGAACTGCTCGGCCACCCGGTTGGCCTCGAGCAACCGCGAGCGCCGGCCGACCTCCTCGCGCGGGCGCGAGCCGCCCTCGTCGTACTCGACCGCGATGCCGGCCCGGTCGGCCAGCCGCTCGACGGCGTCGCCGAAGGTGAGGTGGTCGACCTTCTGGATGAAGGAGATGACGTCGCCGCCCTCGCCGCAGCCGAAGCAGTGCCACACGCCCAAGGTGGGGCGCACGTTGAACGACGGCGACTTCTCGTCGTGGAACGGGCAGAGCCCCTTGAGCGAACCGGCCCCGCCCGAGCGCAGCGTGACGTGCTCGCGGACGACGTCCTCGATCGTCGTCCGCTCCTTGACGGCGGCAACGACCTCCGCCTTGATCCGACCCGGCACCCGACCTCCTCGACCGGTCGATCCTAGGTGGGCCGGGGCGAGCCGGATCCCGGGGTCAACCGGCCAGGTCGGCCAGCGGGACGTCGGCGTCGGCGAGGCGCGCGGGCTCGACCACGGGACGGGCGGTCACCAGCGCCTTGAGGGCGTCGGAGTCGTCCCACCGGTTGACGTGCATCGCCGCGCTGACCCGGCCCTGCGCATCGCGCCAGAACGCGACGTACTCCCCCGACGCCGGGTCGCCGCGCAGCACGACCGCGCTCTCGCTCGGGTCGGCGTAGCCGTGGTACTCCATGCCCGCGTCGTACTGGTCGGTGAAGAAGTACGGCGGCTGGCCCCAGGTGGTGGTGTCGCCGGTCATGGCGCGGCCGGCGAACGCGCCCTGGTCCTGCGCGTTGGCCCAGTGCTCGACCCGCAGCGGGCCGCCCCACCACGAGTTCTGCGCCAGGGCGATGTCGCCCGCGGCCCACACGTGCTCGTCGGTGGTGCGCAGGTGGGCGTCGACCGGCACCGCGCCGTCGGCGGCGAGCCCGGCCTGCTCGGCCAGGTCGAGGTTCGGGGCGGCGCCCACGCCCACCAGCACGGCGTCCGCGGTGAGCTCGGTGCCGTCCTCGAGGCGCACGCCCTGAACGCGACCCTCGCCGGTCAGCGCCTGCACGCCCACCCCGAGGCGGACGTCGACCCCGTGGTCGCGGTGCAGCCCGGCCCACACGGCACCGACCTCGGCACCCATCGCGGCCAGCAGCGGCTGCTCACGCGGCTCGACGATCGTGACCTGCAGGCCCTTGCTGCGCGCGACGGCGGCCACCTCGAGCCCGATCCAGCCGCCACCGACGACGACCAGCGAGCCGCCGGCGGTGATCGCCTCGAGCACCTGCTCGCAGTCCTGCGCATGGCGCAGGTGCAGCACCCCGGCGAGGTCGGCACCGGGCACGTCCAGCCTGCGCGCGGCCGAACCGGTCGCCAGCAGCAGCCGGTCGTACGGCAGCTCGCGGCCGCCGGCCAGGGTGACGGTGCGGGCCTCGCGGTCGATGCGGACCGCCGCGTCACCGGTCACCAGCTCGACGCGGTGCTCGTCCCACCAGGTGTCGTCGACGACCTTCAGCTCGTCCAGGGTCTTGTCGCCGAGCAGCACGCCCTTGCTCAGGTCGGGCCGCTCGTACGGCGCCCGCGGCTCGTCACCGACCAGCACGATGCTGCCCTCGGCGTCCGCCTCGCGCACCGCCTCAGCGGCCTTGGCTCCGGCCAGTCCGGCCCCGACGATCACGTAGTTGGTCATGCCCCCACCCTGGCACCGGCGTGGGGTGGCCGCCCGGCGGGGGCTCGGTCAGGCTCTGCGCGGGACGTCGATGCCGCGGGGCAGGCGGGCGGGGTCCCAGCCCAGCTCGGCGAGCGCCGTCCGGAAGGCAAAACGGTCGGTCATGCCCCCGACGTACGTCACGGCGGCGCGCACCGGGTCGTCCGGGTCGTTGACGTCGCTGGGCATCGCCGACGGACGCTCGACGTAGTGCTCGACCAGCGCGCGCAGCACCGCGACGACCGCGGTGGTCTGCGCCAGCGCCTCGGGGCGGGTGTAGATCCGCTCGTAGTTGAACGCGCGCAGCCCGGACAGCGCCTCGGCGACCTCGGGGCGCATCCCGATCACCCCGGTCGTGGACGCGCACTCGACCAGGGCGCCGACGAACGTGCCGAGCTGGTCGCCGCGGGTGCGCCCGCAGACCGCGGCGACGTCGTCCGGCAGGTCGGACGGCGAGACGATGCCCGTGTGGACGGCGTCCTCGAGGTCGTGCGCGGTGTAGGCGACGCGGTCGGCCCAGCTGACCACGACCCCCTCGGGGGTGGCCGGCGCGGGCCGCGACCAGCTGTGGTTTCGGATGCCGTCCAGGGTCTGGGTGCACAGGTTCAGCGGCGCGAGGACGACGTCGGCGCCCCAGACGGCGTGGTCGTAGCCGCCGGGCAGGAAGGCGTCGAACGCCTCCTCGCTGGCGTGCCCGCCCGGGCCGTGGCCGCAGTCGTGGCCGATGGCGATGGCCTCGGTCAGCGCGACGTTCAGCCCGATCGCCCGGGCCACGGACGTCGCGACCTGGGTGACCTCGAGGGCGTGGGTGAGACGGGTGCGCTGGTGGTCGGCGGGGTGGACGAACACCTGGGTCTTGCCCGCCAGGCGCCGGAAGGCGGCCGAGTGCAGCACCCGGTCGCGGTCGCGCTCGAAGCAGGTGCGCTCGGGGTCGGGCGTCTCGGGGCGCGCGCGCTCGCCGGCGCCGCGGGCCCGGGTGGCCGCGGGCTGCAGCAGCATCTCGTCCAGGGCCTCGCGCTCGACCCGTCCGCGGGGCGGCTGGGGGCTGACGCCCGGCTCGGGGCCGGCGTGCGCGGTGACCACCCCGTCACGACCAGGGTGCCCGGGGCCGGTCGCGGCCCAGGCCCGCGACCGGGGTGAGGGACCGCTCACGGGCGCAGCCGGCCGAGCTCGTAGACCAGGTAGGCGACGGTCTCGCGCGCGACGTACTTGGCCTCGGCGACGCCGCCGCCGACCGAGGGGCCGGTGGTGGTCGGGGAGCCCAGCGCGGTGATGCCGGTGTCGGCCAGCATGCTGGTGCTGCGCAGCTCGTGCCAGGGGTCGGTGACCACGACGGCCGACGACCATCCGCGCTGCTTCATCACCGCCGCGGCTGCCCGGACGCTCTGCAGCGTGTCGTTGCCCTCGCCGACCCGCAGGACGGCGTCGGCGGGCACCCCCTGCTGCACCAGGTAGGTCTGGCCGGCGTCGGCCTCGGTGAACCGGTCACCAGGACGCTTGCCGCCCAGGGTCAGCACCCGCGGGGCGACCCCCCCGTCGTACAGGTCGTTCGCGTGGGCGAGCCGCGCCGCCAGGTAGTCCTGCGGGCGCCCGTCGTACTGCGCGGCGCCGAGCACGAGGATCGCGTCGGCCGACCCCTTGCCGCGCGCGGCGTCGGTGTGCCCCGCCCGCCAGACGCGCGCCGCCGTGACTCCGAGCACGACCAGCACCACCAGGACGAGCACGAGCACGAGCCGGCGGACCAGACGCACGACGCTCCTTCGGCACCGACGGGAGCGACGCCGGACGACACCGCCACCGCAAACCCTAGCCGCGGACGGCGGCGCCGGCGTCCAGGTGCCGGCCGATGGACTCAGTCGTCGAAGTGCGCCTTGGCGATCACCCCGTGGACGCCGACGGTGCGGTCGACCACCTGCGAGACCCGGAAGTTCGCCGCCGCCGAGAGGTAGGCGTAGGCGACCGCGCGGTCCATGCCCAGGTCGTGGCACAGGAAGTCCAGCGCGTTGACGACCGCCCGACGCATGGCGATGTTCAGGTCGTTCACCTGCGTGTTCGTGATGCCGTCGGGGTCGCTGAGCCCGATCGGCACCCAGGCGTCCCGCGTCTCGGCGAAGGGGTAGCCGAATGCGACGGACGGCGCGTCGCCCGCGCCCGGCTTGCACACCGTCAGCCGGAAGGTCGCGCGCAGGGAGCCCTCCATCGCGGTCAGCGCGACCTCGCCGTCGCCCATCGCCAGGTGCGGGTCGCCGACGTGGAACAGGGCTCCCTCGGCGAACACGGGCAGGTAGAACGCCGAGCCGGTGCCGAGCAGGCTGATGTCGATGTTGCCGCCACCGAGGGTCGGCGGGATCGAGTTGAGCTCGGGAGCGGTCAGCCCGCCGTCCGCGAAGGCGACGCCCATCAGGCCCATGAACGGGTTGAGCGGGAACGCCACCGTGCCGCCGGCGGCCACCGGCAGCACGCCGCTGCTGACGCCCCTGCGTCGGCGCACCGGGGTGAAGACCGAGACGTTGCCGTACCGCGTGGGGTCCCCGGTGGGGCGCCCGTCGGTGGCGACCGGCGGCATCACCTCTGCCAGCGTGATCCCGGCCGCGGGGCCGCCGCCGGCCACCCGTGGCAGCGCGCCCTTGCCGTGCCGGCTGGACACCACGCCGTACGGCACGCGCGGCAGCAGCGACAGCGGCTCGATCTTGAGGACGTCGCCGGGCTCGGCGCCCTCGACGTGGATCGGGCCGGTGACCACGTGCGGGCCGTCCACGTCGAAGCTGCGGGTGGTGCGGTCGTAGTCGCGGGCGATGGCCACCGCGTCGTCGAGGACGTCGGCGCGCCCCACGCCGTGCGCGGCGAAGTACGCCACCGGGTCGCGCCCCTGGTCCTCCAGGATGCCCTCGTGCGAGACGGTGTCGATGGTGACGGTTCGCCCGGACCGCATCCGCAGCACCGGCGTGCTCGTGCGGCCCGGCAGGTAGCCCCAGCGCACGTCGTCCGGCGTCGACGGCAGGTAGTGGTCGCCGTCGATCCGCCCGCGGTGCGGCTGCAGGGTTCCGGCGGACCGGTCCGAGCGGTCACGGGCGGCAGCCGGGACGGCGGTGGTCGCACCCGCCGCGCTCAGGACGCCGACGCCGGCGGCCGCCCGCAGGAACCCCCGCCGACCCAGGCCCTGCACCAGCGCCTCGCGGGCGCGCTCGACCGTCGACCACTCGCTCATGCCTGCTCCGTCCCTCGTCCGGACGTCGGGCGCGTCCGGTCAGCGACCAGGAGTACGCGAGCGGTGTTTCGTCCCGGTTTCCAGCGTGTGGCGGCCGGGGTCAGCCGCCGGAGACGGACAGCTCGGCCTCGCGGATCATCCGCGCCGACGCGCCCTCGAGCACCCGGCTGTCGAGCCAGCCGTCCGGCAGCGCCACCCGCTGGGGTGACCCGGCCCGGCCGCGCTGGCCTTCGGCGGGCTCGCCCGGCCAGGGTTGGGCGAGGTCGAGCTGGGTGAGCAGGTCGTCGAGCCGGCCGAGGCCGTCGACCAGGGCGAGGGCTGCGCGCAGCGGCTGACCGACGGAGAAGCCCTTGAGGTACCAGGCGACGTGCTTGCGGATGTCGCGGCAGGCCTTCAGCTCGCCGACCTGCTCGGTCTCGCCGGCGGTGACGTAGTGCTCGGCGAGCAGCTCGACGTGGCGGCGCAGGGCCGACGCGACCTCGGCCAGGGTGGGCTGCACCCGCACCTGGCGCCCGGCGAAGGCCGCCGCGAGGTCGGCGAACAGCCACGGCCGGCCGAGGCACCCGCGTCCGACGACGACCCCGTCGCAGCCGGTCTGCGCGACCATGGCGAGCGCGTCGTCGGCGCCCCACACGTCGCCGTTGCCGAGCACGGGGATGCTGGTCACGGCCGCCTTGAGCTCGCCGATCGCCGTCCAGTCGGCGCGTCCCGAGTAGTGCTGGGCCGCCGTCCGCCCGTGCAGCGACACCGCCGCGACGCCCTCGGCCTCGGCGGTCAGCCCGGCCTGCACGAAGGTGAGGTGGTCGTCGTCGACGCCCTTGCGCATCTTGACGGTCACCGGCACGGCGCCGGCGGCCCGCACCGCGGCCCGGACGATGTCGCGGAACAGGTCGGCCTTCCACGGCAGGGCCGCTCCCCCGCCCTTGCGCGTCACCTTGGGCACCGGGCAGCCGAAGTTCAGGTCGACGTGGTCGGTGCGGTCCTCGTCGACGAGCATCCGCACGGCCGCACCCACGGTGATCGGGTCGACGCCGTACAGCTGCACCGAGCGCGGCACGTCGCCGGGCCCGTGCTGGATCAGCCGCATCGACTCGGGGCTGCGCTCGACCAGCGCGCGGCTGGTGACCATCTCGCTGACGTACAGCCCCCCGGCCAGGCTCAGGCCCTCGCGGGCCAGCGCTGCCCCGGCCTGCTCGCGGCACAGCTGGCGGAACGCCGCGTTCGTGATCCCCGCCATCGGCGCGAGGACGACGGGGGTCCCGAGGTCGAGGGTCCCGATGCGCAGCCCCGTCACCGTCTGCGTCGCGCTCACGCGCCCATCATCTCAGGCCGGCGCCGGTGATCCCGGCAGCCCGGTGCCGCCCTTCGCCCTGCGCCCGTCCAGTGATCGCGGGGGACCCCCGCACCGTTCTGACCGTAGTGGGGTGCCCCCGCGACAGCCGGGTGTCGTCGTGAACGCACCCAGGGTGGGGCGGGATGCTCCCGAGGCCCGGCCGGCGTCGTCCACAGGCCGGACGTCGCAGCCGGCGCGGGCGGGCCGCGACAGGCCACAGTGGGTCATGCCCAAGCTGCGTGCCGTCGACCTGGACGTCCTGGCGACCCTGCTGCGTGAGCACGAACAGGTGGTCACGCACGCGCAGCTGATCGAGGCGGGGGTACCGCTGTCGACCATCTGCCAACGGATCCTGCGGCGCGGCCCCTGGCAGCGCCTGTACCCCGGCGTCGTCCTGGCGCACACCGGCACCCCGACCCGGCGCGAGCGGCTGCGCGGCGCCCTCGCCTACGCGGGCGAGGACGCGGTGATCACCGGATCGTTCGCCCTGAGCGCCTACGGGGTGCGCTCGGTGCCGGCAGGCGAGGCCGTGCACGCGCTGGTGCCGCACGCGAGGCGGCGCCAGTCCCGGCCCGGCGTGGTCGTCGAGCGCACGAGGTCGCTACCTCAGCCGCGGGTGCGCGCCGCCATCCCCCTGGCCCCGCCAGCGCGGACCGTCGTCGACACCTGCCGCAGCCTCGGCCGGCTGGACGGGGTGAGGGCCCTGGTCGCCGAGGTCGTCCAGAACGGCGTGTGCACCGTGGACGAGCTCGTCGAAGCGCTCGCCGCGGCAGCGCGGCAGCGGACTGCCTTGCCCCGCGAGGTGCTGGCCGAGGTCGCGGCGGGCGTGCGCTCAGCAGCCGAGGCGCAGGTACGCGACGTCTTCACCCGCCACGGCATCCCACAACCGCGGTGGAACTGGTCGCTGCACACCCTGGACGGCGAGCACGTCGCCACGCCGGACGGCTACTGGGAGCAGATCGGCGCCGCCCTGCAGATCGACTCGATGGCGTTCCACCTCTCGCCGCTGGACTACAAGCGCACCCAGCGGCGCGCCCGGGCCCTCGGGGCGTTCGGCGTCCCGCTGCTGCCGGTGGCTCCCGGGGACGTGCACGCCGACGAGCTGGCGTTCGTCCGCGAGGTCCGCGCGTTCCTGACCAGCAACGCCCATCACCAGCACCCGCCGGACCTCGTGCTGCGCCCGCCGGCGCACCGAGCCGAGCGGCGTCCGGCCTGAGCAACTCGCCCCACCCTGGGTGCGATCACCACGACCCCCGGTTGTCGCGGGGGCACCCCACTCCACTAGGCACGCAGTGGGGTGCCCCCGCGACATGACGAGGGACGAGGGGCGGAGGCCGAGGGCGGGGGTGCGCGCGGGGCGGGTCAGCGGGGGAAGGTGGTGTCCTTGGGGAGCTCGAGCTCGGAGGCGGAGAGCTCCTCGACGTTGACGTCCTTGAAGGTGATGACCTTGACGCTCTTGACGAAGCGGGCGGGTCGGTAGACGTCCCAGACCCAGGCGTCGGTCATGGTGACCTCGAAGTAGACCTCGCCGGCGTCCGAGCGCACCTGGACGTCGACCGCATTGGCCAGGTAGAACCGCCGCTCGGTCTCGACGACGTGGGAGAACAGACCGACGACGTCGCGGTACTCGCGGTAGAGCGAGAGCTCCATCTCGGTCTCGTAGTTCTCGAGGTCCTCGGCGCTCACCACGCCACCTGCGACAGAGGGTTCACGCCGACATCCTCGCGCACCCTCGCCATCGGCACGGCACCCGGCGCGCAGGCGGGCAGCCGCCAGCTGCGGCGGTGCTGGACGCACGGCCCGTGCTCGCTGAGGGCAGCCAGGTGCTCGGGCGCCGAGTAGCCCTTGTTGCCGGCCCAGCCGTACTGCGGGTGCTGCTCGTGCAGGGCGACCATCATCGCGTCGCGCTCGACCTTGGCGAGCACGCTCGCCGCCGCCACCGACGAGCACGACAGGTCGGCCTTGATCAGGGTGCGCACGGGGGGCGTGCTCGCCTCGAACAGCCCGCCGGCAAGGGGGTCGGTGAGCCAGTCGTGGTTGCCGTCCAGCAGCACCAGGTCCGGGCGGGGCAGGGTCGCGAGCGCGCGCGTGGCCGCGAGCCGCAGCGCCCCGAGGATGCCGACGGCGTCGACCTCGTCGGGGCCGGCGTGGCCGACGGCGTGCGCCAGGGCCCAGCGCCGGATCCGCGGGACGAGCGCCTCGCGGGCGGCGGGTGTGAGCAGCTTGGAGTCGCGGACGCCGGCCGGCGCGGTGCGCACCCCGCCGTCGACCAGGACGATGCCCACCGACGCCGGGCCGGCGAGGGCCCCGCGGCCGACCTCGTCGACGGCGGCGATCAGCAGGTGGCCCTCGCGCAGCAGCGCCCGCTCGACCCGCAGGCTGGGCGCGCGGCTCATCGCGACGTCGAGGGTGAGGGGCTGGACGTCGACCCGGACGTCGACGCGGACGCGGCCGCCGGCACCTTGGCGAACGTCGTGGCCGGGCGGGTGAGCCAGGTGGCGCGGTCGAACGGCCAGACGAGCACGAAGGCCTTGCCCGTCACGTCCGCGATGGGGACCGACCCGGTGCCGCCCTTGCCGTCGTCGTGGTAGCGCGAGTCCTCGGAGGCCTGACGGTGGTCGCCCATGACCCAGATCCGCCCGGCGGGGACGGTGATGTCGAAGGTGCGCTCGGAGGGGACGTTGCCCTCGAAGACGTACGGCTCGGTGAGTGCCACGCCGTTGACCGTGAGCCTGCCGTCGGCGTCGCAGCAGACGACGTGGTCGCCCGGCAGCCCGATCAGCCGCTTGATCAGGTGGTTGCCCGTGTCGTTGGGCAGCAGGCCGACGAAGGTCAGGGCCGACCGCACCGCCCCGCGGACCGGGCCGTCCTGCGGCGGGGCCGTCACGGGGAGCCAGTCGCCGGGGTCGGTGAAGACCACCACGTCACCGCGGTTCAGGTCGAAGGGGCCGGGCGTCAGCTTGCTCACGACCACCCGGTCACCGAGCTGCAGCGTGTTCTCCATCGACGCGGAGGGGATGTAGAACGCCTGGACGAGGAAGGTCTTGACGAGCAGGGACAGGGCCAGGGCGATGACGACGACGATCACCGTCTCGCGCAGGGCGGCGAGCAGACCACCCTCGGAGTCGCGGCGCGGCGGGACCACCGTGTCGTCGGTGGTGTCGTGCTCGGGCGGGGTGCTCACGACGCGCCACCAGTCACGGTGCCGACGTCGGTCAGGGGCCAGAAGCGCACCCGCACCCTGCCGACGACCCGGTCGAGCGCGACGGTGCCACCGCCGGGGTCGCCGAGGTGCGAGCGCGAGTCGGCCGAGTCGCTGCGGTGGTCGCCCATGACCCACAACCGCCCGGCCGGGACCGTGACGTCGAAGGGCTGGTCGCTGGGAGCGTCGCCCGCCAGCACGAACGGCTCGGCCACCGGGGTGCCGTTGACGACCAGGCGGCCGGCTGGGCCGCAGCACACGACCCGGTCACCGGGCAGGCCGACCACGCGCTTGACGTAGTCGCGCTCGGACGGCGCGACGCCGACGTACCGGCCGACGGCACCTGCGGCGCGGGCCAGCAGCCCGTCGGCGGCGACCGTCTCGAGCGGCGCGAACGAGCCGCGCCCGTCGAAGACCACGACGTCGCCGCGATGCACCTCACCGACGTGGTAGGCCAGCTTGTCGACCAGCACGCGGTCACCCACCTGCAGCGTGGGCTCCATCGAGCCCGACGGGATGTAGAACGCCTGCAGCACCAGCAGCCGGATGACGAACGTCAGGGCCAGCGCGATGACGACGAGCACCCCCAGCTCTCTACCGAGCGGTCGCCGGGGGGCGGGGTCTGGGGACACGGGCAGGTCGCTCGCCGTGTCGCTGCGGGCGACGTCCATCACCGCGAGCCTAACCTGCCGGACGTCTGCGCAGGACCTGGACCGCGGTGGACACGCAGCGACGCCCGGAGCACCGTGAGGTGGTCCGGGCGTCGCAAGGTGCAGCGCGTCAGCGAGCGACGGGGGTGTCGCGCTTCTCCTTGATCTTCGCGGCCTTGCCGCGCAGGTCGCGCAGGTAGTACAGCTTGGCGCGACGCACGTCACCGCGGACGGCGACCTCGATCTTGTCGATGACCGGGGAGTGCACCGGGAAGGTGCGCTCGACGCCGACGCCGAAGCTGACCTTGCGGACCGTGAAGGTCTCGCGGACGCCCTCGCCGTGACGGCGGATGACGACGCCCTGGAACAGCTGGACGCGCGAGCGGGTGCCCTCGACGACCTTGACGTGCACCTTCAGGGTGTCGCCGGCGCGGAACTCGGGCACGTCGTCCCGGAGGCTGGCGGAGTCGAGCGAGTCGAGGATCTGCATGAGGTGTCGCTTTCTCGTGGGTGCCACAGGTCACTCACGGACATCGGTGAGGTCAGGAGGCCACTCGTGGTCGTGCGGCTCCCCCGTGGCGGGGCCGCTACCGGCGCGTGGCGCGATCGCTCAGTCTGCCACAGCAGGGGGGTCCCCCTGAAATCCGAGCAGCAGGTCGGGACGACGCTCGGCCGTGCGCGCAATGCGCTGGGCGAGCCGCCAGTCGCGCACCCGCCCGTGGTGACCGGACAGCAGCACGTCGGGCACCTCGCGCCCGCGCCAGACGGCGGGCTTGGTGTAGACGGGGTACTCGAGCAGGCCGCCCTCGTGGCTCTCCTCGACCAGGCTCTCCGCGTTGCCGACGACGCCGGGCAGCAGCCGGGCGACCGCCTCGACGACGGCGAGCACCGCGACCTCTCCCCCGTTCAGGACGTAGTCGCCGAGGCTGACCGGCGAGACCTGCATCGTCTCGCCCGCCTCGTCCAGCACCCGCTCGTCGATGCCCTCGTAGCGCCCGCAGGCGAACGCCAGCCACGGCTCTGCGGCGAGGTCGTGGGCCATCGCCTGGGTGAACGGGACCCCGGAGGGGCTGGGCACGAGCAGGTGGGGCGCGCCAGGTGCCTGCGCTCGCACGTGGTCCAGCGCCTCGCCCCACGGCTCGGGCCGCATCACCATGCCGGCTCCACCGCCGTAGGGGGTGTCGTCGACGGTGCGGTGCCGGTCGTGGGTGAAGTCGCGAAGGTCGTGCACCATCAGGTCGAGCACGCCCTGCTCGCGGGCGCGCCCGATCAGCGAGAGCCCCAGCGGGGCCAGGTATTCGGGGAAGATCGTGACGACGTCGATGCGCACGGTGTGCCAGTCAGCCCTGGTCGAGCCCGGCGACCTCGGCGTCGCCGTCGAACATCCCACCCGGGGGGTCCAGGACGACGCGACCACCCGGGACGTCGACATCCGGCACGAGGGCCTTGACGAACGGGACGAGCACCGGCTCGCCGCCACCCGTCGGCCGCACCACCAGCAGGTCCTGGGCGGCGCCGGCGTCCAGCCGCACCACCTCGCCGAGATCGCGGCCGTCGACGTGGACGGCGCGCAGACCGACCAGCTCGTGGTCGTACCAGGCGTCCGGCTCGTCCGAGGTGGTGACGTCGACGACGAGCTCGGTGCCGCGCAGCGCCTCGGCCCCCTCGCGGGTGCTCACGCCCTCGAACCGCAGCAGCAGCACGCCGCTGTGGTCGCGCGCCGACTCGATGGTCAGCGTGCCTGCCGGGGTCGTGAACGCGGCGCCGGGGACGAACCGCTCGCCGGGGGTGTCGGTGCGCACCTCGGCGCTGACCTCACCGCGCAGACCGTGGGCCCGGCCGATGCGGGCGACGACGCGTTCCATGACGAGCCTCTCGATGGGCGGGACGACACGGGCGCCGGACGTCGGGCGCTGGCCCGACGCCCGGCGCGGGCGTTCGTGTGGTGCTGGTTCGTGCTTGGTGGTACTCAGCGGACCTTGTCGGTGTCGACGATGTCGACGCGCACCGAACCACCGCTGGCGAGCGCACCGACGACGGTGCGCAGGGCGCTGGCGGTGCGGCCAGAGCGGCCGATGACGCGACCGAGGTCATCGGGGTGCACCCGCACCTCGAGCATCTCGCCGCGGCGACCGTTCTGGTGACGCACGACGACGTCGTCGGGGTGCTCGACGATGCCCCGCACCAGGTGCTCGAGCGCCTCCTCCAGCACGCTCAGCCCTCGGCCTTCGCCTCGTCGGCAGCGGGAGCGTCGGCCGCGGGGGCCTCGGCAGACGGCGCGTCGGCCGCGGGGACCTCGGCAGCAGGAGCGGTGACCGCGGCGTCGTCGGAGACCACCGACGGACCGGGCTCGGTGGGCTCCGGGGTCGGGTCGGCGGGAGCAACGCGGTCGGACGCGGGCGCGGCGGCCTCGTCGTCCTTCTTGGGCGCCTTCTTGGCCCGGGCGGTGGTCGCGCCCTCCTTGACCTCGAGGCCGGCGGCCTGCTTGCTGGCCGCGTCGAAGATGGCGTTGCGGTCGGCCTTGGGGGCCGCGAACCGCAGGGTGCCCTCGGTGCCGGGCAGGCCCTTGAAGGTCTGCCAGTCACCGGTGATCTTCAGCAGCGCGGTGACCTGCTCGGTGGGCTGGGCGCCCACGCCGAGCCAGTACTGGGCGCGCTCGCGGTTGATCTCGATGAGCGAGGGCTCCTCGGTGGGGTGGTAC
>JBKJTJ010000136.1:0-8830 GCA_046590855.1 Actinomycetota bacterium
TCTCGCGGGCGACGTTCTGCACGCCGATCTTGACCTCCACTGCAGCCTCCTGGCGGTGACGTCCTCACCAGGCGACGATCGTCCCCGGTGCGCTCAGGCTAACGGCCGCTCGGGCCGCCCTGTTCCGGGGCCAGGCTGTTCCGGGGTCGCGGGGCGCGCGATCTTGGGGAATCCGGCCAGCCCCCGCCAGGACAGCTGCCCGATGAGCACGCTGGCGGCGTCGCGGGGGATCGACCCGGTCGTCGACAGCCAGTACCGGGCAGTGACCTGGGCCATCCCCGTGAGCGCGACACCGAGCAGCATGGCCTGCTCGGTCGGGAGGTCGGTGTCCTCGCTGATGACCTCGGCGATGGCCTCGGCGCACCGCTCGGTGACCTCGTCGACCCGCTCGCGGACAGCGGCCTCGTTGGTCAGGTCGGACTCGAACACCAGCCGGAACGGCTCGCCGTCGCGGTCGACGAACTCGAAGTACGCCGCGATCGTCGCGGCCACCCGCTGCTTGTTGTCCTGCGTGGACGCGAGGGCGCGCCGCACGGCGTCGACCAGCTCGCCGGTGTGCTGGTCGAGCAGCGCGAGGTAGAGCTCGAGCTTGCTCGGGAAGTGCTGGTAGAGCACGGGTTTGGACACGCCCGCCTGGTCGGCGATCTCGTCCATGGCGGCCGCGTGGTAGCCCGAGCGGACGAAGACCTGCTGCGCCGCGGCCAGCAGCTGGGTGCGACGCGCGCTGCGCGGCAGCCGGGGGCTGCGCTCGCGAACGGCGGTGACCGTCGTCGCCCCGCCTGCCTCGCCCGGTGCGTCCACGGCCCAGAGCCTACGGCGAACACGCGCCTCGTGGCCCTCACCCGTCCGGCTCACTCGGTGCCCGTCGTCGGTCCGCGGCCGGTGCGTCGCTGCCAGACTCGGGCCGTGTCCAAGGAGATCGTGGTGGCGGCGACCGTGATGCGCGACGCGCTCAGCGGCGTCCCCGGCGTCCGGCGCGCGACGCTGGAGCTGGACGCCGACGGGCCGGCGGTGCTGCGCATCCGGCTGACGCCCGGCGCCGACCAGAACGAGGTGGTCTGCGCGGCGCTGCAGGGCCTGCGGACCGCCGACCCGGGTCTGGACCTGGGGCCGGGCGGCGGCCGGCTGCGGTTGGTCGGGCCGGAGGGTCAGGCCGTCGTCGCCTTCGTCGAGGCCTCGTCGATCGACCTGCCCGAGCTGGTCGTCGAGGCGGCGCGCCGAGCCGGGCACCGGCGCGACCACGGCCCGCCCGGCCCTCTGGCGCCGGTCGTGCAGCAGCCCGCGCTCGCGGCCGTGCCGGACGAGTCGGCCCGGCTGGTGCTCGAGCGGGTCGAGGTGGCCTCCGAGCGGCTGCAGCTGTGGGCCACGGTGCACCTGGCCCGCGGCGACCTCCGGTACACCGGCACCGCCGGTGCGTCGGCGAGCCTGACCGGTGCGTACCGCGCGGTGGCGGCCGCCACGGCCCGGGCGGCGGAGTCGGCCCTGGGGGCCGGCGTGCGGCTGGACGTCGAGGCCGTCGACGTCCTGGCGGTCGGGCAGGACCAGATCGGCGTCGTCATCGTCACGCTGCTCACCGAGCGGGGCCTGGACCGGCTCACCGGAGCAGCGCTGGTGCGCGGCGACGGACGCGAGACGATCGTGCGCGCGACGCTGGACGCGCTCAACCGGCGGGCCGAGAGCCTCGGGCTGCAGCGGCAGGCTCCCCAGCCCTGACGGTCGGGCGGTGCGAGCGTCTACCGTCGAGGGATGGTCGCACCAGAGGGGGGTCAGCAGCAGCGCACGAGCCGCCCGCCGCTGGTCGACCCCGGCCCTCCGCTGAGCCGCGAGCAGATCGCGCGGTACGCGCGGCACCTGCTGATCCCCGACGTCGGCGAGGTCGGGCAGCGTCGGCTGTCGGCCGCCCGCGTGCTGGTGCTGGGCGCCGGCGGGCTGGGGTCACCGGCGCTGCTCTACCTTGCCGCGGCCGGGGTGGGCACCATCGGCGTCTGCGACCCCGACGTCGTCGAGACCTCCAACCTGCAGCGCCAGGTGGTGCACGGGGTCAGCGACGTCGGGCGGCCCAAGGTCGAGTCGGCTGCCGACGCCCTGCGTGAGGTCAACCCGCTCGTCCGGGTGGTCCAGCACCCGGTGCGGCTGGACTCGGCCAACGCCCTCGACCTGCTCGCCGACTACGACCTCGTGGTCGACGGCACCGACAACTTCGCCACCCGCTACCTCGTCAACGACGCGTGCGCACTGCTCGGCATCCCGAACGTGTGGGGGTCGGTGTTCCGCTTCGACGGTCAGGTCAGCGTGTTCTGGGCCGGGCACGGTCCCTGCTACCGCTGCCTGTTCCCCGACCCGCCCCCGGCAGGCAGCGTCCCGTCCTGCGCCGAGGGCGGCGTCCTGGGGCTGCTATGCGCGGCCGTCGGCGCGGCCCAGGCCACCGAGGTGGTCAAGCTCGTCACCGGCATCGGGGACGCGCTGATGGGCCGGCTGCTGGTGCACGACGCGCTGCGCGCGACCTGGCGCGACCTGAGCGTGCGCGCCGACCCGGGGTGCGCGGTCTGCGGCGACGCTCCGACGATCACCCTGCAGACCGGGCTGCCGGACTACGAGGTGTTCTGCGGGCTGCCCGCCGCGGGCTCGGCCGCGTCCGCGGACGACGGGATGCCCGTCGTCCGGGCGGGCGACCTCGCTGCGTGGCTGGCCGACCCCGACCGCGACGTGGTGCTGGTCGACGTGCGCGAGCCCGGCGAGCGGGCGATCGTCTCGATACCGGGCGCGGTCGCGGTGCCGCGGGCCGAGTTCGACTCGGGGCAGGCGTTCGCGCGGATCCCGTTCGACCGACCGGTCGTGCTGCACTGCAAGTCCGGCGGCCGTTCGGCGACGGCGCTGCGGCTGCTCCTGGACGCCGGCCACCCGGACGCCCGCCACCTCGAGGGCGGGGTGCTGGCCTGGGTCGAGGCGGTCGACCCGAGCCAGCCGACGTACTGAGACGTTGACCGACCTCGAGCGGGGCGCCGACCTCGGGCCGGACGTCGACCTCGGCACCCTGCCGAGGTTCGCCGAGCTGGTGCTCGCCGCCGTCGCCCAGGTGCCGGCGGGCAGTGTCCTGACCTACGGCGACGTCGCTGAGCTCCTCGGCGAGGGCGGCCCGCGCCAGGTCGGCGCCGTGCTCTCGCGGTACGGCTCGCAGGTGCCGTGGTGGCGCGTGCTGCGCGCGGACGGCACCGCCGCCCCCCAGGTGCGCGAGCGGGCGGTCGCCGCGTGGCGGCGCGAGGGCACCGCGCTGCGGCCGGACGGCGAGCGTGTCGACCTGAGCCGTGCCCGCTGGGACGGCACCTGACGCTTCGTCGTCGCAGGGGCTGTCGGTGCCCTGTGGTGGGATCGCTGCATGTCGTCGACCGCCACCCGAGCGCTGCCACCCGGCGTGCGCCTGTCGCTGCGCCGGCGCGTCCTGGGCCAGCAGCCGGTGCCTGCGCTCGACCCCAGCCAGCGGGCGGTCGTCGAGCACCGCGACGGCCCGCTGCGGGTGATCGGCGCGCCCGGCACGGGCAAGACGACGGCGCTGGTCGAGGCCGTCGTGGCCCGGGTCGACCGCGACGGGCTGGCGGCCGGTGAGGTGCTGGTGCTGGCGCCGACGCGGGTGGCGGCCGCCCGGCTGCGCGAGCTGGTCACCTCGCGCCTGGGTCGCACCGTCACCGAGCCGCTGGCCCGCACCCCCGCGTCGTTCGCGTTCGGCGTGCTGCGCCAGGTCGCCGTCCTGGCCGGCGAGCCGCCGCCGCGGCTGATCGCCGGCCCCGAGCAGGACCTCGTGCTGCGCGAGCTGCTCGCCGGGCACGCGGCGGGTGAGGGCGCCGCGCCCGACTGGCCCCCCGGCGTCCGCGCGGCGCTGGGTGCCCGCGGGTTCCGCACCGAGCTGCGCGACCTGCTGATGCGCGCCGTCGAGCGCGGCCTGGACGACGACGAGCTGGCCCGGCTGGGCCACGAGCACGGTCGCCCCGACTGGGTCGCCGCGGCGACGGTGCTCGGCGAGTACCTCGGCGTCACCGGGCTGGCGACGCCCGGCGCCTACGACACGGCCTCGATCGCCGGCACGGCGGCGGGTGAGCTGGCGGCCGACGACGACCTGCTGCGGCGGGTGCGCGCCCAGGCCCGGTTCATCGCCGTCGACGACGCCCACGAGCTCACGCCCGCGGCCGCCGACCTGCTGCGGCTGGTCGCCGGGCCCGGCGGCCCGCTGCTGCTCGTCGGTGACCCCGACGCCTCGACCCAGGGTTTTCGCGGCGCCGACCCCGCGCTGCTGGTCGGTGGCGGCCCGCCGCTCACGTCGTCCGGTGCGGTGCCGGTCGTCCACCTGACCCACCAGTGGCGCCAGGGTGCGCAGCTGCGGACGGTCACCCGCCGGGTCGCCGACCGGATCGGGGTGGTGGGCACGGCGGCGCACCGTGAGGTCGTGCCGCTGGTCGGGGCACCGGCGGGTCAGGCGTCGGTCCACGTGCTGCGCTCGGGCGTGCACGAGGCCTCGTTCGTCGGCGAGCTGCTGCGCCGCGAGCACCTCGATCGCGACGTCGCGTGGTCGGACATGGCGGTGATCGTCCGCAGCGGGGGGCGCTCCGCGACCCTGCGGCGGGTGCTGGCCGCGGCCGGAGTCCCGGTGGCCGTGCCCCTCACCGACCTGCCGGTGCGCGACCAACCCGCGGTCGTGCCGCTGCTCGACGCGTTCGAGGTGGCGCTGGCGCTGGCCGCCGGCGACCCGGGGCCGCTGAGCGCCGAGCGGTCCGTCGACCTGCTCACCTCGCCCCTGGGCGGCGCCGACGCCGTCGCCCTGCGCCGGCTGCGGCGGGCGCTGCGTGCCGACGAGATCGGCGGTGGTGGCGGGCGCCCCAGCGACGAGCTGCTGGTTGCCGCGCTGCTCGACCCGGCGCTGCTCGCGTCGGTCGACGCCTCGACGTCCGCACCGCCGCGCCGGGTGACCCGGGCGCTGGACGCCGGTCGCGTCGCGGCCAGCGCCCCCGGGGCCAGCGCCGAGACCGTCCTGTGGGCCGTGTGGGCGGCCACCGGCCTGGCCGGGGTGTGGCAGCGCGCTGCCCTGTCCGGTGGACCCTCCGGTGCCCGCGCCGACCGCGACCTGGACGCCGTGGTCGCCCTGTTCGACGCCGCCGCCCGATTCACCGACCGGCTGCCGCTCGCCCCGCCGGCTGCGTTCGTCCAGCACCTGCGCGGCCAGGAGGTGCCCGGCGACACCCTGACCGAGCGCGGTGAGGGGCAGGACGCCGTCGCCCTGGTGACCCCGGCCGGTGCGGCGGGCCTGCAGTGGCGCGTGGTGGTGGTGGTGGGGGTGCAGGAGGGGGTCTGGCCGGACCTGCGGGCCCGCGGGTCGCTGCTCGGCTCGCAGGACCTCGTCGACGTGCTCACCGGACGCTTTCGCTCGGCCCAGGCGGCCCGGCGCGCCGTGCGCGAGGACGAGACCCGGCTGTTCCACGTCGCCGTCAGCCGGGCCAGCGAGCGGTTGGTCGTCACCGCGGTGCGCGACGAGGACGATCAGCCGTCCGACCTGGTCGACCTGGTCGACCCGCCGCCGGACCAGCGGGGTGCCGGGCCGAGCGACGTTTCCAGCGAGCGGCTGGACGAGCGGTTCGACGAGCAGGGCCAGCGCGTCATCACGGCCGCGCCCCGACCGCTGTCGCTGCCGGGGCTGGTCGCGCGGCTGCGCCAGGCGGTGAGCGACCCGCTGGCGGGCACCGATCCGGCGCGGGCGGCCGAGGCCGCCGCCGCAGCGCAGCATCTCGCCCGCCTGGCCGAGGCGGGTGTGCCGGGCGCCGACCCCCTGGACTGGTACGGCCTCGAGCCCACCACCGACGACGGCGCGCTGCGCGTGCCTGGCCCGGTGCGGGTCTCGCCGTCGCGGGTCGAGGAGTTCGAGCGCTGCTCGCTGCGCTGGCTGCTGGCCAGCGCCGGCGGGCGGTCGGCCAGCTCGCTGGCCCAGGGGCTGGGCAACCTGGTGCACGAGATCGCCGCCGACCTGCCCGTTGCCGACACGGCCACCCTGACCGGCGAGCTGCACCGGCGCTGGGCGCGCCTCGGGCTCGGCACCGGCTGGGCCGCCGACACCGAGCGCGCCCGGCTCGAGCGGATGATCGCCAAGCTCGGCACCTACCTCGAGACCGAACGCCGCACCTGGTCGCTGGTCGACGTCGAGTGCGACTTCGCCGTCGAGGTCGACCTGCCGCAGGGGCCGGCGCTGCTCGCCGGACGGGTCGACCGGCTCGAGCGCGACGCCGAGGGCGGGCTGCGCGTCGTCGACCTCAAGACCGGCAAGAACGCCCCCACCGGCGAGCAGGTGCGCGAGCACGCGCAGCTGGGCGTCTACCAGGTCGCCGTCGAGCGCGGTGGCTTCACTGACGGCGTCCCGGCCCGCAGCGCGGGAGCGGCGCTGGTGCACCTGGGCGTGCCGACGGTACGGCCCAAGCAGCAGCACCAGAGCGCGCTGGCCGAGGCCGACGACCCCGACTGGGCGATGCGGCTGCTAGCCAGGGTCAGCACCGGCATGGCGGGTCGCGAGTTCCCGGCCGTGGTGAACGACCTGTGCGGTCGCTGCTCGCTGCGCGGCTGCTGCCCGGCCACCGGCGACGGCCGGCCGGTGACCCAGTGAGCGCTCACCCCGGCGCTCACCCCGGCGCTCACCCCGGCGCCCGGCCCGGTGCCGTCGACATCGCGGCGGCGCTGGGCCAGCCCGCCCCGACCGACGAGCAGCGCGAGGTGATCGAGGCGCCCCTGCAGCCCCTGCTGGTGGTGGCGGGGGCGGGGTCGGGCAAGACCGAGACGATGGCGGCGCGGGTCGTGTGGCTGGTCGCCGGGGGCGACGTGCAGCCCGACGAGGTGCTGGGCCTGACCTTCACCCGCAAGGCCGCCGGTGAGCTGTCCGACCGCGTCCGCCGGCGCCTGCGGCGGCTGCGGACGACGGGACTGTGGTTGCCGCACACCGTCCGCGACGGCGGCAGCGACGTCGGTGGTGACGCCGGTGGTGACGCCGGTGGTGACGTCGGTGGTGACGCCGGTGGTGAGGTCACGGTGTCCACCTACCACGCCTTCGCTGGCCGGATCGTGCGCGAGCACGGGTTGCGCCTCGGGGTCGAGCCCGAGGCCCGGCTGCTGTCCGAGGCCGCCTCCTGGCAGCTCGCCAGCGAGGTGGTCGAGCGCTGGACCGGCCCGATGGACGCCGTCGAGGCCGCGGTCTCGACCGTGACGGCGGCGGTGCTCGACCTGGCGGGGGAGTGCGCCGAGCACCTGGTGGGGGTCGACGACGTCGACGCCTGGCTCGAGCACCGGATCGAGGCGCTGGTCACGCTGCCGTACGGCGGTGCCCCGACCCGCCGCTCGTCCGGTGGGGCGCTGCGCGCGCCGGTCGAGCGGCTGGTGCGGGGGCTGCGGGCCCGGCGCCAGATCCTGCCCGTCGTCGACGCCTACCAGCGGGCCAAGCGCGAGCGGGACAGCCTGGACTTCGGTGACCAGGTCGCGCTGGCCGCCCAGCTCGCGATGGCGGTGCCGGAGCTGGTGCGGGCCGAGCGCGCCCGGGCGCGCGCCGTCCTGCTGGACGAGTACCAGGACACCAGCCACGCGCAGCTGCAGATGCTGCACGCCCTGTTCGGCGCGGCTCACGCCGTCACCGCCGTCGGCGACCCGCACCAGTCCATCTACGGCTGGCGGGGGGCCAGCGCCGGCACCCTCGTCCGGTTCGCCGACCGGTTCCGCACCGCCGACGGCCAGCCCGCGCCGGTGCTCGCGCTCTCGACCAGCTGGCGCAACGACCACGCGATCCTGTCCGCGGCCAACGCGGTGGCGATGCCGCTGGTCAAGGAGTCCAGCGTCCCGGTGCTCGAGCTTGCCGCCCGCCCAGGCGCCGGCCCCGGCGCTGTGGCGTTGCGATCGTTCGAGACCGTCGAGGACGAGGCGCGGGCGATCGCAGATCACCTCGCGGGGGTCTGGTGGCAGGGCGGCCGGCGTACTGCCGCGACCGCGGCAGTGCTGTGCCGCAAGCGCTCGCAGTTCGAGGCGGTCGAGGCGGCTTTGCACGAGCGGGGCCTGCCGGTCGAGGTCGTGGGGCTGGGCGGTCTGCTCACCACCCCCGAGGTCACCGACGTGCTGGCCGCCCTGCACGTCGTGCACGACCCCAGCCGCGGTGACCGACTGATGCGGTTGCTGACCGGCGCCGGGGTGCGGCTGGGCCCGCGCGACCTGGTGGCGCTGGGGTCCTGGTCGCGCGAGCTGCACCGCCGCCGCACCCAGCGGGCCGAGCGTCGCGGCACCGGGAGCCACCCGGACGTCGTCGTCCTGGCCGACGTGGTCGACCAGAGCAGCCTGGTCGAGGCCCTGGACGAGCTGCCGCCGTCCGCCTGGGTCGACCGCGACGGCCGCGGGCTCTCGGCGCCCGCCCGCCACCGGCTGGCCCGGCTCGCCGGGACGTTGCTTGCCCTGCGCGGCCGCACCGGGCTGGCGCTGCCCGGCCTGGTGGTCGAGACCGAGCGGGCGCTGCTGCTCGACGTCGAGGTCGCCAGCCGGCCGGGGGTGCGCCCGGCCGCGGCACGCGCCCACCTCGACGCCCTCGCCCAGGTCGCCGGCGACTTCGCCGCCAGCGCGGACCGCCCCACCCTCGGTGCCTTCCTGGCCTGGCTCGACGCGGCCCAGGCGCGCGAGCGCGGTCTCGAGCAGGGCCGGGCCGAGGTCGACACCGACGCCGTCCAGCTGATGACCGTGCACGCCGCCAAGGGTCTGGAGTGGGACGTCGTGGCCGTCCCGGGGCTGGTCGAGGGCACCTTCCCGGCGCACTCCGCCCGGGCCCGCCACG
>JBKJTJ010000148.1:0-2518 GCA_046590855.1 Actinomycetota bacterium
GCCAGATCGGCTCGAACAGGCCGTTGCCGAACCGGAAGGCGAGGATGTTCTGCGCGGCCTCCTTGCCCAGGAAGTGGTCGATCCGGAAGATCTGCTCCTCGGTGAACACCTGGTGCAGCGCGTGGTTCAACGCCTTGGCCGACGCGAGGTCGGTGCCGAAGGGCTTCTCCATGATGATCCGGCTGCGCTCGACCAGCCCCGCCTCGTCGAGCAGCGCGACGACGGCCAGGGCGGCCTTCGGGGGGACGCTGAGGTAGTGCAGCCGGCGGGGCGTGCCACCGAGCTCGGCCTCGGCCGCGGTGACGGCCGCCCGCAGCGCCGCCGCACCACCGCTGCCGGGGACGTACCGCAGGAACCCGGCGAACGTCCTCCACTGCTCGTCGGTCATCGGCCTGGTGCTGAACTCGGCCACGGCCTGGCGGGTGTGCTCGACGAAGGCCGCGTCGTCGACGTCCTCGAGCGAGGTGCCGACGACGCGCACGTCGGTGATCATGCCGGCGAGGAACAGGTGCAGCAGGCCCGGCAGCAGCTTGCGGCGGGCGAGGTCACCCATGGCCCCGAAGAGCACGACGACGTGGGCGTCATCCATGGGCGCGAGCATAGGGCTCGGCCGCCGGACGACGCCCGCGTCGGGCGCGGTCGGTCAGCCGAGGTTGGCCTTCACCCAGGCGTCGGCGACGGTGGCGGGGTCCTGCTTGTCGACCTGGACCTTCTTCAGCTCGGCGGTGAGCACCTCGGTCGTCAGCTTGGCCGAGAGCGCGTTCAGGGTCGAGGTGACGGTGGGCGACACCTTCTTGGCGGTGACGACGGGGACGATGTTCTGCGCCAGGAACAGGTTCTTGGGATCGGCCAGCGTGACGAACCCGTTCGTGACGATGGCCGAGTCGGTCGAGAAGATGTTGGCGACGTCGATCTGCCCGCCCTTGAGGGCGCTGATGGTCAGCGGGCCACCGACGTCCAGCGGCTTGAACTGCTTGAAGGTCAGCCCGTACACGTCCTTGAGGCCGACGAGGCCCGCGCGGCGCGACTTGAACTCGGGCCCTGCACCGATCACCAGGTTCGCGCTCTTGCCGGCCAGGTCGGCGATCGAGGTCAGGGAGTACTTCGCGGCCGTCTCCTTGGTGACGGTCAGCGTGTCCTTGTCCTCAGCGGCGGACTGCTCGAGCAGCGTCAGGTCCTTGGGCAGCGCGGTCTTCAGCTCGTCGTACACGCCCTGCGGGTCGGTGGCCTTGGGAGTCTTGCTGAAGTAGCTCAGCAGCGCGCCGTTGTACTCGGGCAGCAGGTCGATCGACCCGTCCTGCAGCGCGGGGATGTAGGTCTCGCGCGACCCGATGTTGAGCTTGGTGCTGACCTTGACGCCCTTGGCGGTCAGCGCCGAGGCGTACATCTGCGCCAGCAGGACGTTCTCGGGGAAGTTCGCCGAGCCGACCACGATGGTGTCAGTGGGCGCGGCACTGGCGGACGTCGCCTGCGGGGTGAGCGCGTCGGACCCGCCGCAGGCGCTGAGGGCGAGGGCGGCAGCAGCCAGGGTGCCGACGAGTGCGGCGCGTCGAGTGGGCAGGGGGTTCATGGGTTCACCTTTCGAGGGGTGGTGCGGGTGAGGGCGCGTCCGGAGACGCCGGGCGAGACGACCAGCCGCTGAGCACCGGCCAGCAGCACGTCGAGGACGATCGCGAGCGCCGCCACCAGCACGGCGCCTGCGACGACCTGCGCATACTCGCGGACGGCGAGGCCGTCGACGAGGAACCGGCCGAAACCGCCGAGGGCGACGTACGCCGCGACGGTCGCCGTCGCGACGACCTGCAACGTGGCGTTGCGGACGCCGGACATCAGGATCGGCAGGGCGATGGGCACCTCAGTACGAAGCAGCACCTGCCGCTCGCGCATTCCCTGTCCGCGTGCCGCGTCGACGATCGCGCGGTCGACCGACTGGAGCCCCGCGTACGTCGACGTCAGCAGCGGGGGGATCGCCAGCACCACGAGGGCGACGATGACCGGCACCAGCCCGATGCCGATGAGGATGACCACGAGCGAGAGCAGGCCCAGCGTCGGCAGTGCCCGACCGGCGTTGCCCGCATTGATCGCGACGAAGGCGAAGCGCCCGGTGTGGCCGATGTACAGACCCACGGGGATCGCGATCGCGGTCGCGATCCCGAGCGCGATGCCGGTGTACTGCAGGTGCTCCAGCAGCCTGGCCGTGATGCCGTCGGGGTTGCTGGGCTGCCAGTTCGCACCGTCCCCCAGGAACGAGGCGACCTCGGCGAGGACGCTCATCGGCCACCTGCTCTCGACCACGGGGTGAGCGCCCGCTGCACGCCGACGATCGCGGTGTCGAGCACCAGGGCTAGCAGGACGGACAGGATGATACCGGTGAGGATCGGAGCCAGGTAGTCGCGCTGCAGCCCGTCGGTGAACAACGCACCAAGACCGCCGACCCCCAGCAGCGCACCGACGCTGACCAGCGAGACGTTCGAGACCGTTGCGACGCGCAGTCCGGCGAGGATCACCGGGACGGCGA
>JBKJTJ010000178.1:0-4487 GCA_046590855.1 Actinomycetota bacterium
CGGCTGACCTACGACGACGTCGTGGTCAAGACCAGCCTGACCTTCGCGGTGCTCTTCGCCGGTGCGGCCGTCGGCTGGATCACCAAGAACCCGGCCCTGATGATCCTGGGCGCCGTCGTCGGTCTGGTGCTCGGCCTGGTCAACAGCTTCAAGAAGAACCCCAGCCCGGTCCTGATCCTGGCGTACGCCGGGTTCGAGGGGCTGTTCGTCGGTGGCATCAGCCAGTTCTACGAGGCCCGCTACAACGGGATCGTCGCGCAGGCGGTGCTCGGTACGTTCAGCGTGTTCGTGGCCGTGCTCGTCGGTGTCCGCAGCGGCAGGCTGCGCACCTCGCCGCGGCTGAACAAGATCTTCTTCGCCGCGATGATCGGCTACCTCATCTTCTCGCTGGTCAACGTCGTCGTCACGATGACGTCGGGCGGCAGCCTGCGCGGCGGCATGCTCGGCCTGGTCGTCGGTGCGTTCGCCGTCGTGCTCGCCGCGTACTCCCTGGTGATGGACTTCGAGTTCATCGCCAAGGGTGTGCAGGCCGGTGCGCCCGCGAAGTTCGCGTGGACCGCGGCCTTCGGCCTGGTCGTCACGCTGGTGTGGCTGTACCTCGAGATCCTGCGCATCCTGTCCATCCTGCGCGGCGACAACTAGCGCGTGGACGACGCCGTCGAGGCGTTGCGGGTCGAGTGCAGCCGGGTGGTCGACCGGCTGCACTCGCTCGTTCCGGCCCGGTTGTCCAGGCCCGACGACCAGGGGTCGAGCCCCGCGGACCGTGCCCACGGGGTGGCCCAACGCCTCGCCGACCTGGCCGCCGACGCGGCGGGGCGCGAGCGCCGTCCGGTGCCGCGCCTGGCCGACCACGCGGCCGGTGACCAGCTCGCGGTGCTCGGCGCCGACGTCCTGGCCGAGGGGGACGCCGCCGCGCACGCGGCCGCGCTGGCCGAGCTCACCGCCCTGCGCCGCTCCCTCTGATCCGTTCCGCGCTCTGTGACCCTGCGGCCCGCTGTTTGACGCGGCGCCGGGTCACACAGCGGCACTCGGCGTGCTTGACGTGATCACGTCGGACGGCGCGGCTCAGCTGAGGCGCTCGTAGATGATCGCCATGCCCTGGCCGCCGCCGACGCACATGGTCTCGAGGCCGAAGGTCTTGTCGCGCGCAGCCAGCCCGTTGAGCAGGGTCGTGGTGATCCGGGCGCCGGTGGCGCCGAACGGGTGGCCGAGCGCGATCGCGCCGCCGTGCACGTTCAGCTTGTCGTGGTCGACCCCGAGGTCGGCGGCGCTGGGGAGCACCTGGGCGGCGAAGGCCTCGTTGATCTCGACCAGGTCGATGTCGGCGATGCTCATGCCGGCGCGGGCCAGCGCCTGGCGCGAGGCCTCGACCGGACCCAGGCCCATGATCTCGGGGGACAGCGCAGTCACGCCGGTCGACACGACCCGCGCGAGCGGGGTCAGGCCGAGCTCGCGGGCCCTGGTGTCGCTCATGACCACCAGGGCCGCGGCGCCGTCGTTGAGCGGGCAGCAGTTGCCGGCGGTGACGGTGCCGTTCTCACGGAAGACGGTGCGCAGCCCCGCGACCGACTCGAGGGTGACGCCGGGGCGCGGGCCGTCGTCCGTGCTGACGACGGTGCCGTCCGGGACCGTGATCGGGGTGATCTCGCGGGCGAAGAAGCCGTCGGCGATGGCCTTCTCGGCCCGGTTCTGGCTCTCGACCCCCCAGGCGTCCTGCTCGGCGCGCGAGACACCGCGCAGCGTGGCGACGTTCTCGGCGGTCTGGCCCATCGCGATGTAGGCGTCCGGCAGGCCGCCGGTGGCGCGCGGGTCGGTCCAGACCTCGTTCGACGCCGCGATCTGCGCCGTCCGGGCGATCGCGCCCGAGAATCGTCCGTTCAGCCACTCCGTCGGGCTCTGACCGGCGCCCGAGAACGCGGCGTACCGGCTGACGCACTCGACGCCGGCCGAGACGAACACCTCGCCCTCGCCGGCCTTGATCGCGTGGAACGCCATCCGGGTGGTCTGCACGCTGGACGCGCAGAACCGGTTGACCGTCGCGCCGGGCAGGTGGTCGTACCCGGCGAGGACGGCGACGACGCGGGCCATGTTGGCGCCCTGCTCGCCCCACGGCTCGGCGCAGCCGAGGTACAGGTCGTCGATGTCGGCGGGGTCCAGGCCCGGCACCTTGGCGAGCGCAGCGGCGACGACGGCCGCGGCCAGGTCGTCCGGGCGCACGTCCTTGAGCGAGCCCTTCACGGCGCGCCCGATCGGGCTGCGGGCGGTCGAGACGATCACGGCGTCGGGCATGTGGTGCTCCTCGTCATCGGGGGGCTGCTTCGGGGTCGAGCGCACTGGGGCCGACGGGCTCGGGCACCACAGACTGGGGGAGGGCGGGCTGGGGGACGGCGGGCTCGCGGCGGCGGCGCTTCAGCACGACCCAGCGGCCTCGCGGCCCGCGGCTCTGGCCGCCGACCTCGATCGCCGACACCTCGCTGCCCGGCTCGTCGACGGCGGCGACCGCGGCGACCGCGATCGGGCCCACGCCCTCGCCGCGGCGCGCGTCCGGGGCCCGCTCGGCACCGCCGTCCGGCCACAGGCCCACGGCGGCGCAGACGCTGGGCAGGACGGCCGCGGCCACGGCGGCGTACCCGGCGCCGCTGGGGTGGAACCGGTCGGCGCTGAACATCTCACCGGGCGCGCGGCGGAACTCTTGGCCGAGCAGGTCACCGAGCGAGACCGAGCGGCCGCCGGCCTCGACGGTGGCGACGGTCTGGGCGGCGGCCAGGTCACGGCTCCAGCGGCGGGCGATCAGCGACAGCGGCTGGGCGACCGGCTCGATGGTGCCGAGGTCGGGGCAGGTGCCGACGACGACCTGGCAGCCGAGCGCGGTCAGCCGGTCGACGGTGTGGGCGAGGTGGCGCACCGAGACCGCAGGGCGGACGCGGTGGGTGACGTCGTTGGCGCCGACCATGACCAGGGCCACGTCGGGCTGGGGCACGGTGGCGATCAGCCGGTCGACCTGGGCGTCCAGGTGCGCGGACTCGGCCCCGACGACGGCGACCGACGTCAGGCGCACCGAGCGTCCCGAGACGGCGGCCAGCCCGCGGGCGACGACGGCGCCGGGGGTGAGCTCGGGGGCCTCGGCACCCAGGCCTGCGGCCGAGGAGTCGCCCAGCACCACGAGCTCGATCGGCGCGCCGGCGCCGGCGCCGTAGATCCCGTTGGCGTCGTGGGCCTGCCCGAACGGCTGTCCGATCCATCGCCGGGCGAGCTTGACCTCGGCGGTGATGACCCCGACCCCCAGCGCGGTGAGCGCGGTGATGCCGCCGCCGCCGAACGCTGCGGCGGCGGCGACCCTGCGCGCCCGACCTGCCCTGCTCATCGCCTCACCACCCTCGATCGACCGGCTCTCACCGTAACGCCGCGCTCACCCCGAGACCGACGGCCCGGCCCGCTGGACGTCGATGACGACGAGCACCCGCTGCTCGCGCATCATCGCGGCGCGGTAGTCGTCCCAGTCCGGGTGCTCGCCGGAGGCCCTGCGGTAGTAGTCGACCAGCCCGTCCATGGCCTCGGGCAGGTCGATGATGGTGACCGGCCCCTCGACCTGGCACCAGTCGCCGTAGAACGCCGGCGTCATCACGCACACGGAGGCGTACGGGGTGCGGCGCAGGTTCTTGACCTTCACCGCCGTCGCCCGGCTGCTGAGCACCACCCGGCCGGCGTCGTCGACCACGACGTTGACCGGCGAGAGCTGCGGCCGCCCGTCCAAGCGGGTGGTGGCGAGCACCGACTGGCTGTTGGTGCGGATGAACTCGAGGGCCTGGGTGACGTCCATGCGACCACTCCAGCACGTCGGCTCGGCACGCACCAGAGCACCGTCGTCCAGCATCTGGGACAGTGTGCGGGTGAAGTACGCCGAGCACATCGCCGACCTGGTCGGGAACACGCCCCTCGTCAAGCTGAACGCGGTCACCGACGGCATCGCCGCGACCGTGCTGGCCAAGGTCGAGTACGTCAACCCCGGTGGCAGCGTGAAGGACCGCATCGCGCTGCGCATGATCGAGGCCGCCGAGGAGTCGGGCGCCCTGCGCCCCGGGGGCACCATCGTCGAGCCCACCAGCGGCAACACCGGGGTGGGCCTGGCGCTAGTGGCCCAGCGCAAGGGCTACTCGTGCGTGTTCGTCGTCCCCGACAAGGTCGGTGAGGACAAGCGCAACGTGCTCACGGCGTACGGCGCGCGCGTGGTCGTGTGCCCGACCGCGGTCGCGCCCGACCACCCCGACAGCTACTACTCGGTCAGCGACCGGCTGGTGCGCGAGATCGAGGGCGCCTGGAAGCCCGACCAGTACTCCAACCCCGAGGGGCCGGCGAGCCACTACGCCACGACCGGGCCCGAGATCTGGGCCGACACCGACGGCCGGGTCACGCACTTCGTCACCGGCGTCGGCACCGGCGGCACCATCACCGGCACCGGGCGCTACCTCAAGGACGCGTCCGCGGGC
>JBKJTJ010000346.1:0-6520 GCA_046590855.1 Actinomycetota bacterium
GCGCAGCGGCGCCGGCGCCCTCACCGTCGACTCGAGCACCGGACCGCTGGCGCTCGCCCGGTTCGTGCTCGGCATGAGGGCCAGCTCGGGGTCATCGGGGGTGTCCTTGACCGTCCCCGTCCGGGGCACGGCGACCCGTGCTGGCTCGGGCTCGGTCGTGCTGTGGGACACCACCAAGGCCACGGCGGTGTTCACCGCCATCGCGCGCGACGACACCACGGCCGTCCGCGCCTACGCCTCCGCCCAGAAGCAGTAGCGCTCAGGCGCCGCGGACGTCCTCGTCGATGACCCGCTGGCGCTCGTCGTCCTCGTCGTAGCGGGGGTCGCGACCGTCGGTGCTCCCCTTCGAGCGGGCGCGCAGCACCTCGATGACCGCCGGCAGCACCGAGATGAAGACGATGAGCAGCAGGATCAGCTCGAGGTGCGCGGCGATGAACGCCACCGAGCCGAGGAAGTAGCCCAGCAGCGTGATGCCGGTGGCCCACAGCACCGCACCGATGGCGGTGTAGCCGAGGAACGTGCGGCGCGGCATGCGGCCCACCCCGGCCGTCACCGTGATGAACGTGCGCACGATGGGCACGAAGCGGGCCAGGATGATGGCCCGGGCCCCGTACTTGTCGAAGAAGCCAACCGTCTGGTCGACGTACTTGGGCTTGAACAGCTTGGCGTCGGGGCGGTGGAACAGCGCCGGGCCGGCCTTGCGCCCGATCTCGTAGCCGACCACGTTGCCGGCGAAGGCCGCCACGCTGAGCACCACGCAGGCGACCAGCAGCGGCTGGTTCAGGTCGCCGCGGCCCTGCAGCAGTCCCACCGTGAACAGCAGCGAGTCGCCGGGCAGGAAGAAGATGAACAGGCCGCACTCGACGAACACGACGAGCGCAGCGCCCCACAGCGCGTACGACGCCAGGCTGTCGAGCAGGGACTGGGAGTCGAGCCACGAGGGGCCGAGGGTGTGCATCACGGGGGTCAGCGTAGGCGAGGAACCTGGGCTCCGCCTTAGGGTCGAGCCGTGGCCGGACCAGCGCGCGAGGACGAGGTGGGCGTCGGTCCCTGGGTCGGTCCCTGGCCGGACGGCGAACGGTACGACCCCGTGCTGCTCGCCGAGGGCGACCGCCGCAACGTCGTCGACCGCTACCGCTACTGGCGGGTCGAGGCGGTGGTGGCCGACCTGGACCGGGTCCGGCACCCGTTCCACGTGGCGATCGAGAACTGGCAGCACGACCTCAACATCGGGTCCGTCGTCCGGACGGCGAACGCGTTCAACGCCGCCGGGGTCCACGTCGTCGGCCACCGGCGGTTCAACCGGCGCGGCGCCATGGTGACCGACCGCTACCTGCACCTGCACCACCACGCGAGCGCGGACGACCTGCGCACCTGGGCTTCGGCGTCCGGCCTGCCCGTGCTGGGCGTCGACAACCTGCCCGGCGCGGTGCCGCTGGAGACCCACGCCCTTCCGCGGGCCTGCGTGCTGCTGCTCGGCCAGGAGGGCCCGGGGCTGTCCGAGCCGGCGCGGGCGGCGTGCGACGTCGTCCTGTCGATCGCCCAGTTCGGCTCGACCCGCTCGATCAACGCCGGCGCGGCTGCCGCCATCGCCATGCACGCCTGGGTGCGCCAGCACGCCACCCAGCCCCCGCCCCCCTGACCGCACCTTCGCCGCAAGGTGCCGTTTCCGCGGCCCTCAGGGCGCACCTTCGCCGCAAGGTGCGGGTTTTGGGCCCCCACGGCGCCACCTTGTGGCGAAGGTGCGGTTTTCCCCGGTGCTCAGCGCCAGACGCGCCGGGTGGCGCGGACGGCGGGGGGTCGGGTCTGGTCCCACACCCGCCGCCACTGCGCGGTGTCGGGGGCGGTCATCGCCGGGGTCTGGCCGCGGGCGGCGCGGCGGGTGGCGTCCCACCAGGTGGTGGCGTCCTCGTCGACGAGCAGGGCGACGGCGCCCTCGATCCGCGAGCCGAACTCGCGCGGACCCTCGCCCGCGAGCGGGAGCAGCGGCTCGCCGAAGCGCACGGTGACCGCCGGGCGGCCGGGCACCGGCCAGCCGCGACCGCGGGGCATCGCCGCGAACGACCCGCGGATGCCGACGGGCACGACCGGCACCTGCTGGGTCTGGGACAAGAACGCGGCGCCGGGCTTGAAGCGCCGGGTCCAGCCGTCCGGCGACCGGGTGCCCTCAGGGAAGACGACCACGTTCCAGCCGTCGGCGAGCAGGTCACCCGGGGTGGCCGACATCGAGCCCGAGCGGCGTTCGATCGGGAAGGTGTTGAACACCATCGCGGACGACGTCGCGCGCCACCAGGTGTCGAAGAAGTAGTCAGCCGCGGCGGCCACGGCTGTCTTGCGGCGCCAGGCGTCGGGCAGCGAGCACAGGATCAGGGGGGTGTCCAGGTGCGAGGTGTGGTTGGCGACGAACACGACGGGGCCGACCAGTTGGTCGAGGACGTCGAGCCCGCGCACCGTAGGCGCGATCCCCGAGCTCATCAGCGGGCGCAGGCCGAAGCGCTGCAGCCCGTCGCGCACGACGGTGGCGGCCGGCGTCCGGGCCCAGGCGGTCGGGAACGGCTCGCTGGTCTGGGCGGGCACGAACGGCTCGGCCGAGCGCGGCACCATCGAGCGACGTCCCCAGCGCCAACCGCGGGCGACCATCTTCACGTCCTGACGGGCTCCGCGCAGCAGCGCCCCCGACAGGACGTGCTTGGTGACGTGGGCGACGGGCGAGGTCACCGGACGTCGGCGATCAGGTGCGGCGGGTTGTGCAGGTAGGTGATGGACGGCGAGCGCCCGACCGTGCCCGAGACCATCTCGAGCGCGTCCTGCAGTGACGAGGCGGCCCGAAAACCCATGCGCTCCACGGCTTTGCGGTCGGCGCCGACCCAGACGACGTCACCGACGTGGTCCATGGCGTGCGCGGCCCAGTACCACATGTAGAACGGGTGGACGCCGTGGTAGGCGTGGGACGTGCGGTACAGGTGGACGTACCAGGGGTCGGTGGCGTACTGCTGCTCGAACTTCGCCTCGATCACCGCCGGGTCGGTGGACGTCGACAGCACCTCCTCGAAGAAGTCCACGTAGCTCGGGTGGTGCAGCTGGCTGAAGTCCGGCTCGACCGGGTGGTAGAGGATCACGGCCCCGCCCTTGCGGACGACAGGCTGGCCCCGGTAGCTGTTGAAGTAGTAGCCCAGGCCCATGCAGGTCGCGAGGATCGGGTTCATCGTCGAGTTCACGTTGTAGGGCCCGACGTACGGGACGCCCATCACCATGACGTCGCTCTGACCCTGCACCTCGACCATCTGCTGCTGGTGCACCTTGGCGACGGTGAGCTCGTGCACGGCCTCGGTCTCGCCGGCGTTGATGCCGGTGAGGCCGTACGGCGCGCGCATCCCCTGGTACAGCTTGTGCCGCACCGACTTCGGCGCGATCGCCAGCCCTCGGCGGGCCGCGAGCATCGACGCCTGGTCGCGCACGCCCCACTCCCACTCGCGCTTCATCAGGAAGCCGTACGAGTCGGGGAAGACGTCGTTGTTGAGCGTGGTCTCGATGGTGAAGATCTTCAGGTGGTCGGCGAGCAGCTTGCCCATCCGCCAGGCGGAGTGGTGCATCGCCGACTTCGTGTGGTCCATGAAGGAGCGGGAGTTCACCATCGTGTGGCTGTTGTGGTGGTGCCGCAGGCTCTTGTAGCCGGCCAGGCCGATCGGCACGGACTTGTGGCCACCGTCCATCGCCACCAGGTTGACGTTGACGTACACGAGAAGGTCGCTCTCGGCGGCGCGCTTGTTGATCTCGACCACCTCGCCGCGGTCGGTCTCGCCGATGAACAGCATGCCGTCGGGGTCCTCGGCGTCGTGGTTGTACAGCGCGCCTTGGGGGAAGAACGAGCGGAACACCCGCTCGCCGACGATGTCCTTCAGCTCGGCCGCAGTCAGCCTGCGGTGCAAGGCGTTCGCCGAGATGATCTCGACGTCGTCGACACCTGCGGCGGCGGCCATCATCAGCACCTGCTCGATGATCCGCTGGCGGATATCGGGCTTGACCATCGGCGGCAGCGGCAGTGAGATGTCGTCGAATGCGATGGTCAGGCGCATCCCGGCTTTCAGCAGCACCGGCAGCGGCTCGCTGTTCGTCGGCTCGAGCAGCGCGCCGCGGATCGCGCCGTCGACGTCCCGGATGCCGGGCAGCGACTCGGGCGGGTAGACCACGCGCGTCCCGCGGGGGAAGGTCTCGAGGCGAAACCCCTCACCCTCGTGGACGACGAGCGGTGGGGTGCGGTCGTCGACCTCCAGCACGAATCCTGGACGGCTCACGAGCGACTCCTTCGGTGGATCGGCATCTTCATCATGCGCGGCTGCGGACGTCGAAGCAGACCTTGACGGTGCCGAGCCGGCCAGCCGAGTGGGCGTGGTCGAGGGCCTCGCGCCAGCGGTGCAGGGGGTAGCGGCCACCGACGACGTCATCCAGCGGCGCGAGCCGGGCCAGGCCCATGGCCACCTCGAACGCGTCGCCGCTGGAGGCGTAGGTGCCGGCGACCTCGAGCTCGCGGAACCAGGCGGGCGAGAGGTCGGCCGACGCGGGCATCCCCGACAGCACGACCCGCCCACCGGCGCGGGTCGAGCGCAGCACGGTGTCGAGCGACCCGGTCGAGCCGACCGCGTCCACGGCGACGTCGACGCCGCCCAGCAGCATCTCGCCGGCGCCACCGACGATCCGGCTGGCGGGGCCGGGCAGCGGGTCGGGCGCGACGCGCAGCGCCCGGGTGGCGCGGCGCACGGCGCGCATGGCTTCGTCCGGGGAGGCGACGTCGGTGGCCCCGAAGGAGCGCGCGAGGTCGGCCTGCCGGCCGTGCTTGGCGATCACGGTGATGCGCCCCGCGTCGGTGAGCTCGCGCAGCGCCAGCGTGGCGAACAGGCCGACCGCCCCCGCGCCGGAGACGAGCACGCTGCCACCCGAGGGCACCTGCGCCCGACGGGCGAGCTGCACGGCGCAGGCGATCGGCTCGACGAGGACCGCCCGCTCGTCCGACAGGTCGTCCGGCACCGCGTGCAGCTGCGATGAGTGCGCGACCAGCTGCTCACCCCAGCCGCCACCTGTGTCGCGGCAGAACCCGGTCTGCAGCCCCGGTGACACGTGGCCCACGGTGACGTGGTCGCAGAGGTTGGTGCGCCCGGTCGCGCACGACGGGCACCTCGCCAGACCCCGGGCGGCGCACGCCAGCACCGGGTCGATGACGACCCGGGTGCCGCGGGGCAGGTGGGCGCCGGCGTGGTCGGTGGCGTCGTCCAGCAGCTCGCCGACCACCTCGTGCCCGGGTACGAACGGCATCGACACCAGGGCGGAGAAGTACAGCGACGTCGAGCCGGTCACGACACCGAGGTCCGAGCCGCAGATGCCGGACAGCAGCGGACGCACCCGCGCCCAGCCGTCGTGCCGCACCGACGGTTCGTCGCGGGTCACCAGCCGCACCGGTGCCATCGGGCCCACGAGCAGCCCGGGCATGCGAGACCCGAGGGTGCGCGCGGCGGCGTAGCGGGGGATCGAGCGGAACAGCTCGAGGGCCAGCATCATCGGGGGCGCCTCACGTCAGGGCCGCCCCGGTGGTGTCGTGGCGGACGTCGGGCACCCGCAGTCGCGAGGTCGCCGACGGCGTGGCCCAGGTCTCGACCGGCCAGCGGGCGGTGCGCGCGGCGCGGTACAGCGCGACGTCCGGTGACACGGCGGTGGGCTTGCCGACCGCGCGCAGCATCGGCAGGTCGGAGTGGCTGTCGGCGTACCCGAACGAGCGGGTCAGGTCGAAGCCGTTCACCTCGGCGTAGCGCACCAGCCAGGCCGCGCGCGACTCGCCGACCAGCGGCGGGCTGGCGAGGAACCCCGTGGCGCGACCGTGCGCGTCGACGGCCAGCTCGGCGGCGACCACGTGGTCGAACAGCGGCGACAGGGGCCGGGTCAGCGGCCGGACGGCTCCGGTGAGCAGCACCGTGTGGTGACCGGCCGCGCGGTGCTCGCGCACCCGGCGCAGGGCCGCGCCGCTGACCCGCTCGAGCACGTGCGGGGTGACGACCTCGTCGACGAGCGCGTCCAGCTCGTGCAGGTCGGCGCCGACGTACCGGCGGTAGACCGCGCGCAGGAACCCGCCGCGGTCGCGTCGCTCGGCCCCGACGTACGACGGCACGCGCCGGATCAGGGCGCCGATCTCGCGCAGCCGGTCGGCGCGGTCGAGCTCGGGCAGCCGCAGCCACAGGTAGGTCTCGATGACGTTGCTGGACATCAGTGTGCCGTCCATGTCGAACACGGCCAGGACGCCTGCCGGGTCGCCCTCGAGCCGGCGGGCGCGCGGCTCGCCGGCGGCGGCGCGGCGCTTGCGGATGACGTCGTAGCGCCGGATCGGGGCGGTGACGGCGGGGCAGTGGATGTCGCGGATGTACTCGGTCCAGTCGACGACGGCCGTGTCGAACCCGAACGGCTCGAGGTCGGCGGGGTCGAGGGCCCGGTGCAGCGCGAGGGTGTGGTCGTCGACGAACTGCAGCTCGACCTG
>JBKJTJ010000377.1:0-4265 GCA_046590855.1 Actinomycetota bacterium
GCCGTGTCGACGAAGCGCCAGGTGCGGCCGGCGATCTCGACGAGCTCGTCGACCGGGTCGCGGGTGGTGCCGGCGACGTCGTCGACGACGACCCGCTCCGAGCCCACGACCTTGTTCAGCAGCGAGGACTTGCCGACGTTCGGCCGACCGACCAGGGCCACCCGGCGCGGGCCGCCCTCGGCGTACGCGCCGCCGACCTGCGAGAACTCGGGCAGCACCGCCAGGCAGGCGTCGAGCAGGTCGCCGCTGCCGCGACCGTGCAGCGCCGAGACGGGGTGCGGCTCGCCCAGTCCGAGCGACCAGAGCATCGCCGCGTCGGCCTCGGCGCGCGCGTCGTCCACCTTGTTGGCCACCAGCACGACCGGCTTGCCCGAGCGGCGCAGCACCTTGACCACGTCGACGTCGGTGTCGGTCTCGCCGACGGTCGCGTCGACGACGAACATCACGGCGTCGGCCAGCTCGATCGCGATCTCGGCCTGCTCGGCCACCCGCAGGTGCAGCCCGGTGACGTCGCGCTCCCAGCCGCCGGTGTCGACAATGGTGAACCGGCGTCCGGTCCACTCCCCCTCGTAGGCGACGCGGTCGCGGGTGACGCCGGGGACGTCCTCGACGACGGCCTCGCGGCGCCCCAGCACGCGGTTGACCAGCGTCGACTTGCCGACGTTCGGGCGGCCGATGACCGCGAGCACCGGCAGCGGACCGGAGGGTGCGCGCAGGACGCCGCCCGCCTCGGCCTGCTCGAGCAGCGCCTGGTCCTCGTCGGACAGGTCGTAGTCGGCCAGACCGGCGCGCAGGCCGGTGGCGACGTGCGCGGACTCGTCGACGTCTCCGCCGATGTCCGTGCCGCGGGGGTCAGGGGTGGTCATGACGCGTCCTCCAACCCCGCGGGCGGGGTGTCGTGGATGGCGATGCCGGTGCGCGCGGCACTGGCCCGCACGTGGTCGGCGAGGGTGCTGCGCACCTGCTCGGTGAGCAGCCGGCTCGCCTCGCGGCGCGGCAGCCCCGGCGGTGGGGTGAGGGTGAAGGGATCGCCGAAGACGACGGCGAGGCGCCGGCCGGGCCGCGGCGGGCGGCTCACGCTGCCCCCGAGCGGCCGGGTGCCGAGGCAGGCGACGGGGACGATGGGCGCACCGCTGGCCATCGCCAGGAACGTGACGCCGGCGTGGACGGCGGCGACGTCCCCGAGACCGCGGCTGCCCTCGGGGAACACCCCGACCACTCCCCCGCGCTTGAGCACGGCCAGCGCCGTGGTGATCGCGGTGCGGTCCGCCGACGAGCGGTCGATCGGGATCTGCCCCATCTGGGTCAGGATGAAGCCCGAGATGCCGTGGAACATCTCCTGCTTGACGACGAAGTGCGCCGGCCGCGGCGCCAGGCCGTAGACCAGCGGCCCGTCGATCAGGCCGGTGTGGTTGGAGGCCAGCAGCACCGGCCCGGACGCCGGCACGCGGTGCCCGTCGATCGTGGTGCTGCGGTAGAAGCCGTGGAACACCCCCTGCCAGACTCGCCGGCCGACCGCCGCGCGCAGCGGCGCGGGGGCCGTGACCGCGCTGCTCACGCCGTCACGACCGGACGCCGACCGGTGCGCTGCTCGACGAGCGCGAGCACGGCGTCGACGACCTGCTCGAAGCCCAGCGCCGAGGAGTCGATGGTGACCACACCGTCGGCTGCGACCGCGAACTGCGACACGGTCGAGTCGTCGCGGTCGCGGCGCACCACCTGGTCGTGCGTGGCGGCGAGCGCGTCGTCGTCGGTCGAGCCGTGCAGCTCGCGGGCCCGCCGCTCGAGCCGGGCCCGCTCGGTCGCGGTGAGCAGCACGCGCACGGCGGCGTCCGGGGCGACCACGGTGGTGATGTCGCGGCCCTCGGCGACCGTGCCGACCGGGTGCCCGGCGATCAGCTCACGCTGGCGACGGCGCATCTGCTCGCGCACCGCCAGGTTGGTGGCCACCAGGCTGACCTGCTCGCTGACGCCGGTCGAGCGGATCGCCTCGCTGACGTCGGCGCCGTCGACGAGCACGTGCACCTCGGCCGGGTCGGTGGTGATCACCAGGGGCAGCCGCTCGCCCGCGCCCGCGACGGCGTCGCGGTCGTTCAGGTCGACGTGCTGGTCCAGACACCACCAGGCCAGGGCCCGGTACATCGCACCGGTATCGAGGTAGGCCAGCCCGAGGCGGCGGGCGACCTCGCGCGAGACGCTCGACTTGCCCGACCCGCTCGGCCCGTCGACGGCGACGACGAGGCCGCTGGCGCGGCCGTCGACGGCTGTTTCGGGCGTGCTCACAGGGGGTGCTCCTCGAACGGGGGACGGCCAGCAGCCTAGTCGAGGATCACGCCTGCACGTTCCAGCCGAGGGCCCGCAGCGCCTCGACGAGGGGCTGCTCGGCGGCGGGCAGCACCGCCACCTCGGCCAGCCCGACCGGCTGGCCCTCGCTGTGCTCCAGCCGCAGGTCCTCGAGGTTGACCCCCGCGGCGCCGACGTCGTGCAGCAGCCGGGCCAGCTCGCCGGGACGGTCGGGCACCAGCACCACGACGTGCGCGTACGACGTCGGGGCGCTGCCGTGCTTGCCGGGGATGCGCGCCTGGCCCTCGTTGCCGCTGGCCACCAGGGCGGCGATGGTGGCGCGGGCGCCGGTGACCGACGGGTCGACGAGGGCGTCCAGGGCGGCGAGCAGCTCGGCGAGGTCGGACTGCACCGCGCGCAGGGTGCGGACGACGGCACCGGCGTTGCCCGCGAGGATCTGGGTCCACATCTGGGGGTCGCTCGCCGCGATCCTGGTCACGTCGCGAATCCCCTGTCCCGCAAGGGCTACGGCGTTCTCGGGCAGCGACCGCAGGCGGGCGGCGACCAGGCTCGCCGCGATCTGCGGGACGTGCGACACGGTGGCGACGGCCTCGTCGTGCTCGGCGGCGTCCATCACGGCGACGCTCGCGCCCACGGCCACCGCGACGACGCGCACCAGCGCGAGCGCGTCCCCGCCGGACTCGGCCGAGGGCGTCAGCACCCACGGGCGTCCGGCGAACAGGTCGGCCCGGGCGGCGACGGGCCCCGACCGCTCGCGCCCGGCCAGCGGGTGCCCACCGACGTACCGGCTGAGGTCGGCGCCGGCGGCGCGCAGGGCGTCCAGCGGTCCGGACTTCACGCTCGCGACGTCGGTGACCACCGCGCCCGGGTGCGCGGCGAGCTCGGCGGCGACGACGTCGGCCACCACGTCGGGGGGTGCGGCCACCACGACCAGGTCGGGGACGTCGTCCGGGCCGGCGAGGCGTCCGGCGCCGAGGTCGCGCGCCAGCGCGCAGGCGGTCGGCGACGGGTCGGTGAGGACGACGTCGACGCCCCGGGCACGCAGCGCGAGGCCGATGCTGGTGCCGAGCAGGCCGGTGCCGACCACGCGCACCAGACCGGGCAGCGTCATGGCGGACCGGCCGTCACCGGGCTCGGTCACTGGGCCAGGTCACGGCGCAAGGCAGCGGCGCCGCGCAGGTAGACGTGCCGGACGTCGGCGCGCGGGGTGGTCATCTCGGCGTGGGCCATCAGGCGCACGACCCGCGGCAAGGCACCGGGCACGTCGATCTCGGTGGTGCACAGCAGCGGGACGTCGCCCAGACCCAGCTCGCGCGCCGCCAGCGCGGGGAACTCGCTGCGCAGGTCCGCGGTGACCGTGAACACGATCGAGATCAGGTCGTCGGTGGGCAGGTCGTTGGCGCGCAGCACCTCGCTGACGAGCTCGCGGGTGCACGCCAGCAGGTGCTCGCGCTCGTCCAGGTCGAGCTGGATGGCTCCGCGGATGGCCCTCACCGCCACGGCGTCGGGCCCATCACATGCCCACGGCGCCGAACAGCGCGCCGATCTCCTGGCTGTTGAGGATCCGCCAGCGGCCGGGCCGCAGGTCGCCGAGGCGCACCGGGCCGACCTGCACCCGCACCAGCCGCTCGACCGGGTGACCGACGGCCTCCAGCGCCCGGCGGACGATGTGCTTGCGGCCCTCGTGCAGGATCACCTCGAGCAGCGCCTTGCCGGGCTGGCTGTCGACGACCTTGAAGCTGTCGACCTTGACCGGGCCGTCGTCCAGCTCGATGCCGTCGCGCAGCCGCTGCCCGACGTCGCGGGCGATCGGCCCCGGCACCTCGGCGAGGTAGGTCTTCGGGACGTTGTACGACGGGTGCTGCAGCCGGTGGCCCAGCTCGCCGTCGTTGGTGAGCAGGATCAGGCCCTCGGTGTCGGAGTCCAGCCGCCCGACGTGGAACAGCCGCTCGGGCCGGTCG
>JBKJTJ010000094.1:0-3595 GCA_046590855.1 Actinomycetota bacterium
TCACGACCAGACGGACCGCCGGTGGAGGCGGGGGACCCGATGCAGGTGGCCACCACGGTGGCCTCGGGGTGAAGCCGGATGCACGAGCCGGCCGGGTGCTCACGACCCGAACCCGACAGCTGACCTCGAAGGCGCTCGACCGTGAGAGGCACATCCATGACCCGCTACTCCGGGCGTCACCGCACGCCCTCGACCAGCCACCACCACGGCCGCAACCTGGCGGTGCTCGGCACGGCCGGTGCCGTCATCGCCGGCCCGATCGCCCTGGCCAACCCGGCAGAGGCCGCCACCGGCCGCACCTGGGACCGCCTGGCCGGTTGCGAGGCCGGGGGTGACTGGAGCATCAACACCGGCAACGGCTACTACGGCGGCCTGCAGTTCTCGGGTGGCACCTGGCGCGCCTACGGCGGCGGGGCGTACGCCTCGACCGCCAACCGCGCGAGCCGCTCCGAGCAGATCGCGATCGCCGAGAAGGTGCTCGACGCCCAGGGCTGGGGCGCCTGGCCCTCGTGCTCACGCCGACTGGGCCTGAGCCGGGCGGACGCCGCCGGCTCGGCCACTACCAGCCGCTCGACCACCCGCAAGGCGGTCGTCAAGAAGTCCGCCAGGAAGTCGGCCAAGAAGGCCGTCGTGAGGAAGGCCTCCAGCACGCGCACGGCCCGCACGGCCAAGAAGCGCGCGACCCTCGCAGCCGTCCGCGGCACCTACCGGGTGCGCCCGGGCGACACCCTCAGCCGGATCGCCAACCGCACCCACGTGCGCGGTGGCTGGCAGGCCCTGTACGTCAAGAACCGCGGCGCCGTGGGGTCGAACCCGAACGTCATCCGCGTGGGTCAGCGCCTGGCGCTGCCCCGCTGACGCTCCACCCCGCACGTCGAGACGGCCCCCGGCACCGCCGGGGCCCGTCGTGCTGCGTCGGGCAGCGCCCGGCTGCGCCAGGCACCGTCGAGGGCCACCTACACTCCCGCCGTGCACCGATACGACGCTGACACCGAGGCCCTGGGGCAGGCCGTTCTCGACTACGCCCGCCACCGGCTGCGGATGGACCCCGTGCCGCTGGACGGTCCCCGCACCCCCGCCGAGCTCGACGAGGTGGCCGGCGCGACCATCACGGCGAAGGGTCTGGGCGGCGGCGCCGCCCTGGACCTGTTCACGACCGAGCTGGCCCCGGCCTGCATCTCGACCGACCACCCGCGCTTCCTGTCGTTCATCCCGTGCGCCCCCACCGAGGCCAGCACGCTGTTCGACCTGGTCGTCGGTGCCTCGGCGCTGTACGCCGGCAGCTGGCTCGAGGGGGCCGGCGCGGTGTACGCCGAGAACGCCGCCCTGCGCTGGGTCGCCGACCTCGCGGGACTCCCCGAGACCGCCGGCGGGGTGTTCGTCCCCGGAGGCACCATCGGCAACCTGTCCGCCCTGGTCGCGGCGCGGCACACCGCCCGCTCGCGTCGCGCCGGCGACGAGCCGCGCCGCTGGGCGGTCGCCGGCACCACCCAGGCGCACTCCTCGATCAAGAGCGCCTGCGACGTGATGGACGTGGACTTCCTCGGTGTGCCGGTCGACGAGCACGGCCGGCTCACCGGCGAGAATCTGCGGCGCACCGTCGAGGCGGCCGGAGCCGACGGGCTGTTCGCCGTCGTGGCCACCTCCGGCACCACCAACTTCGGGATCATCGACGACCTGGCCTCGGTCGCCGCGGTGTGCGCCGAGCTCGGCGCGTGGTTCCACGTCGACGGCGCGTACGGCGGCGCCGGGCTGGCCGCCCCGAGCATCCGGGGCATGTACGAGGGCATCGAGCTGGCCGACTCGTTCATCGTCGACCCGCACAAGTGGCTCTTCGCGCCGTTCGACTGCTGCGCGCTGCTGTACCGCGACCCGGCGCTGGCGCGGGCCGCCCACACCCAGCGGGCCGGGTACCTGGACGTGCTCAGCGAGACGGGGGACTGGAACCCCGCGGACTACGCGATCGGGCTGACCCGCCGCGCCCGGGGGCTGCCGCTGTGGTTCAGCCTCGCGACCCACGGCACCGACGCGTACACCGAGGCCGTCGAGCGCACCCTGGACGTGTGCCGCTACGCGGCCGCAGAGATCGAGCGCCGCGACTACGTCGAGCTCCTGCGCGAGCCGGACACCTCGGTCGTGGTGTTCCGCCGGATCGGCTGGACGCCGCAGCAGTACCAGCGCTGGAGCGACCGGCTGCTGCTCGCCAACTTCGCGTTCGTCGTCCCGACGACGCACGAGGGCGAGACGGTCACCCGGTTCGCGATCGTCAACCCGCGCACCACCGAGGCCGACATCTCCAGCATCCTGGACACGATGGCCTGAGCCCACTGCCGGGTGACGGAGGTGAATGACACCGGTGTGGTTCACCGGCTACCCTGAGCGGGCACCCGAGGCCTGGAGGCTCCGCATGGACGCTGCGACCACGACCGGACCCGCGCGAGCGGCGTCCGGTCAGACCGCCGACGTCGGGCTGTCCGACCGCGACCGCGAGATCCTCGCCTTCGAGCGCCAGTGGTGGAAGTACGCGGGCGCCAAGGAGCAGGCGATCCGCGAGCTGTTCGACATGTCCTCGACGCGGTACTACCAGGTGCTCAACGCGCTGATCGACGGTCCGGACGCCCTGGTCGTCGACCCGATGCTGGTCAAGCGGCTGCGCCGGATGCGCGCCTCGCGCCAGCGGGCCCGCTCGGCCCGCCGGCTCGGCCTGAAGGTCTGACCTGCCCGCCGGCCAGCGGTCGTCCCCGGCGCGTCAGCGCAGCGGGGCGCACCGGCCCCGTGGCTCGGCCCTCACCGACCTGGTGCCCGCCCTGCTCGTCGTCCTCGCGGTCGTCGGGGTCGGCGTCGGCACCTGGCAGCTGAACCGGTCGACCGCCGCGTCGGTGACCGCCAGCGGTGGCGCCGCGGACGGGACGGACGCCGGCGGCGACCCGACCCCGACCCTGACCCCCAGCGCGACCGCGAGCCCCTCGCCCAGCGCGACCCCGACACCCACGCAGACCGGCCCGACCGACCGGACGGCGCCGGTGACGGTGCTCAACGGCACCCGCACCTCGGGACTGGCCGGCAAGGCGGCCACCACCCTGCGGGCCGCCGGTTGGACCGTCAGCGTCGGCAACGGGCGCACCACCGCCCCCACGTCGGTGTTCTACTCCACCACCGACCAGCAGGCCGCCGCCCAGACCCTGGTGTCCGACCTCGGCGTCGGGGTCATCGAGCAGTCCAGCCGCTACGGCAGCCGCCTCACCGTGCTGCTCGGCTCCGACTACTCGGGCTGAGCGGGCAGGTAGCCGCCCGCGACCAGCCCCGCCGCCTGCTCGAAGACGTTGCGGCGCGCGCCGTCGCCGCAACGCAGCCACGACCACCCGGCGGCCAGCGCGTACGCGATCGGGAACCCGACCAGCCCCAGGCCCATCGACCACTGGGTGGCGTGCCGCGCCTCGTGCGCGAGCAGCTGCGGACGCCGGGCCAGCTGGTCGTCGTCCAGCCGCAGCAGGACGACGTCGCCGATCGTCACCGCCGAGGCGCGCGGGGCGGGGAACCGGCTGCGGTAACCGGCCGCCACGAGGGTGCCGTGCGGCCCGGGTCGCAGCGTCGC
>JBKJTJ010000151.1:0-3799 GCA_046590855.1 Actinomycetota bacterium
TAACCAGCCGCGTCGCGGCACGCCGCGCGACAAGCGCCGCCGGTGACCGACCCGACGGCGCTGCAGCGCCGGGTGCTCGACCGGATCCGCGACGTCCCCGACTACCCCAAGCCCGGCGTGCTGTTCAAGGACATCAGCCCGATGCTGGCCGACGGCGCGGTGTTCTCAGCCGTCATCGACTCGCTCGCGGACCGCTACGCCGGACGGGTCGACGCCGTGGCCGGCATCGAGGCACGCGGCTTCATCCTGGGCGCCCCGCTGGCGGTCCGCCTGGGTGTGGGGTTCGTGTCGGTCCGCAAGGTGGGCAAGCTGCCGGGTGACCTGCTGACCGAGGCCTACGACCTGGAGTACGGCTCGGCTCAGATCGAGGTGCAGCGCGACGCGTTCACCAGCGGTGCGCGCGTCGTCGTGGTCGACGACGTGCTGGCCACGGGCGGCACCGCGTCGGCCGCCTGCGACCTGGTCGAGCGTGCCGATGCCGAGGTCGTCGAGCTGGCGGTGCTGATGGAGCTCGGGTTCCTGGACGGTCGGGCCCGGCTCGCGCAGCGCCGCGTGCACAGCGTCGTCACGGTCTGAGCGTCGCCCGCCGCGACTCCGTAGACTGGTCCGACACGGGGCGCCTTCCTGGTGCGGCCCCGACCGGTGCGGGAGGTGCCATGACAGAGCCGACCCGGGTCGTGGCGCCCAGCCCCGGTGAGCCGTTGCCGGACGACGACGCGACCGGCCCGATCCCGACCACGCGGCGGGTGCGGGCGCGGTTCGCCCGCCTGGGGGTGCAGCGTCCCGGCACCAACCCCGTCCTCGAACCGCTGCTGCGCACCTTGCGCCAGACGCACGACAAGGTCGACGCGAGCCTGATCGAGCGGGCCTACGAGGTCGCCGAGCGCGCCCACGAGGGCCAGCTGCGCAAGAGCGGCGACCCGTACATCACGCACCCGCTGGCGGTCGCGACGATCCTGGCCGAGCTGGGCATGACCGAGGTGACGCTCGCTGCGGCGCTGCTGCACGACACCGTCGAGGACACGCCGTACACGATGGCGGCGCTGACCGCCGACTTCGGGCCCGAGGTCGCGGCGCTGGTCGACGGCGTGACCAAGCTCGACAAGGTGCAGTACGGCGACGCCGCGCAGGCCGAGACGGTGCGCAAGATGGTCGTGGCGATGGCACGCGACATCCGCGTCCTGGTGATCAAGCTGGCCGACCGGTTGCACAACGCCCGCACCTGGCGGTACGTCTCGCAGGCCTCGGCCCAGCGCAAGGCCCGCGAGACCCTGGAGATCTACGCGCCGCTCGCCCACCGGCTCGGCATGAACACGATCAAGTGGGAGCTCGAGGACCTCTCGTTCGCGGCGCTGTACCCCAAGGTCTACGACGAGATCGTCCGGCTGGTGGCCGAGCGCGCGCCGGCCCGCGACGAGTACCTCGCCACGGTGCGCGACCAGGTCATCTCGGACCTGCGGGCGGCGAAGATCAAGGCCACCGTCACCGGCCGACCCAAGCACTACTACTCGATCTACCAGAAGATGATCGTCCGCGGCCGCGACTTCGAGGAGATCTACGACCTCGTCGGCGTGCGCGTGCTGGTCGAGTCCGTTCGCGACTGCTACGCGGCGCTGGGGTCGCTGCACGCCCGGTGGAACCCGGTGCCCGGGCGGTTCAAGGACTACATCGCGATGCCCAAGTTCAACCTCTACCAGTCGCTGCACACGGCGGTCATCGGGCCCGGCGGCAAGCCGGTCGAGATCCAGATCCGCACGTTCACGATGCACCGTCGGGCCGAGTTCGGGGTCGCGGCGCACTGGAAGTACAAGGAGGACCCCGGCGCCGAGGAGTCGCGCTCGGGTGGCAGCGGACCGGTCAACGACATGGCCTGGATCCGCCAGCTGCTGGACTGGCAGCGCGAGACCGCCGACCCGGGTGAGTTCCTGGACTCGCTGCGCTTCGAGATCAACGCCCAGGAGGTCTACGTGTTCACCCCCAAGGGTGACGTGGTGGCCCTGCCCGCGGGCTCGACCCCCGTCGACTTCGCCTACGCCGTGCACACCGAGGTGGGCCACCGGTGCATCGGCGGCCGGGTCAACGGCCGGCTGGTGCCGCTCGAGAGCACGCTGGAGAACGGCGACGTGGTCGAGGTGCTGACCAGCCGGGCGGCGTCCGCCGCACCGAGCCGCGACTGGCTGACCTTCGTCAAGAGCCCCCGGGCCCGCAACAAGATCCGCCAGTGGTTCAGCAAGGAGCGCCGCGACGAGGCGGTCGAGCACGGTAAGGACGAGATCGCCAAGGTGATGCGCAAGCAGCACCTGCCGCTGCAGCGGCTGATGTCGCACGAGCTTCTGCTCGGCATCTGCAGCGAGCTGCGCTACGCCGACGTCAGCGCCCTGTACGCCGCGGTGGGCGAGGGCCACGTGTCCGCGCAGTCCGTGGTCGCCAGGCTGGTGCAGTCCCTCGGTGGCGAGGAGGGCGCGAGCGAGGACGCCGCCGAGGCGACCATGCCGACCCGGGCCAGCCGGCGTCCGCGCACCGGCGACCCCGGTGTCGTCGTCCGCGGCGTCGACGACCTGTGGGTCAAGCTCGCCAAGTGCTGCACCCCCGTGCCCGGCGACCCGATCATCGGGTTCGTCACCCGGGGCAGCGGGGTCTCGGTGCACCGCGGCGACTGCTCGAACGTCGAGGGGCTGCTCGCCCAGCCCGAGCGCATCGTCGAGGTCGAGTGGGCGCCCTCGGCCGCCACGGTGTTCCTGGTGCAGATCCAGGTCGAGGCGCTCGACCGCGCCCGGCTGCTCTCGGACGTCACGCGGGTGCTGTCCGACGCCCACGTCAACATCCTGTCCGCCAGCGTCCAGACCACCCGCGACCGCGTGGCCATCTCGAAGTTCACCTTCGAGATGGGTGACCCGGCCCACCTCGGGCACGTGCTCGCCGCGGTCAAGCGGATCGACGGTGTGTTCGACGTCTACCGGATCACCGGCGGCAAGATCACGCCCAACGCCAGCTGACCGCGCCTCAGCCGGCGAAGTCGCGCAGCGCCCCCCGGGCCTGCTCGAGCCACTCCTGGCGGGCGGCGATGGCCGCCTCGGCCTCGGTCTCGCGTCGTGCGTCGCCGGCTGCGTGGGCCTTGTCGCGCCGCGCAGTCAGGTCGGCGATGGTCGCCTCGAGCTGCTCGACGGCGCTGCGGGCCCGCGCCTCGCCCTCCGGGTTGCGCTTGACCCAGCGGGCGTCCTCGACCTCGCGGACGGCCTGCTCCACCGCCCGCATCCGGCGCTCGACGCGCTCGACATCGGCGCGGGGCACCTTGCCGGCCGCCTCGTAGCGGTCCTGGATCGCGCGCAGCGACTCCTTCGCGGCAGCCAGGTCGGTGACCGGCAGCAGCGCCTCGGCCTCGGTGATCAGCGACAGCTTGACCTCGAGGTTCGCGGTGAACTCCTTGTCCTGCTCGGCCGACTCGGCGTGGCGGGCGGCGAAGAAGGCGTCCTGAGCCGCCTTGAACCGCACCCACAGCGCGTCGTCGTCCTTGCGGCCCGCCCGCCCCGCCTCGCGCCAGCGGTCCATCAGTCGCTTGAACGCCGTCGCCGTCGGGGCCCAGTCGGTCGACCCCTGCAGCGCCTCGGCCTCGGCGACCAGCTTCTCCTTGACGCCCTTCGCCTCGCCCTGGGTCTCGTCCAGCTGGGCGAAGTGCTGGCGGCGCTTGCGGTCGAACGCGGTGCGGGCGTGGGTGAACCGCTTCCACAGCTCGTCCTGGGACTTGCGGTCCAGCCGCACGTCGGCCTTCTGGTCGGTGCGCCACTGCTCGAAGATGTCC
>JBKJTJ010000103.1:0-8056 GCA_046590855.1 Actinomycetota bacterium
GGACTGGACGTCGGGGCTGCTGCACGGCGACCTCGGCCAGGACCTGGTCACCCGCGCCCCGCTGTCCGAGCTGCTCGCCCAGCGGCTGCCGGTGACCCTCGAGCTCACCTCGCTGTCGATGCTGCTCGCCGTGCTCGTCGGCGTCCCGCTCGGGGTGCGCGCCGCCACCGGTGGCCGGTGGGCCCGGCGGCTGACCGACGGGTTCGTGGTCGTCGGCATCAGCGTCCCGGACTTCTGGCTGGGCATCATGCTCGTGCTGCTGTTCGCGGGGACGCTCACGGTCCTGCCGCCCTCGGGCTACCTGCCGTTCACGACCGACCCCGTGCAGAACCTGCGCTACATGACGCTGCCGGTGCTGACGCTCGCGACCGCCGAGACGGCGTACCTGCTGCGCACCACCCGGGGTGCCATGGAGTCGGTGCTGCAGCGCCCGTACGTCACCTACCTGCGCGCCAAAGGTCTGTCGCCGCGGCGGATCGTCGCCGGCCACGCCCTGAAGAACGCCGCCCCCACCGTCGTCACCGTCATCGGCATCCAGGTCGGCGTGCTGCTGGGCGGCGCGATCGTCGTCGAGCAGCTGTTCGCCCTGCCGGGCGTAGGGCGGATGATCGTGACGGCCATCAACCAGCGCAACTACCCCACGGTGCAGGCCGGGGTGCTCGTCATCGCCGCCATGTTCGTCCTCGTGTCGCTCGTGACCGACCTCGTGGTCGGGTGGCTCGACCCGCGAGTCAGCGACGGGGCCGGCGCGTGAGCACGGTGGATCGGACGGCGACCCGCGCCCGCCGCAGGCCGCGCACCACCACCATCGTGGGCGCGGCACTGCTCGCCGTGCTCGTCCTGGTGGCCCTCGCCGCGCCGCTGCTCGCGCCGCACGACCCCGAGGCCGTGCAGTCGGCGCGGGTCCTGGGCAACCCGAGCGCGTCGTACCCGTTCGGCTCAGACGTGCTCGGTCGCGACGTCCTGTCGCGGGTGCTCTACGCGCTGCGCGTCAGCCTCACCGTCGCCGTGTCGGCGGTGAGCGTGGCCACCGTCGTCGCCGTGCCGCTCGGGCTGGTCGCGGGGTACGCCGGCGGCTGGGCCGACTCGCTGATCTCGCGGCCGCTTGACATGCTGCTGGTGCTGCCCGCGCTGCTGCTCGCGATCAGCCTGATCGCCATCCTCGGGCCCGGCAGCGTCGTCGCCGCCCTGGCGATCGCGGTCATCTACCTGCCGATCCTGGCCCGGGTGATGCGCAGCAGCACGCTGGTGGTGACGCGCAACGAGTACGTCCTCGTCGCCCGCGCCCGCGGCGCCGGGCACCTGCGGGTCATGACGCGGCACGTGCTGCCCAACGCCATCGGGCCGGTCGCCGTCCAGGCGTCGGTGCTGACCGGGTTCGCCCTGCAGCTCGAGGCCGCGCTCAGCTTCCTCGGCCTCGGCACCCAGCCGCCCACGCCCTCGCTCGGCGGCATGCTCGCCGACGGACGCGACGTCCTGACCCAGGCCCCGTGGGTCGAGGTGTTCCCCGGCCTCGCGATCGCGGTCGCGGTCATCGCCTTCACCCTGCTGGGTGATGGTCTGCGCCGGTCGCTCGACCCCACCGGGGTGGCGTCGTGACCGCCGCACTGGCCCTGGACGACCTGCGCGTGCGGTTCGCCGTCGGCGACGGCCTCGTGTCGGCGGTCGACGGCGTCTCGCTACGCGTCGACCCCGGCGAGATCGTCGGCCTCGTGGGCGAGAGTGGTTGCGGCAAGAGCACTCTGGCCGCTGCAGTCATGGGTCTTCTGCCGTCGACGGCGAGCGTCACCGGGTCGGTCCGGGTCGGCGGCGACGAGATCGTCGGCCTGGACGACCGCCGCCTGCGGGCGATGCGCGGCGACCGCGTGTCGATGGTCGTGCAGGACCCCTCGACCAGCCTCGACCCGATCTGGTCGGTGGGCGACCAGGTGGCCGAGACGATCCGAGCCCACCGCCAGGTGGGCCGCCGCGAGGCCCGCGCCCTGGCCACCCAGCTGATGACCGACGTGGGCATCCCGGCCGCGGCCAGTCGCTACGACGACCCACCGCACCGCCTCTCGGGCGGCATGCGCCAGCGGATCGTCATCGCCGCGGCACTGGCCAACGAGCCGTCGCTGCTGATCGCCGACGAGCCGACCACCGCGCTGGACGTGACGATCCAGGCCCAGATCCTCGGCCTGATCCGCCGGCTGCGCGACGAGCGCGGCACCGCGGTGCTGCTGATCACCCACGACCTCGGCGTCGTGGCGCAGGTCTGCGACCGGGTCGCGGTGATGTACGCCGGGCAGCTCGTCGAGGTCGCAACCGCCCAGGAGCTGTTCGACCAGCCCCGCCACCCGTACACCCGCGCGCTGCTCGGCGCCCTGCCCAGCGCCACCGTGCGCGGCGAGCCGCTGGCCGTGATCCCGGGGCAGGTGCCCGACCTGGCCCACCAGCCGCGCGGCTGCCGGTTCGCCTCGCGCTGCCCGCTGCGCACCGACGTCTGCGAGCAGGCCCCGGTGCTCGAGCCGGTCGGGGCGTCGATGGCCGCCTGCTGGCACGTCGACCATCCGCTGCCGTCGCTGGGCGGTGCTCGGTGAGCGCGCTGCTGCAGATCGAGGGCCTGGTCAAGACGTTCCCCGCCGGCGGGCCGCCGTGGCGACGACGGCGGGTGCACGCGGTGTCCGGCGTCGACCTGGTCGTCGGCCAGGGCCGCACGCTTGGTCTGGTTGGCGAGTCCGGCAGCGGCAAGAGCACGCTGGGTCGCTGCATCCTCGGCCTGGACCGGCCCGACTCGGGGCGGGTGCTGTTCGAGGGCGCCGACCTGGCGGCCATGTCCCGCGACGAGCGCGCCCGCTTCCGCCGACGGGTGCAGCCGGTGCTGCAGGACCCGTACGGCAGCCTCGACCCCCGGTGGCCGGTCGGCCGCAGCGTCCGCGAGGCGCTCGACGTCCATCGGATCGGCTCGCCGCACGAGCGCGACGAGCGGGTCCGCGAGCTGTTCGACCGGGTCGGCCTCAACCCCTCGCTGGCCACGCGCCTGCCGCAGCACCTGTCCGGTGGCCAGCGCCAGCGGGTCGGCATCGCGGCGGCGCTGACGACCGAACCGGACCTGATCGTCGCCGACGAGCCGGTCAGCGCCCTGGACGTCAGCGTCCAGGCGCAGGTGCTCAATCTGTTCGCCGACCTGCAGCGCGACCTCGGCGTCGCCGCGGTGTTCATCGCCCACGACCTCGGGGTCGTCGAGCACGTCAGTGACGACGTCGCCGTGATGTACCTCGGCCGCGTGATCGAGAGCGGGCCGGCGGGCGAGGTGCTGAGACGGCCCCAGCACCCGTACACCCGGGCGCTGGTCGAGGCGATCCCGCACCCCGACCCCCGACGACGTGCGCAGCACCAGCCGCTGCCCGGCGAGATACCGAGTCCCGTCGACCCTCCACCTGGGTGCGCGTTCCACCCCCGGTGCGGGCTGGCGCGCGAGGACTGTCGCCGCGAGCGCCCGGTGCTCACGCTGGTGCGCGGGGGATCCAGCGTCGCGTGCCCCGTCGTCGTCCAGCACCCGCTGCTCTCACCCGACATCCCGCCTGACACCGCCCACCCCATCGAGTCCGGGAGGACCACGTGCCCACCGCAGCCGTGAACGGCATCACCATCAGCTACCTGCTCGAGGGCGAGGGCGAGCAGACCGTCGTCCTGGTCAACGGGCTCGCCGACGACCTGGCGTCGTGGGACTTCCAGGTGCCCGCGCTGCTCGAGGCCGGCCTGCGCGTCCTGCGCTTCGACAACCGGGGGATCGGCGACAGCGACAAGCCCGCCGGTGCCTACACCTCACGGATGCTGGCGGACGACGCGAAGGCCCTGGTCGACCACCTGGGCATCACCGGCTTCCACCTGATGGGCGTCTCGATGGGCGGCATGGTCGCGCAGGAGTACGCGCTGGCCCACCCGGGCGACCTGCGATCGCTGACGCTGGCGTGCACCTACGCGGCGCCGGGGGAGTTCTGCTCGCGGATGTTCGACATGTGGGCCGACCTCGCCCCCGAGATGGGGGTGCCGTTCGTCATGCGCGACGTGGCCCTGTGGGCGTTCACGGTGCCGTTCTTCGAGCAGCGCCCGCAGGACGCCGCCGAGTTCGAGGAGGCCATGGCCGGGCTGGCGATGACGGTCGACGCCTACCTCTCGCAGCTCAACGTCATCCAGGAGCACGACACCACCGATCGCCTCGGCCAGATCGCGGTGCCCACCCTGGTGCTGGCCGGGGAGGAGGACATCCTCATCCCGGTGCGCCTGTCCCGCCGGCTGCACGAGGCGGTCCCCGGGTCGACCTGGGCCACGGTGCCCGGCGGGCACGCGTGCCTGTGGGAGAGCCCCGAGGAGTTCAACCGCACCTTCATCGACTTCGTCACCTCGTCCTCGAACTGACTCGACCAGCGCCCAAGGAGCCCTTCATGACCCAGCTCGCGAACCCGCTCTCGCGCCGTGACCTGCTGCGCCGTGGGGGGCTGCTCGGCCTGGCCACCCTCGGTGGCCCGGCCGTCCTGGGGGGGTGCAGCGGCGCGTCGTCCCCGGCTGCCAGCTCGTCGGGTGCGGCGACGGTTGCCCCGCGCGCGGGCGGTGACCTGCGCGCCGCCCTGACCGGCGAGCCGGACACCCTCGACCCGGCGACCTCGTCGGTCTACACCGGCGCCCAGGTGTACGACGGTGTCTTCAGCAAGCTGGTCGACATCGACGCGAAGGGCGAGTTCGTCGGTGACCTCGCGACGTCGTGGAAGGCCACGGACGAGCGCACCTGGACCTTCGACCTGGTCGACAACGCGACGTTCCACAACGGCGAGAAGTTCACCGCGGCTGACGTGAAGTACACCTTCGAGCGGATCCTGGACCCGAAGACCGCCAGCGCGTACGCCGGCCTCTACACCCCCATCGAGTCGGTCGAGGTGGTCAGCCCGACCCAGGTCGTGTTCCACCTCAAGACCCCGTTCGGGCCGTTCCTCACCAACCTCGCGAACAACGGCGAGATCGTCAACGAGAAGGCCGTCACCAGCGGCGATCCGGCGCGCAAGCCGGTCGGCACCGGTCCCTTCGAGTTCGTCGAGTGGGTGCAGGGCGACCACATCACGTTGAAGAAGCACGCGGGCTACCACCACAGCGGCGAGCCGTACCTGGACTCGGTGACGTTCAGGTTCCTGCTCGTCGACCAGGGCCGGATCGACTCGCTGTCGGCGGGTGAGCTCGACTGGGTCGACGCGATCCCGCTGCAGCAGGTGGCGACCCTGAGCAAGGACCCGCGGTTCACGTACGCCTCCAGCCCGGTCGCCGGCATCCCCGACTTCCTCGCGATGAACACGAAGAAGGCGCCGTTCGACAAGCTCGAGGTGCGTCAGGCGGTGGCGATCGCATTGGACCGCAAGGCGATCCGCGACGTCGCGTACCTCGGCAGCGGTGAGGTCGGCGTCGAGGAGGTCCCGTCCGGGTCACCGTGGTACGACGGCGTGGACCCCTACGCGTCGGGCCCCGACGTCGCCAAGGCCAAGGCGCTGCTCGCATCGGCGGGCTTCGCGGGTGGGCTGAAGGTCGAGTACCTCGGGCTGCCGCAGTACCCCGAGCTGCTCAAGACCGGCCAGGTCGTGCGCGACCAGCTCAAGGCGATCGGGATCGACATGACCATCAAGCAGGTCGACGTGTCGGTGTGGTTCGACGCCTTCTCCAAGGGCGAGTACCAGATCACCAGCGCGTACCAGGAGCGCACTCTGGACCCGGACAACTTCTACTCCCTGGTGATCCGATCGGGCGGGCCGATCAACACGACCGGGTACGCGAACCCGAAGGTCGACGCCATGATCGACCAGGCGGCGGCGACGGTCGACGAGGCGGCGCGCAAGAAGCTGTACGCCCAGATCCGCACCATCGTGCGCGACGAGGCGCCCATCGCCTTCGTGCACTACGAGACGCTGAACTACCTGATGACCAAGAAGGTCACCGGGTCCGAGGTCACCCCGACCCTCGAGCTCAACATGGGTCGGGTGGGCTTCACGTCCTGACCGCGCTCGCGGGCTACCCTGGCGCCATCAGCGACCAGCTCAGCGACGAGACGACGGCACCCGGACCCTCGTCGGGGGTCTCACCGCTGGAGCGCGCCGACGTCGACGACCTGCTGGCCGCACTGCGGTCGCGCGTCGGTGACGTCATGGCCACCCAGGACCGGCTGCGGGGCCTGCTGGATGCCGTGGTGGCGCTGGCTGCCGACCTGTCGCTGGACAGCGTCCTGCAGCACATCGTGCAGGTGGCCTGCCAGCTCGCTGACGCGCGCTTCGGGGCCCTCGGGGTGCTGGGCGCCGGGCCGGACCGGCGGCTGCGCGAGTTCGTCACCCACGGGCTGACGGCCGAGCAGCGCGCCGGCATCGGCGACCTGCCGCGCGGCCACGGGATCCTCGGCGTCCTCATCGACGACCCCCGACCGCTGCGGTTCTCGCCGCTCGGCCAGCACGGGAACTCGTACGGGTTCCCCCCGGGTCACCCGCCGATGAACAGCTTCCTCGGTGTACCGATCCGGATCCGGGACGAGGTCTTCGGCAACCTCTACCTGACCGAGAAGCAGAGCGGTGCGGGGTTCACGCAGGACGACGAGCAGATCGTGGTCGCGCTCGCGGCCGCTGCGGGAGTCGTCGTCCAGAACGCCCGGCTGTACGAGGACGGGGAGCGCCGCCGGCGCTGGCTCGAGGCCGCGGCCGACATCACTGCCGCGCTGCTCGGCGAGGTCAGCTCGGGCGACGCGCTGCAGCTGGTGGCCGAGCGCGCCCGCGAGGTGGCCGCCGCCGACATGGCGGCGGTGATGCTGCTGCACGGCCCCGACCGGCTGCTCGTCGAGGTCGCGTCGGGCCCCGGCACCGACGGGATCGCGGGCGCGCGGCTGCGGGTCGACGGGACGGCGCTCGGGCAGGTGCTGGCGGGCGGCGAGCCGGTGGTCATCGACGACGCGCTCGGTGACGGGCGGGTGGCCGCCAGCGGGCTGGCGAGCCAGGCGGGGTGGCCCGAGATGGGGTCGCTGGCCCTGCTGCCGATGCGCAGCGGCGGCGCCGTCATCGGGATCCTCGCGATGGGGTGGTCGCGCGACAGCGAGCAGCTCTACCGCGACACCGACCTGCGGCTGCCCGCCTCGTTCGCCGAGCAGGCCACGCTCGCGCTGCAGGTCGCCCGCTCGCAGGAGGACCTGCGCCGGCTGGCGGTGCTCGAGGACCGTGACCGGATCGGCCGCGACCTGCACGACCTGGTGATCCAGCAGCTGTTCGCGGTCGGGCTGTCGCTGCAGGGCGCCTCACGCCTGAGCGCGCAACCAGACGTGGTCGCGGCCCGCGTCGCGGCGGCCGTCGACGACATCGACGCGACGATCAAGGACATCCGACGCAGCATCTTCGAGCTGTCGACCCCCGAGGCCGGCACCGACGTGCGGGCCGAGCTGATCGCCGGCGTCGCCAAGGCCGAGTCCCGACTGGGACTGCGGCCGCGACTGGTCATCGAGGGTCCGGTCGACGCCGTGGTGCCACCGGACCTGACGCTGCAGCTGGTGGCCGTGCTGAGCGAGGCGCTGTCGAACGTGGCGCGGCACGCACGGGCCGGCCGGGTCGAGGTGCGCGTGCACGCGGGGGACGACCTGCTGCTCACCGTCACCGACGACGGCGTGGGGATCCCGGCCGTCGTCCGCGAGAGCGGCCTGCGCAACCTGCGTGAGCGGGCGCTGGCCAGGGGCGGCACCTTCGAGGCGAGACCGGCGTCCGGCGGCGGCACGGTCGTGTCGTGGTGCGTGCCCCTGACGTAGCAGGCCACCAAGGTCGTGGCGGCCAGGGTCTTGCGGAAGCCTCACCGGCTGGCTAGAATCGAACATATGTTCGACTCTATTGCTATGGATGCCGCATCGTCGCTGCGTGCGCGGGTCGCGGGGCTCGGCGCGGAGCTGGGTGGCCTGGACGCTGGTGGTCTGGGTGATGGCGAGCTGGTCGCGCTGCTGGGTGAGCTGGAGTCGTTGAAGTGTCGGGTCGAGGCTGCGCAGGTGGTTGCTGCGGCGGCGTTGGACTGCTCG
>JBKJTJ010000145.1:0-6757 GCA_046590855.1 Actinomycetota bacterium
CCTCCTGCGCGGCGCTCATCGCCGACGGCTGCTCGTGCAGGTAGCCGTGGTGGGCGACCTCGTGCCCGGCGGCCACGATGTCGCGCACCACGCCGGGGTAGCGGTGCGCGGTGAACCCCGGGACGAAGAACGTCGACCGGACGCCGTGCCGCTCGAGCAGCGCCAGCAGCCGGGGGACCCCGACGAGCGGGCCGTAGGCCTGGTGGCTCATCACCCCCATCCGCTGACCGGTCCGGGGCGCGCCCCACAGCACGGCCGACTCCGCGTCGACGTCGAAGCTGAACGACGCGGCCGCGGTGTGTCCGCCCGGCCAGCTCACCGGCCCGGCCGGCGTCGTCACGACCGGGCCCCGTCGGCCATGATCGTCACCAGCTCGTACGCGACGTTGGCCGCGGCGACGGCGGTGATCTGGGCGTGGTCGTAGGCGGGCGACACCTCGACCACGTCGGCGCCGACGATCGGCAGCGAGCGCATGCCCCGCAGCACCGCGAGCAGCTCGCGGCTCGTCATTCCACCGGCCTCGGGCGTGCCGGTCGCGGGGGCGAAGGCCGGGTCGAGCACGTCGATGTCGATCGAGACGTACACCTTGGCGTCGCCGACGCGTTCGAGCACCCGGTCGACGACGCCGTCCGCGCCCAGACGCTCGATGTCGCGGCAGTGCACGACGGTGAACCCGAGCTCCTCGTCATCGAGCAGGTCGCGGCGGTCGTACAGCGACCCGCGGATGCCGACGTGGGCCGAGCGGCCCTTGACGACCAGCCCCTCCTCGGACGCGCGGCGGAACGGTGTCCCGTGCGTGCAGGGCGCGCCGAAGTAGGTGTCCCAGGTGTCCAGGTGGGCGTCGAAGTGCACGAGCGCCACGGGGCCGTGCGCCTCGCGCACCGCCCGCAGCGACGGCAGGGCGACCGTGTGGTCGCCGCCGAGGATGACGAACGGCTTGCCCTCGCCGACCAGACCGGTCACACCGACCTGGATCTGGTCGAGCGCCTGCGGGATGTCGAAGGGGTTGCAGGCGATGTCGCCGGCGTCGACCACCTGCGCGTCCTGGAACGGCAGCACGTCCAGCGCCGGGTTGTAGGGCCGCAGCAGCCGGCTGGCCTCACGGATCGCCGAGGGGCCGAACCGGGCGCCGGGCCGGTAGGTCACGCCGGAGTCGAAGGGAACCCCGACGACGGCGACGTCGTGCGGGCCGACGTCCTGCAGGCGGGGCAGCCGGGCGAAGGTGGTCAGGCCGGCGTACCGCGGGACGACCTGGCCGTCGACCTGCCCGACGACGCCGTTCGCGTGCTGCACGTGCTGCTCGACCACGGTCGGGCTCCTTCGGTGGAGGTTGGTGGGATCAGGCGCGGTCAGGCGCGGCTGCGGGTCGAGCCGCCGTTGGCCTGCACGACCTGGCCCACCATCGCCGACATCGTGAAGTCGGCGAGCAGCGACACGACCGCCGCCAGCTCGTCCGCGCGTCCGATCCGGCCGATCGGGATCTGGTCGGCGTACCGCGCGTGCATGGCGGCGAGCGAGATGCCTGCGGCGCGCGCGTCGACATCCAGCTGGGGGGTGTCGGTGACGCCGGGGGCGACGGCGTTGACGATGATCCCCTCGGGTGCGAGCTCGCGGCCCAGGGTCTTGACCATCGAGATCAGGCCAGCCTTGGACGCCGCGTACGCCGTGGCCTCGGGCCAGCCGGTGACGCCCCACTCGCTCGACACGACCACGATGCGACCTGCGCCGCGCCGTCGCATGCCGGGCAGCACGGCCTGCACCAGCCAGAAGGTGCCGCCGAGGTTCGTGTCGACGGTCTGCCACCACAGGTCGAGGTCGTAGGTCACGAGCGGGCCCATGGCCATGTGCGCGTGGTTGGCGACCAGGACGTCGACGTCGCCCAGCCGGGTCGACACGTCGCCCACCATCGCCGTGACGGCGACGCGGTCCGAGACGTCGGCGGGGACGGCGATCGCGCCCAGCTCGGCGGCGAGCGCCGTCAGACCGGCGGAGGGCTCGGGGTCGTTGACCGCGACGCGCGCGCCGTCCCTCGCGAGACGACGGGCGTGGGCGGCCCCCATGCCTTGCGCGGCGCCGGTCACGAGTGCGACCTTGCCGAGCAGCGGCTGGTCGGTAGTCACTCAGATCACCGCGCCGGCGTTGGGGTTCAGGACCTCACCGACGCAGAACGTGGCCTCGTCGACCAGGAAGGCGACGCAGCGGGCGACCTCGTCCGGGTGCACCAGCCGGCGCAGCGGCAGGGTGGCCAGGTAGTCCGGTGCGCGCCACGGGGAGTCGTCCGGCAGCAGTGGCGTGTCGGTCGGGCCGGGGGCGACGGCGTTGACCCGCACACCGGCCGGGGCGACCTCGGCCGCGAGGCTGCGCACGAGGCCCAGCACCGCGCCCTTCGCGGACGCGTAGTGGGCGTCGTCGCAACCGCCGCCGACCGCCAGCTCGCTCGAGACCGCAACCACCGACCCCGCACCGCGCTCGAGCATCCCGGGCAGGACGGCGCGGCTGAGGTTGAGCAGGCCGCCGAGGTGGACGCGCAGCATCCGGTGCCAGGCCTCGGCGCTGATGTCGCACACCGCGGCCATCTCGTAGTGGCCGGCGACCGAGACGGCCGCGGTCACCGGACCGAGCTGGGCGGCCCGGGCGACGGCGGCGGCCATGGCGTCGGCGTCCTCGACGTCGACCTGCTGCGACACAGCGCATTCCGGTGCAGGCGAGCGGTCGAGACCGGCGACCAGCCACCCGCGCTCGGTCAGCTCGCGGGCCACCGCCCGCCCGATGCCGCTTGCCGCACCGGTCACGACGGCGACACCTGCCGTCATGAGGCGGGCGCCCGCCGCGACGCGTCCAGCGCCTCGTCGGCGAGCTCGTCGTCCTCGATCACCGATGCGGGGACGATGTGGTTCTTGACCGAGGCGTAGACGGCGCCACCGACGACGCCGAGCACGCCGATCGTGATCCAGACCGACCAGTTGAGGTACGCCTGCGGGTAGACGGCCCGCGGCCAGGCGATGTTGAGGAACTGCAGCGCCACCCACACCGTCGCGACCGCGGTGACCGGCACCGTGGCGGCGCCGAGCGAGAACGGGCCGGCGCGCCACGCGCCGCGGGCCTGCACCACGACAGAACCGATGAGGGGGAACAGGAAGGCGAAGAAGAACCCGCCGGCCGAGAAGTTGACCATCAGCGTGTAGACGTTGGACGCCAGGTTGCTGAGCAGGAACAGGGCGGACCCGATCACGGTCGTGACCAGCAGCGCGGCGATCGGGATCCGCTGGCGCGAGCTGAGGCGCGACAGGCCCCGCGAACCGGGGAAGGCCCCGTCGCGGGCGTACGACCAGATGACCCGGGACGCGGACGTCTGCAGCGCCAGGAAGCTGGCGAGGAAGCCGATGACGAACAGCAGCTCGACCGGCTTGGCGATGCCGCCCCCCAGCTGCGAGCGCAGCGTGGACGTCACGGGGTCGGCGTCGTCACCGCTGGTGACCGCGGCCATGTCGGGGATGGCCAGGATGATCGACAGGCTGGCGTACATGACGACGATCGCGATGAAGGTCAGCGAGAAGATCACGGCCTTGGGCAGGTTGCGCCGCGGCTCGTGCACCTCCTCGGCGATCGCGCCGGCGCTCTCGAAGCCGACGAACGAGAAGCCGACGAAGGCCAGCGCGACCAGGAAGGGGCCCGAGAGGGACAGGTAGCCGCCGTCCCCGCCGCTGCCGGTGGTCAGCACGCTCAGCGGGTTGTTGCGGTGGAAGGCCAGCAGCCAGGTGCCCAGGCCGATCGACCCGATGACCTCGGCCAGGATGCTCGCGGACATGAAGATCTTCAGCGCGGTGCGGCCGACCAGGTTCAGCCCCGTGCCGAGCAGCAGGATGACGAAGGCGATCAGCGCCTTCTGGGTGGCGCTGGCGTCGGTGATGCCCACGATGTCGGCGATGAAGCCGGCCGCGCCGAGGGCCACGGTCGCCATGGCGATGACCAGGGTCCACATGTAGGCCCACCCGGCGAACCAGCCCCAGCCGGTGCCCATCAGGCGACGCGACCACTGGTAGATCGACCCCTCGAAGGGCCACCGGGAGACGAGCATCGCGAACACCAGCGCGACGAGCAGCTGGCCGACGAAGACGACTGGGAAGGCCCACCAGAACGAGGGCCCGGCGGTGCTGATGGCCAGCGCGAAGATGCCGTACAGCGCCACGATCGGCGAGATGAAGGCGAACGCGAAGGTGAAGGAGGACCACAGCGAGAACTCGCGCTTGAGCGCGTGCTCGCCGGGCGTCGAGACGACGGTGTTCGACATGCTGGCCTCCGGGGCTGGGGTGGCGCCGATCGTGGCACTGTGACCCCGGCCACACACCCACCCGTGAGCAGAGCGTGGATGGATGCACCGTCTGAGCTTACGTACCTTGGGTGATCCTCCAACGTCCTGGAGGTGGACGTCGTAGCCTGCAGGGGTGGCGACGCCGGCAGCACCGACCGTGGCCGACCTGCTCGCCGCGCCCGGGCTGCGGCTGCAGCGGGTGGTGGGGGACGCTGCGGCGTGCCAGCGCCCGGTGCGCTGGGTGCACACGACCGAACTGCCGGACCCCGCGGCGTACCTGCGCGGCGGCGAGCTGGTCTGCACCGTCGGGGTGAACCTGACCGGGCCGGACGCGTGCCGCGGGTTCGCCGCGGCCGTCGCCGGTGCAGGTGCCGTTGCCGTCTGCTTCGGCGTGGGGGACGTGCATCCCGCGGTGCCGCAGGCGCTGGTCGAGGCCTGCGCCACACTGGCACTGCCGCTGCTCGAGCTGCCCGCCGGCGCGCCGTTCCTGGCTGTGGGCGAGCACCTCGCCGACCGCTGGTCGGCACTCGGCGAGGCCGAGCTGCTGCGCGAGGACCACGTCGTCGAGGCGCTGCTGGTGGCGGCGACGGCGGGCAGCACCGAGCAGGCTCTGGTCGACCTCGCCGCCGAGCTGACCGGCGGGCGGTTGACGCTCTCGAAGGGCCCGCCCAGCCGGGTCCGCTGGACGGCGCCCGAGGCGCCGTCCGGGTCGGTGACGACCGCTGCGCCGTCGGCGACCCTGCTCACGCACCTGGCGCGCGTACTGGACGTCGCCCGTCACCAGCGCGACGTCGAGCGCCGCGGCCAGCGCGCTCGGGCGGGTGAGCTGCTGGGCCTGGTCGCGGACGGGCTGGCGGACGGCCGCGCCGTGCGACGCTGGCTCGAGGCGGCGGGCCTCGGTGACCTCGACCTGGTGACCGTCGCGGCCTGGCCGCCGGACAGCGCGGACCGGTGGGCCGATGACCCCGACGGTCTGCTGGTGGGTGACACCGGCGCCGACGTCCTGACCGTGACCGGTGGGCGGGCTGCCGCAGCCGACCTGGCCGGGGCGTCCGGGATGGTGTGCGGGATCGGTCCGCCGGTCCCGCCGGGCCGGATCGCCAGCGGCATCGCGGGCGCGAGGACGGCGCTCGCCGCCGCCGAGCGCACGGGGCGGGTGGTCGGGCCCGAGAGCCTGACCACGCTGACGGCGCTGCTCGAGCAGCAGCCCACCGAGCTGCTCGCCCCGTTCGTCGAGCAGGTGATCGGGCCCCTGCTCGGCGACGAGCGGCAGGGGCGCCTGCAGCTCGAGACGCTGCGCGCGTTCCTGGCGGACGACGGCTCGCTGCTGCGCACGGCGCGGCACCTGTTCGTGCACGTCAACACCGTGCGCCACCGGCTCGAGCGGGTGCGCACCCTCACCGGCCGCGATCCCTTCACCTTCGCCGGGCGCACCGAGATCGCCATCGCGCTGTGGGCCCACGACCACCCACGCGCGTGAGGGGTCAGGCGCGACTGACGTCCCCGATGCCGCCCAGCGTCGAGGCGCGTGCCACGAGCAGCGGCGTGAGCCGCTCGGGGGCGACCTGCTCGCCGGCGAGCAGCTGCATCAGCAGGTGCACCGCCCGCACCCCCATGTCGTGCATCGGTGAGCGGATCGTCGTCAGCGCGATCGGCAGCTCGCCTGCGAGCGGCACGTCGTTGAAGCCCACGACGCCGACGTCCTCACCGACCCGCATCCCCGCGTCGCGCAGCGCGCCCATCGCCCCGATCGCGGCGAAGTCGTTGACCGCGAAGACCGCGGTGGGTGACCGGCGGGCGGTCAGCAGCCGGCGCATGCCCTCGCGCCCACCCGCGGTGTCGAAGTGGCTGTGCACGACGTGGTCGGCGTCGACGGCGACACCGGCCGCGGCGAAGGTGTCGGTGAAGCCGAGAGTGCGATCGATCCCGGTGCTGGCGTAGGGCTCGCCGGCGATCACCCCCACCGTGCGGTGACCCAGGCCGAGCAGGTGCTGGGCGGCCAGCTGACCGCCGAGGTAGTCGTCGCAGGTCACCGACGGGTAGTCCCGGGCCCGGCGCGAGACCAGGACGAAGGGCACCCCGCGCTGCGCGATCTCGGCGAGGAACCGGCCATCGACGTAGGCGTCGCCGAAGATCATCGCGTCGACCCGGCGGGCCAGCACCATCTCGGTGCGCTGACGCTGGACGACCGGGTCGTCACCGGTGTTGGCGACGAACGTGGAGAACCCGAAGGACGCGCTGGCCTCCTCGACGCCCTCGTAGACCGTGGCCAGGACGATGTCGACCAGCCGCGGCACCAGCACCCCGATCAGGTTGCTGCGCTGGGTGCGCAGCCCGGTGGCGTGTGGGTTGGGCGTGTAGCCCAGTCGCTGGGCGATCGAGCGGATCCGCGCCGAGGGCTGCTCGCCGGCGGACCGCACGCCCGGGGTGGTCGACGGGTACAGC
>JBKJTJ010000160.1:0-17568 GCA_046590855.1 Actinomycetota bacterium
GGAGCTGTCGTCCGCCGAGGTGGCCGCCGCGGACGACGCGGCCCACACCTGGTCGCCGACCGCCGCCGAGGTCGTGCTCGCCGGGTACCCGGTGCGCCTGGGCCTGCAGCTGCAGGAGCACTACGAGGCGGTCGTGCGCGAGTGCCAGCTGCTGGCCGCCCCCCGGGACGACGACGCCAGCGTGCTGCCCGACCGGCTGCTGAGCCTGGCCCTTGCCCTGGCTCAGCGCTACACCGAGGAGCTGTCCGACCTCGCGCGGCCCGACCCGCGGCGGCTCGCGGCGCAGGCCCGCGGTCGCGACGCCGTCGACCTCACCTACGAGGTCACCCCCGAGCTGATGACCCGGCTGCGCAGCTGGCAGCAGGTGCTGGACGACGTGGACGAGTTCTCGCGTCGGGGTGACCTGCTCGCGCCGATGATCTCGGCTCCGCTGGCGCGGCTGCGCACCTGGGCCCTTCGCGAGTTCGTGCGGCAGAGCGCCGGCGCGCCGCCGACGCCGTGGCCGGGGCCGTCCGCCGACTGAGCGGTGCTTGACGTCGCAAGCACCTGGGCGCAGGGTACGACCACCGGCTCGTCCGCCGGCCCGCCCCCAGGAGGACCCCGTGAGCGATCCGGCCGACGCCGACGAGCGGCGCCGCCGCCTGACCGCCCAGGTCGTGGCCAGCTTCGACGGGTCGCCGTCACCGCGCTACCGCGAGGTCATGCAGTCCCTGGTGCGGCATCTGCACGACTTCGCGGTCGACGTCCGGCTGACGCAGGCCGAGTGGTCGGCCGGTGTCGACTTCCTGACCCGCAGCGGCCAGATCAGCGACGACCGGCGTCAAGAGCTGATCCTGCTCTCGGACGTCCTCGGCCTGTCGATGCTCACCGTCGGGCTGAGCGAGTCCGCCGATCCCGACGTCACGGCCTCGACCGTGCTGGGACCGTTCTTCGTCCAGGGCTCGCCGCACGTCGAGCAGGGTGGCGACCTGGCGGCCGGTGCGCCGGGCCAGCCGTGCTGGGTCGACGCCACGGTGACCGGCGCGGACGGTGAGCCGGCCGTGGGGGCCCGTGTCGAGGTGTGGGAGGCCGACGAGAACGGGCACTACGACACCCAGTACGACGGCGACCGGGTCGCCGGGCGCGGCCACCTGTTCACCGACGAGGCGGGCGCGGTGCGGTTCTGGTCGGTGCGGCCCTCGCCGTACCCGATCCCCGCGGACGGGCCGGTCGGCGAGCTGCTCGCCGCTGCCGGCCGGGGGCCGATGCGCCCGGCGCACCTGCACTTCATGATCAGCGCGCCCGGCCACCGCACCCTGACGACCCACCTGTTCGTCGCCGACGACCCGCACCTGGACGACGACGCGGTCTTCGGCGTCCAGCCGTCACTCGTCACCCCGTTCGTCCTGCAGCCTGGCGCCGCACCCGCCGGCGCACCGTCGGACGGCCCCTGGTCGAGCGTCCGGTTCGACTTCGTCCTCGCCCCGCTAGGAGCATCGTGACCACCTCCCCCGCCGTCGACGCCGCGGCCACCGACCTGGACGTCGACGTCCTGGTGATCGGCACCGGTCCGGCCGGGTCGGCGGCGGCCCTGTGCCTCGCGACGTACGGCGTCGACCACCTGGTGATCACCAAGTACCGCTGGACGGCCAACACCCCGAGGGCGCACATCACCAACCAGCGCACGATCGAGATCTTCCGTGACCTCGGCATCGAGGCCGAGGTGCTCGCCCAGGGCACCCCGCACGCGCTGATGGGCGACACGGTGTTCTGCACGAGCCTGACCGGTGACGAGATCGGCCGGGTGCGCACCTGGGGCACCCACCCCGCTCGCGAGGCGGACTACGCGATGGCCAGCCCGGTGGCCAACTGCGACCTGCCGCAGACGCTGCTCGAGCCGATCCTCGTCGGGCAGGCGGCGGCCCGCGGCAGCCGGATCCGCTTCGACACCGAGTACGTGTCGCTCGTGAACGAGGACGAGCGGGTCCGCGTGCGGGTGCGCGACAGGGTCACCGGTCACGAGTACGAGATCCGCGCCAGGTACGTCATCGGCGCGGACGGCGGTCGCAGTGCGGTCGCGCGCGACGTCGGCCTGCCGTTCGAGGGCCAGATGGACGTCGCGGGCAGCATGAACATCGTCTTCGACGCCGACCTGTCCCGGTTCGTCGAGCACCGCCCGAGCGTCCTGTACTGGGTGCTGCAGCCCGGGGCGACCATCGGCGGGATCGGCCTGGGGCTGGTGCGCATGGTGCGGCCGTGGAACCAGTGGCTGATCGTCTGGGGGTACGACATCAGCCAGCCCCCACCCGAGGTGGACGACGCGTTCGCCGTCGAGGTCGTGCACAACCTCGTCGGCGACGACACGGTGCCGGTGTCGATCCGGTCGATCTCGTTGTGGGGCAACAACAAGATGTACGCCACGCGCTACCGCGAGGGGCGGGTGTTCTGCATGGGCGACGCCACCCACCGGCACCCGCCGTCGAACGGGCTGGGGTCGAACACCTCGATCCAGGACGCGTACAACCTCGCGTGGAAGCTGGCACTGGTGCTGCGCGGCACGGCCGGCGAGGGGCTGCTCGACAGCTACGACGCCGAGCGCGCACCGGTCGGCAGGCAGGTGGTGCTGCGCGCCAACAAGAGCATCGAGGAGTTCGGGGTGATCCTGGCCGCCCTCGGCCTGGACGACACGTCCGACCCCGAGGTCATGCAGGCGCACATGGCCGCCCGGGCCGACGCGACGCCCGAGGGCGCGGCCCAGCGCGAGGCCCTGCGCGCGGCCCTGGAGCTGAAGAACTACGAGTTCAACGCGCACGGTGTCGAGATGGGTCAGCGCTACGCCAGCGGCGCGGTGGTAGCGGACGGGACGCCGGAGCCGGCGTACACCCGCGACCCCGAGCTCTACTACCACCCGACCACCTGGCCGGGCGCCCGCCTGCCGCACGCCTGGCTCGGCCGTGACGGCCACCGGGTGAGCACCCTCGACCTGGTCGGCAAGGGCCGGTTCGCGCTGCTGACGGGCATCAACGGGCACGGCTGGGCGTCGGCGGCGCAGGACGTCGCCACCGAGCTCGGCGTCGAGCTCGCGGCGCACGTCATCGGCCCTGGCCGCACCTACACCGACCTGTACGACGACTGGGCGCTGCTGCGCGAGGTGGCCGAGGACGGCTGCGTGCTGGTGCGCCCGGACGGCTACGTCGGCTGGCGGTCGATGGGCCCGGTCGACGACCCACGGGTCGCGCTGCAGGGGGTGCTGCGCACGATCCTCGCTCTCGACTGACCCCGGGCGGGCGAGGTCAGGTGGCGCGCAGCAGCGCCGCGTACAGCGTCAGCCCCGGCCCGAAGGCCATGGCGACGAGCAGCCCGCCGGGGCCGACGTCGCCGGACGCCATGAGCTGCTCGACCACCAGCAGCACCGTCGCGCTCGAGCAGTTGCCGTAGTCGCGCAGCACCGACCGCGACGCCGTCATCGCCTCGGGCGCCAGTTCGAGCCGATCCTGGACGACGTCGAGGATGCGCGGTCCGCCCGGGTGCACGGCCCAGGCGTCGACGTCCGAGATGCTGCACCCGTTGCGCGCCAACAGGTCCGACACCACGTCGCGTACGTGGACCGCCAGGACGTCGGGCACCCGCGGTGACAGGCCCATCTTGAAACCCAGGTCGGTGACGTCCCAGGTCATGTGGTCGCTGGTGGTCACGTCGGTGCGGGCGATGACGTCGACGACCTCCAGGCCCGGCCCACCCGGCTCGACGACGACCGCCGCGGCGGCGTCGCTGAACAGCGCGTGCGCCACCATCTGCTGCAGGTCGTCACCGGACGGCGACCCCGACCGGGCGCTGTCGGTCGGGGGCTGCACGTGCAGGCTGGTGAGCTCGAGGCAGAGCATGACCGTCGGTCGCTGGCGGGCCGTGGCGTGGTCGGCGACCGCACCGAGCCCGGGAAGGGCCGCGTAGCACCCCATGTGGCCGATCATGAGGCGCTGCACGTCCACCGTCATGCCGAGGTCGCGAGCGAGCAGGATGTCCAGACCCGGTGTGGCGTAACCGGTGCACGACACGACACCGAACAGACCGACGTCCGCGGCATCGAGGCCCGCCGAGGCCAGCGCCGACGAGACGGCCTCCTTGCCCAGGGGCACGGCCTCCTCGACGAACCGGCGCATGCGCGCGCCGGTCGAGACGCCGCTGATGTCCTCGCGGGTGGGGTCGACGACGCCGTGGCGGGTGGTGATCCCGGACGACTGCCACACCCGCCTGGCGACGCGGTCGTCGGCGTAGTGCTCACGGAAGTACCCGTCCCACAGCACCTGCTGGTCCATCGGCGCCGGCACCGCATGGCCGAAACCGGTCGCCCGCGAGGTCATCAGCGCACCCGCTTGGTGCCGTGGGCCTGGAACAGCCCGGCCGTCGACCGGGTCGGAAGCATCCGGACGTCAGGGCGCCGTCCGGCCAGCCAGGCCAGGTAGTCCGTCGCGCTCAGCCGCAGGCCGGTCAGGACGAGGTCGACGCCCAGCCGGGCGCACTGGGCGACCAGGCCCTGGCGGTCGACGAACAGGCGACCGTCGTGCAGCCGCGGCGGTGGCCCGCCCGGCAGGTGCTCGGCGACCGTGATGCCGCTGAACCGTCCCCACCACGTGTCGGCGATGGTGTCGAGCACCAGCGTGCCGCCGGGCCGCAGGACCCGGATCGCGTCGGCGACGACGGCGTCGGGGTCGTCGACGTGCTCGAGCACCTCGCCGGCCACGACCACGTCCGCGACGGCGCTGGGCAGCGGCAACCGTGTGACGTCGGCGCGCACCGGCGCGACACCGTGGCCCGCGGCGATCCGCAGCGAGCCCGCCGACAGGTCCAGGCCGAGGTGGCGGTAGCCGAGCCGCCCCACGTGCGGGGCCATCAGACCGCCGCCGCAGGCGAGGTCGACAAGCAGCGCGCCGTCGCGGGTCGCCGGTGGGACCAACTCTGCCCTCGCGGAGCTGATCCAGTGCAGCATCGCGAAGGCGCCACGGGGAGCCCACCAGTGCTCGAGCAGGTCGTCGTACTGCCGGGGGTCGTTGCGGGGGCGCACGGTCACCATCGTCAGCCCCTTTCGCCACCGGCGGTGGCGCCGACGAACCCCTGTGCGAGACAGTAACCCGCGGGCAGCCGGTCGGCTCGTCGCAGACGTGCCGAGCGGGCGGACGGACGGGCGGGGGCGGATGGTTAGCAGCGCGGCCGGCATGCTGCGCGCGTACGCCACGGCGACCCACTTCGGCCCGACCGTCGCGGTCACCGCCTTCACCGCCGCACTCGCCCTCACCTCCGGTGCCGGGCTGCGGACGCTGCTGATCTGCGCCGCGGTGCTCACTGGGCAGCTCAGCATCGGGTGGAGCAACGACTACCTGGACGCCGGCATCGACCGGGCTGCTGGCCGACGAGACAAGCCGGTGGTGCGCGGGTCCGTCAGCGAGCGCGGGCTGCTGCGCGCGGCGGTCGCTGCCGCCACGCTCACGGTGCCGCTGTCGCTGGCGAACGGCCTCGCCGCCGGGGCGGCTGCGCTGGGCACCACCGCGTGCGGCTGGGCCTACAACCTGGGTCTGAAGCGCACCCTGGCGAGCGCCGTGCCCTACGCCGTGGCCTTCGCGCTGACCCCGCCGCTGTTCGTAGCGCTCGCACTGGACCAGTCCCCCCGAGCTCAGGTCGTCGCTGCCGGGGGTCTGCTGGGCCTGTGCGCCCACTTCACCAACGCGGTCAAGGACCTGGACGCCGACGCCCTCACCGGCGTGCGCGGGTTGCCTCAGCGGCTGGGCCCGCGCATCTCGGGCGTCGTGTCAGCGGCGCTGCTGCTCGTGGCGGCCGGGGTGCTGCTGCTGCCCGGCAGCTCGCCGTCCGCGCTGTCGCTGCTGCTCGCGGGGTCGGCCGCGGCGCTGGCCGCCGGGTACGCGGCCCTCATCGCGGCCGGACGTCAGGAGTACGGCTTCAGCCTCAACCTCGCCGCGGTGGGCCTGCTGGTCGCGGCGGTCGTGACGCGGTGAGGCCGGACGGGTGATGCCCGACATCACCCGATGTGACTAGTCCTTCGAGTCAAGTCCCTGCCGGGCCCAGCCGATAGACGTCGTGGACGCCGAGCCATGGGAGGCCGACATGACGACCATCAGCCACACGCCGCCGACGGAACCCGACGAGACAGCGCAGGACGCTGTCGACGACGAAGTCATGGGACTGCTGCACGAGCACGTGCCGCTGTCGCTGATCATGGACCTCGTCGAGCCCAGCGGCCCCGACTCGGCCGGCATCCTGCGCACCGAGGGCGCGCCGGAGTCGCAGTGGTGGATTGGTCACTGAGCACCGGTTCGGCTGCCAGCGCCGCGGCTGGTAGTCTCGTCGCTCGTTGCGCCATTAGCTCAATTGGCAGAGCAGCTGACTCTTAATCAGCGGGTTCGGGGTTCGAGTCCCTGATGGCGCACCAGCACGAGTCAGGGCGTCCACCTTACGGGTGGACGCCCTGACTCGTTCCCCCAGTCCCCACCCTCGCACCGTCCCGCACGAGTTGGCGGGCATCTGGAGAGGTTCTGGACTCGGTCTAGCGATGGCGACGACGATCGAGCGCCACCGCGGCCGCCAAAGGGCCACCGTCCCACGACGCACGCAACGCCTCGGCGCCCGATGCGTCTATTCGCCCACTATGACGCTGGTCGAGCTGGGCGCCGGGGGCGTGTGGATCCGTCCGTATCTGCCGAGATGAGCGCGCGTCTGAACTGTTGTGAAACACCCACGCAAGGTGTAAAGGTTGTCAAAAGCGCATCGAGCATCCCGGCATCCGCCTCGCACCGCCCGGCGCCCAAAGAGCATTGGGATGGCATCATGGACCGTCGTCTTGAGCATGGCCAGAATCCAGGCAAGCACTTAAGCGGGCGGTCAAGGCACTGGCCGCTGCGAGCGTTGGCCAGCGGGGCGATATTCGGATCGGTCCTACTGACCACGAGTTTGCCCGCATCGGCGGCGAACCTGAGCATTGTCACCGATCCGGTGGGAGATGCCATGTACAGTGCGCCCGCATACATGGACATCGTTAGTGCGCAACTCGCGGCCTCGGGAGGGACACTTCAGTTCAAGATGACTGTTGCCGGGGCGATACCTGCGTCGCCGGCCCTGCCGCCGCCCTCCACCAAGCAGATCAGTTGGAGTTGGCCTCTCGATACCGAACCCAGTACCTTCCCCGCCGGCGCTCCGCTAGCGCCGGGAACCAGTGGTGGCGCCGAGTTCATCGTTACGATCGCGTGGGACGGCAACAGGTTCTCGGCGTTCCTGCAGGACCGGCGGCCCTTGCTGACCGGCGGCGAGGCGATCCTGACCCCGCTCGGATACACAATCTCGGGGACCCAGCTCGGAGTGGACGTGCAAGCAAGCGCCTTGGGCAACCCGTCGAACTTCGCCTGGGGCGGGGTCGCGTTCTATTGGTCTGGTCCGTTCGACAGCAACAACGGCAACCACTTCGTGGACGTGCTCTCACCGTTCTACACACCCGCGTCTTTGTGATTGCGAGGGGTGCTGAGGACTTGCTTCCGACCATGCTGCAGATAGCTGCGCTACGGCCGTCCGACCGATGCCGCTGTCGGTGAACCAGGTGCCCCGGGGTGGTTCGGCGACCGTCGTGCAGCTGGCCCGTCCGGCACATCTGGGGTCGACGGGCCGGGACGCTGGGCGAGGAGAGCAACCCGTATCGTCTCGAATTGTCGATCGGAAAGAGCCTTCTCCAGCAGAGCTACGGCCCCGTCCAATTCAGGGACGATCTCCATGTAGAGCGTCGATGTTTGGGATCGGTACCTCCGCATACGCCACCAATATTCAATCGTGATCGCAAACGTGTCCCCAGCCGCCGAGACTAGCTTGAGCATTTCCGATCACTGCCGGGTGCTACCTGTGTCTAGGGCTTTCATGATGGCTTTCGACGCGCGAGGGAGGATCGAGGCGAGCTCAACTTCCTCCAGTGTCACGTCGGCTAACAACCGGAACTCAATGATAGAGATCTCTTGAGCAAGGACCTTCGCTGCATGTAGGTCACTTTCAGCCACCCGTGGGTACTGGATTCGCACAGCCCGCAACCATTCACTCAAAGCCATCAAGGCACGTTCATCAGCTGCATTCCGTCCTGCTGCCTCGATCTGGCTAGTCGTGGCTGCGTCGGACGCCTTGATCTGGCGGTAGAGGAGGAAGCCTGAAATTAGCGTGGCGCCCGCCCCCACCGCTTGCCACTCGGCTGCACTAGGTGCACCTTCCCAGTGCCGCCACCACCTCGGCCACACGATGGGGACTGCCCAGCTTTTGGTTGACTCGTTCGGGTAGGTGGTGTCAGGCCGCGTGAGCGGCTTGGTTGATGGTCTCGTACTCGATGGGGGGTCAGGCGTCCGAGGGCGTCTTGGCGGCGCCGGCGGTGGTAGGTCTTCTCGATCCAGATGACGATCGCCAGTCGTAGATCCTCGCGGGTCTGCCAACGTCGGCGGTTCAGGACGTTCTTCTGCAGCAGGCTGAAGAAGGACTCCCGACCTGGCTCTCAAGGTCACCCTCACCAGGGGCGCCGGCGGGGGTCGGACCCCCCCCCGGCCAGACCGTCTTGTCGATCCGCGATCTTCAGCCAGCGGGCCAGGAAGGACTCAGAGACCCCGAAGCTGCGGGCCACCTGCGCAACCGACTGGTCACCTCGCCGGGCCACGGCGATCACGTCGGCCCTGAACTCTTTCGGGAATGGCTTGGGCATGCTGCTGATCCTTCCAGCGAGACCTCGGCCTCACAGGCAAGGAGTCAACCGAACCCTGGGCAGTCCCCATCGTGCCCTGCCCTGTCCGGTGGGGTCCAGGGATCGGGTCACCAGGTAGAGGCACTTCAGCGCGGCCTGCTCGGTGGGGAAGTGGCCTCGGGCCTTGACTGCCCTGCGGTAGCGGGCGTTCAGAGACTCGATCGCGTTTGTCGAGCACAACACGGTGCGGATCTCGACGTCGTAGTCCAGGAACGGGATGAACTCCTCCCAGGCGTTGTTCCAGAGCCGGATAATCGCCACGTACTTGGTCCCCCACTTCTCGGTGAGCTCGTCCAGCGCCGCTCGGGCGGCCGTGTGATTCACGGCGGTGTAGATGGGCTTGACGTCATGCTTGAGGGCGTCCCAGTCACGCCGCGAGGCCAGCCGGAACGTGTTGCGGATCAGGTGGATGATGCAGGTCTGGACCGTGGTGGCCGGCCACACGTTAGCGACGACCTCTGGGAGCCCTTTGAGGCCGTCGCAGACCACGAAGAAGGTGTCCTTGACGCCGCGGTTGCGCAGGTCGGTCAGCACGCTCATCCAGAACTTCGCGCCCTCACCGCCGGTCCCGGCCCACAGACCCAGGACGTCCTTTTCCCCGGCCAGGCTGACCCTGATCGCTGCGTAGATGGGCCGGTTGGCGACCTGACCGTCACGGACCTTGACCACGACCGCGTCGATGAAGATGGCCGCGTGAACCTCGTTCAGCGGCCTGGTCTGCCAGGTGCTCATCTCCTCGATGACCTTGTCGGTGATCCGGCTGACGGTCTCCTTGGACACCGACGCCCCGTAGATCTGTTCGAAGTGCGCGCTGATCTCCCCGGTCGTCAGCCCCCGGGCATACAGCGACAGGACGATCTCGTCGACCTCACCCAGTCGGCGCTGTCGCTTGCGGACGATTACGGGTTCGAAGGTCCCGGTCGCGAGGGACCTCGAGCTCCACCGGGACCGCTGGCCCCGGTCAGCACCGTCTTGGGTCGGGACCCGTTCCGCACGTTGGTCGACTCCCGGCCCTGTGGCACCCGGTTTTTCTCGTGCCCCAGGTGCTCGGTCATCTCCTCGTTCAACGCCGTCTCCAGCACGCTCTTGGTAAACGCCTTGAGCAGCCCGTCCGGGGCCGGTCAGGGACAAGCCCTGCTCCTTGGCCAGCCGGACCAGCTCCCTGGCGGCGACCTCCTCAGCCGAGGGCTCTGGCGTCTTCTTCGCGTACATGTCATTCAGTGTCGTTGTCATCACGGCACCTTCCCCGCTGACACTCGTCAGCGCGTAGGGCGGGAAACACCGTTAGATCCACAGTCCCCCACCAGCTCGTAGGTGTCGGCCTCGAACGGGTGTTGAACTGATGGACCTTCTGCAACTGACGTCTGAGTGGCAGGATCAGCACATGAAGGCCTGGGCCGTGGTGCTGCTACTGATCACCCTTGCGGTGGGCATGGCCAACATCGACTTCGGTGACTCTCCCGGTTGCTCGAGCGTCGAGGACTGTGCGGCTTACCAGGACTACCTCGACCAGGACCCCGGCAGCAGCTATGACCACTAGGCCGACTCAGTCCTGCTCACCCATCGGTTCATCGGTCTGCTCCCGGCGTGACGTGGCTGACGACTGCCTCAGCGCCGCCGCGGCGGGCATCATGGTCAGGGACGTTGCCCTAGCAGCCCGACTGGCGGCCGGCGGGTAGAGCATCATCGACCGCACGACCAGGGATGGTGAGTGTACGCGAGTCGACCTCGCCAGCCAAGGCGACACAGCAATTGTCGTCCTGCGGTCAGCACCACTTCCCTAGCGCCATGGGCCGCGAGTCTGACTCGCGAGGCGCAAGACACATGGGGTTCGGCTTCGGTGCGTTCGACAGATGGCCTTCGCACTGAAGCCGCGTCACTCCCCCGCGAGGCGGCGCCCGGTTGCCCACCGTGGGGCAGCGCTCAGGGCAGACTAGAACGGAGGCTTGCGATGGATGAACACCCTTTCGGCCCCGGTCGTCGGGGACCCCATCGCCCAGAGTCGTGACCTCTCACGCCAGGACCGCCACACGTGGACGCAGGCGGGGGCGGTGTGGAAAGGGGCCGTGGAGACGTCATCCAGCACGTGCACGTCCACGAGACGGGCAAGTTCGGGGCTGATCATGACGAGCCTCCAAGTGCGCCATGCAGTTCGCGGTTGTTGTGCTCAGACGGAGATGCCGGGTCTCATCCGCGTCGCAAATGGGGGAACCCATGGACCGTGGCGACGCGTCTTGTCCTCGCATGCGGGTCCAGTATTCGAGATGTGCTCACCGCGCCGAAGTCAGGCCGGGGGCGGACATCGTTGGTCGCGACGGAGCTGGCCGGTCTGCCGGTTCCGGTCTGTTGGCGCTCTCGGGCCCCTGGAGTCATGACTGCGACAACGAGGTCGAAGCCGCCGCGGACCGGCGGCCGGCGTCGAGCAGCATCCAGGTGGACATTGCCGCGACTGACAGCAAGAGGAGCAACAGGGAGAAGAAGACCAGCGGGGCGAGCATGGCCAAGACGAGCAAGGCGCCGACGACCGTCGTCCAGCGGCGCCAGCCGAGCGCCCGACGGCCTGCCGTCGCCATGGCGACCAGCACCGCTCCCGCGGAGCCGACGAACCAAAGCATCACCGGGTGGGCCACGAACGTTGACGTGCGGATAGCCAGTGCGAGGTCCTCGTTCAGCGGCACCCCTTCGTTGTTTAACGTCAGGGCCAAGGCGGGCGCGGCGAACAACGCTCCGCCTACCAGGAGGAGGGCCGCCGTGACGCCACCGGCCAGCCGGACACCGTGCGCCGGGTGGACCGCCCCGGCGTCGTCGAGCCGTCGGGCCAGGCCGATGACGAACGTTACGAACAGCAGGACGGCGAAGGCACAGGCCGTTGCCAGCGCCACCGCCTCGCTCCGGTGCCCCGAGTCGCTCCAGAACTGAAGGACCCCGTCGTTAGACGTGGAGATGTTGGGCGGTTGGAGTCGCACCATGTAGACGAGGTAGGTGAGTGCGAAGCCAAGACCGGCCAGGGCGGCCAGGCGTTGACCCGGAGTGTCGCTCCTCGAGGCGTCAGCGGGTTGCGGCGTCTTGGTGTTCGCCGAGATGACCCCGACTTCGGTGGTTGCATTCATCATGTGCTCCTTGGGCTCGTACAGGTGAGGCCGCGACGGCCGCGCGTCGTCACGTCCGCGCTCCCCGGCGGTGGCGGCCGACACCGGTAAAGCGGGATGGCGACCTCCTGGTCGTCTGGACCCCCACTTCGGTCCAGCACGAACGGGTGTACCAACACCGGCTCGCTGTCGCCGCCGGTGCTGATCGGCTAACCGGGACGCCGGCACCGCGAGGCAATCGGCGGCTCGGCGGACGGTCGGTGTCGGTGCAAGCTCCGACACCGTCCGACGGTAGGAGTGACGACCTGTGCAGTGGCACCCTCTGCGGAGGGGGATGCGCTCCTACTCAGGACGGGTATGGATGATCGTCGCCACGAGTACGCTCGGCCCTGTGCCGAAGGGCCGTCTTCTGGTGGTGGACGTCGCGATCGCGACGTTCCTGTTCCTGTGGGCGCTGGCCGAGGTCTTCGGTTCGGGCGCCGAGAACCAGGTCGGTCCCCGATGGGCCACCTTCAGCGCGTACGCGCTTGCCTCCGTGTTGGTGGCGCTACGTCGGTGGCGTCCCCTGCACGTGCTTGTGTCGCAGTGCGTGGTGCTCAGCCTGCCGGTGCTCGTGTGGGGAGCATCCGAGTCCCTTGCCGGGTTGTTGCCGGTGCTGGTCGTGATGTACACACTCGCGGCTGAAGCCTCCCGACGCCACGTGCTGGTCGGTAGTGCCGCGCTGGGAGCAAATACGCTGCTGACGGTCCTGCGGGATCCCTTGATGGACGAAGCGTCGGACGTCGTCGGTGTAGCACCGTTCGTGTTCCTGGTGGCGGTGGCCTGGGCGATGGGCGAGTACACGCGCACGCGACGGCTGTACGTCGCCGGCTTGACTGCTCAGGTGCGGGCCACGGAGCGGGAGCGCACGGCTACCGCCCGGCTCGCGGTACTCAGCGAGCGCCAGCGGATCGCTCAAGAGCTGCATGACGTGATCGCCCACGGGTTGACCGTCATGGTTCGGCAGGTGGAAGCCGGACTGATCCGGCTCGAAACCGATCCACCTCGTGCACGGGCGTCTCTCGAGGCAGTCGCAGTCACCGGACGCGAGGCACTCGGTGAGCTCCGCATGCTGGTGTCCCTGCTCGACGGCAGTGACGGCAGAGACCAGGTTGGCGGCCCGGCCGGGCACCCGTCAGCAGACCTTGCGGTCGGTCTGGCCGCGCTCCCTGAACTCGCCGCTCGGATGTTTGCTGCAGGACTGCACGTCCGAGTCACCGACGAGCCGACCTCGTGTGTGATCCCACAGGGCATCGACCTCGCGGCCTACCGGATCGTGCAGGAAGCCCTCACCAACGTCCTTCGACATGCGGATGCCGGCTCCGCCAGCGTCCTGGTGAGTCGGTCAGCGGACCGGCTGCGCATCGACGTCGAGGACGACGGTCACGGTCCACAGGCGGACAGCACGGACGGCCACGGGCTGCAAGGGATGCGTGAACGTGCCGGTGTGTACGGCGGCACGGTGCAGTTGCAGCCGGCCGAGCCGCACGGATGCCGCGTGAGCGCACAGATCCCGCTAGCCCGACCCTCACCGGCCCTGCCATGACCATCACGATTGTCGTCGCGGACGATCAGGACCTGGTCCGTGATGGGATGAAGGCGGTACTGGACGCCGAGCCGGACCTAGAGGTCGTGGGCGAGGCCGCCGACGGCGCCGAGGCGGTGCGCGTCGTCGCCGGCACCAAGCCAGATCTGGCTCTTCTTGACATCCGCATGCCCGTCCTGGACGGGATTGAGGCGACCCGTCGGATCCTCGCGGCCGCCGACCCCCCGTACGTCATGGTTCTGACGACGTTCGACCTTGACGAGTACGTCATCGCCGCATTGGAAGCGGGCGCCAGCGGCTTCCTGCTCAAGGACGCACCGCGGGTGCGGATCGTCGAGGCGGTGCACCAGGTACTCCAGGGGGAGGCCTTCCTCGCACCGTCCGTGACAAGCCGTTTGATCGAGCACTTCGTGCAGAGCCAACCCCCTGCGAGCAAAGACGGCAGGATCGATCTGCTCACCAGCAGGGAGGCCGACGTCCTCCTGCTCATAGCGAGGGGCCTGACCAACGCTGAAATCGCACAATCACTGTTCATAGGCGAAAGCACGGTCAAGTCCTACGTCGCCAACATCTTCAGCAAGCTCGGCGCCCGAGACAGGGTCAACGCCACAATCATTGCCTACGACGGCGGACTGGTGGGCCGGAACACCGATCGCGTCCGACGCCGGTGAACCGGTCCCGCCAACGCTGCGCCCATTCCAGCCAACCGTCGCTATGTGCCTGCAGCAACGCATCCACTAACTGCGAGGTGACTCACTACCGCCGCGACAGCGGCCGGGTCCTACCACCGCGACAGCGGTTGTGTCCTTCCACCGCGAGAGAGCCCGAAGCAACGAGCTGACGCGGGCAGGGTCAGGCGGGGAACAGCAGCGGAACTCTCTTCACCTGGGGAGGGCGCCACGTTCGCCGGTCAGCCGGCGGCGGTGCGGCGCTTCTTCTCGCTCTCCCTGTCGCGAACGATGCTGTAGGCGACTCCGCACGCTAGGAGTCCGAGGATCAGCGCCCCGATGAATCCCCAGGCGGTGTACTCGCACTCGGGCACGGACTCTCCCAACTGGGCCCCCCGTTCCGCTCGGCAAGCCGCATCGGACATTTTCGAGAAGTCCACCACCCCGAGGATCCCAATAAGACCCAGCACGACGAAGAGCCCCCGCTGCCACGCCCCGTCATCGTCCAGGTACCCGACAGCAGCGCCGACCGCCGCCCCAGCGGCCGCACACCCCAAGCCAATGGCCAAAAGTGCAAGTGATTCCATAGCCCTTGATGGTCCCAGTTCGCGGGTGCGAAGGCCAGACCCAGGTGCACTGGGCGCTTTGGCGATCCACCGCCGCCCGAGGACAGGCCGCCCGTTATGCCTCGGGTACGACGGACCGTCAATGGTCGTCGCTCGCGACGTCCCACCGAAGCCATCGGAGGGGCGACCTCCAGGCTTGTGACGTCCGGATCGACCACGAACCGAGTTGCGTCATACCCCCGCGAGACGCCCATCCGCCCGCAAGCGTCAGATCCGGCGATCCCGCACCGGCGTAGCGAAGGACTGCTCCGAAGCCTCGGCTGATGTCAGCATGACGCCATGCCACCGAACCACAGCGCGCACCTGCGCACCGCTACCCCCGACGACGGTCCCCACCTCCTTCGACTGTGGGCACTGCTGTTCGACGAGGATGACGCCACGCGAGGCGAGCCGTGGCGAGGTCACGCGCAAACGTGGTTCGCCCAGTTCGTCGGCGATCCGTACGTCGCCCGATTCCCCATCATCGACATCGATGGCCAGATCGTCGCGACAGGTATCGGCTCGCTCGAACTTGGCGTCCCGAATCCATTCTGTCCCCAAGGACGCACGGTCCGGCTCGCGAACGTAATCACTCACCCGAAGCACCGCCGCAAGGGCTACGGCACCCTGGTCGTCAGCGACATCACCGAATGGGCCAGGTCGATCGATGCCGACCGCATCGACCTCAGCGCTACGCCGGAAGGCCAGCGGATCTACAAACAAGCAGGTTTTGTCCCGACAACCGCACCACGCTTGAAGCTTGTGCTCTGACACAGCCTGGACGAGCATCGACTGCCCCTACGGGCAAGCGGGTCTCCCATCATGCGTCCTTTCCCCGCGTATCGGCGTAAACGCGCGCTACGGCACTCCGTCACAATCAACGCGAGGTCAGCGGCACAGCTCCAAGCCCGGAAGCGACTTGGACGTTCGCGTACCGCGTTCGCTGGCCTAGCTGGCAGGTGATCGCTGATACTGCCTGGATGAGCGAGGTGACGTCGCGGGCGGGTGTGGGCCTCATGGTCGTAGTGCTCGCTGGGGCGTGCACAGCCGAAGATCACGGCGCCGCGCACGTCGCCCGGCAGCACACGTCCGCACCCTCTTTGGTCACCCCGGTGGGGTCTCCCGCACACGAGCAATGCATTCATGGTTACCCCTCGGTCCGCGCATGGCAGTCTTCGACGGCCGGCGCCGTTCGGTTTCTCGGGCCACGTCCGGTAGCTGCGCCCGGAAACTTCACTGGTCTGGCCGACACAGCCGCCATCACTCTTTGCCTGGTCCCAGACCACGACGGCCTATTTGCCGTGTACGGCGTCCCCGTTACCGCGGCACCAGCGAAGTTGTTATGGATGCAGAACGTAGATTCGACCTTTACGTGGCCGACATGAGGCGCGAGAAGCTGCTGAGAGGGAGCAGGCTCGGCGCAGTCGTCCGTCGCCTATCGTGAGAACAGTTGACGTAACCCGTCCCAACCCGCGCGACCCCGCCTGCGACGCTCCAGCGCCCATCGACCTGGCCATGACCTGCCCCATTTCCCCGCGAGCCGGATGTACGAATCAGCGGGCGTCGATCCGCAGACGCGCCTTCACGGTGGGACCAGGCGCCTCTCTCGATTGGTGACGGTGTCCGTGCTTGGCTCGTCCTTCCCGCAACTGTGGTGCTGACCTACCGGGATGACGAGGTGTTGCCTGGGCATCCATTCGCTTTTCCTGGGTGAGCTAGCGAGTCAGCCACCCATGCGCATCGCCCACGACGCGGCGCACGAAGGCTCCGATCCTGCCGTTGTGCGAGCGGCCGCGGCTGGCATCGCGCCATGGGCGACCACTAATCAACACATAGGCTTTCTCAGGACCTGCGGTAGCTAGCGGCCACCAAACGTCCCAGCAGCCCAGTTTCCGAGGCTGCCACCCGGCGGATAGTCATCCTTCCCGCACCGACGGCACCGACGAAATCGACCGGACCCGTCCTCCGAGCTCATCTGTTCCCAGCTATGAAGAGACACCCAACACCGGAATGGCTCCATCGCACTCTCCTCGAAGGCTGCCCGCCGGACATCGAACCGCGGGCCATCAGGTCGTCTCCCGGTCAAAGGCAGCGGATGTCGGCAACGCTCGAAAGCGGACAAACATCACCCCGTACGAGGATGGCCTTACGATACGCCTGCAACCAGCTGGTGCACATCCCCTCATTGAGTGCCGATTCCCGATATTCAACGTCACCGGGCGCCTGCTGGTGTCGTGCCACGAAGCCTCGAAGGCTGTGTCATACCACCGCACGAGCCGGCGCACCGGGTCACCGGATCTGCTTGATGAGCGGATGCCCCTTTCCGCCCCTATGACGCGGTCGCCCACAGTCGAGGCCGACGGCGCGTGGAATGCGCTTGATGGCCCCGGGCGGCGGGCGTCCTTTCGGCATCGCTTACCAGGGGACGACCTGACGGTCCTCCCACAGCACTCCGGTTAGGGCGCCGTCGGCGGACCGGCTGGCCAGCCACAGGGCGGTCTCGGCTCCCTGCTCGGCGGAGCGAGGCGCGTGAGGACCGCCCATGTCGGTGCGGCAGTGGCCGGGGCAGATAGCGTCCACGAGAACCCCTCGCCTGCCCATGCCCTGCTCGTGGGCGAGGTTGCGCACCAGTGCGTTGACGCCGGCCTTAGCCACGCGATACGGCGCCAGCCCACCGGCGTTGCCCGGGCCGCTCATCCGACCGAGGCAGGCGCTCACCGCAACCACCCGGCCATGGCGCCGCTCGACCATGCCCGGGACGAACGCCGCCATCGTCCGCCAGACCCCGTCGAGGTCGACCGCCATCACCCGGCGCCACTCGCTCTCGCTGGTGCGCAGCGTCTTGGCGGTGCGCTCGCTCATCACCCCGGCC
>JBKJTJ010000085.1:0-4846 GCA_046590855.1 Actinomycetota bacterium
GCACGACAAGGCCGGCGAGCGCATCCTCGAGGGGCTGGTGGCCGACGCGCAGACCCGCCTCGCCGACGAGGGCATCGCCGGCGACGTCTACCTGTTCAAGAACAACACCGACTCGGCGGGCAACTCCTACGGCTGCCACGAGAACTACCTCGTGCCGCGCGCCGGCGACTTCCAGCGGCTCTCGGACGTCCTGATCCCGTTCCTGGTCAGCCGGCAGATCGTCTGCGGGGCGGGCAAGATCCTGCAGACGCCGCGCGGCGCGGTGTTCTGCGTCAGCCAGCGCGCGGACCACATCTGGGAGGGCGTGTCGAGCGCCACGACGCGCTCGCGACCGATCATCAACACCCGCGACGAGCCGCACGCCGACGCCGAGAAGCACCGCCGGCTGCACGTGATCGTCGGTGACTCGAACATGAGCGAGACCACGACGATGCTCAAGGTCGGATCCGCCGACCTCGTGCTGCAGATGATCGAGGCCGGGGTCGTCATGCGCGACCTGTCGCTCGAGAACCCGATCCGCGCCATCCGCGAGATCAGCCACGACCTGACCGGACGCCGGCTCGTGCGCCTCGCCGGCGGGCGCGAGATGTCGGCGCTGCAGATCCAGACCGAGTACTACGAGCGGGCCTGCGAGTTCGTCGAGCAGCAGGGCGCCTCGACGCCCGCGCACAAGACCGTGCTCGAGCTGTGGGGCCGCACCCTGCGGGCCATCGAGACCGGTGACCTGTCGCTGGTCGACCGCGAGATCGACTGGGTCATCAAGCACCGGCTGATCGAGCGGTACCGCCCCAAGCACGGGCTCGAGCTGAGCAGCCCGCGGATCGCCCAGATCGACCTCGCCTACCACGACATCCACCGGCGTCGGGGGCTGTACTACCTGCTGCAGCGCAGCGGCCAGGTCGAGCGGGTCGCGAGCGACCTCGAGATCTTCGAGGCCAAGAACGTGCCGCCGCAGACGACCCGGGCCAAGCTTCGCGGCGACTTCGTGCGTGCCGCGCAGGAGAACCGCCGCGACTTCACCGTCGACTGGGTTCACCTCAAGCTCAACGACCAGGCGCAGCGCACCGTGCTCTGCAAGGACCCGTTCGCCAGCACGGACGAGCGGGTCGAGCGGCTGATCGCGGGCATGTAGCCCCACGGGCCGGCGCCCAGGGTGCTCCCAGCCTCGCGGGTTAGGCTCTGTCGTCCCCCCGCAGTCCACCAAAGGTCTCTTCGTGCGCCCTCTCCAGACCCGCTTCGCCGTACTGCTCGCGGTGCCCGCGCTGCTCCTCGCCGGTTGCGCCAGCGAGGGGTCCTCGCCCTCGACCCCGTCCGGCTCGTCCGCCGCGGCGGCCGGTGCACCGGCGTCCGCGGCCCTGGCCGCCGTCAAGGTGGCCGGCGCGGCCGGTGCCAAGCCGACCGTGACGCTGGCCTCGACCCCGACGGTCCTGGCGTCGTCCGGCATCAAGGTGCTGACCCCGGGCACCGGCGCGGTGGTCACCAAGGGCCAGCGGGTCACGGTCGACTACGTGCTGGTCAACGGCAAGACCGGCAAGGAGGCCGACACCACGTTCGGCAAGACCAAGGCGACGTTCCTGGCCGACCCGGGCCAGCTGCTGCCGGGCCTCGCGAACGGCATGATCGGCCAGAAGATCGGCTCGCGGGTGCTGGTCGGCGTCGCGGCCAAGGACGGGTTCGCCGGCAACGCGGGCAACCAGCAGCTCGGCTTCGGCAAGGACGACTCGCTGATCTTCGTGCTCGACCTCGAGTCCGCGGTCACCCCGCTGACCGGTCCGCAGGGCGACCCCGTGACGCCGGCCAAGGGCCTGCCCACGGTCACCCAGGACGCCAAGGGGGTGCCGACGATCGCCATGCCGAAGACCCCGGCGCCGACCAAGCTCGTCGTCCAGCCCCTGATCAAGGGCAAGGGCGCCGTGGTCAAGAAGGGCCAGACGATCAGCGCCGCGTACGTCGGAGCGGTCTACGCCACCGGCAAGGTGTTCGACTCCTCGTTCACCTCGGGCAACAAGCTCGAGGTGCCCATCGGCGTCGGTGGTCTGGTGCCCGGGTTCGACAAGGGGATCGTCGGCCAGACCGTCGGCAGCCGCGTCCTGCTCGTCCTGCCGCCCGCCGAGGGGTACGGCGCAGCGGGCAACGCCCAGGCCGGCATCAAGGGCACCGACACGATCGTCTTCGTCGTCGACGTCCTCGCCGCCAGCTGACCTTCCGACCACCAGCAAAGGACTGCAACGATGGCCTTCGACCGCACCAAGCCCGAGATCGAGTTCCCCGGCGACGCGCCGCCCGCTGACCTGGTCGTCAACGACGACATCGTCGGTGACGGCACCGAGGCCACGGCCGGGAGCACCGTGCTCGCCCACTACGTGGGCGTCGCGCACTCGACCGGCGAGGAGTTCGACGCCTCGTGGAACCGGGGCGAGCCGCTGCGGTTCCGCCTCGGCGTCGGCCAGGTCATCGCCGGGTGGGACCAGGGTCTGCAGGGCATGCGGGTCGGTGGCCGTCGCACGATCACCATCCCGCCGCACCTCGGGTACGGCGACCGCGGCGCCGGCGGTGCCATCAAGGGCGGCGAGACGCTGATCTTCGTCGTCGACCTGGTCGACGTCAGCTGACCCCAGGGGCACCCCACTCCGGAGCCGGCTCGTCGCGGGGGACCCCGCTACGGTGCTGGCTCGTCGCGGGGGCACCCCACTACGGTCGGAACGGAGCAGGGTGCCCCCGCGATCAACCGTTCGCGTCGCTGAGCAGGCCGGCGGCGTGCTTGCCGGCCGCGGCGGCTGCGACGAAGGCCGCTGGGTCGTCGTCCAGGCCCCGGCCCATCGTCGAGAGTCGCACCGGGCTGTGGCGCAGCGCCTCGAGCAGACCGTCGACCGGCACCGTCACCAGCCGGTGGCGCCCGCCGAGCACCGCCGCCTGCCGGCGCACGAGGTCACCGAGCTCGCCGGGAAGGGCCGGGACGACGACGTCCGCCGGCGCCAGCGCGACGCGCCCGTACGCCGTGAGGCTGTGGTGCGAGACGCCGCGGTGCCGCTCGCGCGGATCGGCCTGCGAGACGCGCAGCGCCGCGACCGGGCGACCACCCAGGGTGGCCGCCGCGTTGACGGCCTCGCCGCAGGCCACCCCCGAGAACCCCCAGCGGGTGCCGGTGCCGAGGTTGCCCGGCCCCTGGACGACGATCGCGACGTCGGCGTCGAGCACGAGACGGGCCGCGAGCAGCCCGGTGTGCACCGTGACGGCCTCGAGGTCGCCGCCGAACGCCTGCCCGACGGTGACTGACCCCACCAGCCACTGCGCCTGGCGCAGCCCAGCGAGCGTGCGGGAGAACCACGCCGGAAGCGCGCCGCCGTCCGTCATGACGTAGGCCACCCGGGCGGTCGGCGCCGTCGCGCGGACGCCGGCCAGCACCGCGGGCAGCGACGAGTGCAGGTCCGCCGTCACCACCGGCATCCCCGCCAGGTCGTCGGCGTCGCGCAGGACGTCGTGGGTCGCCGACTCCTGCTCGTCGACGCCGAGGACGATCGGCTGCAGCGGCGTGTAGCGCGCCTTCACCAGGTGGCCGGGCGCCGGCGTGGCGTCGGCCGGCAGCCGGTCCGGCATCGCGGCGACGAGGGCGTACCCGCCGGTGCCGAGGCCGCGCGCGAGGGCGCCGACCGTGAGCAGCACCCGGTCACCGACCACGGGGTCGCCGACCAGCGGCGGGTGGGCCAGCGCGCGCACCCGGTGGGTGCCTTCGTCGTCGACGACCTCGACGGTGAGCTCGAGTGCGCCTGCCCAGCGGCGGTCCAGGCTGACGACCCGCCCGCTGCGCCAGCGCACCAACGAGGAGGCGGGGGACTCGGGCACGCGGCGAGCCTACGCACGGGTCGGCCCGGGCGGGTCCGGTAGCGTCGCGCGACAGGGAGGGCGAGATGTCGACAGCAAAGACCGAACGGTTGCTGAACCTGGTGATCTGCCTGCTGAGCACCCGCCGGCCGCTGAGCAAGAGCCAGATCCGCCAGGCGGTGCCGCAGTACGCGTCCACGGGGGAGTCCGCCTCCGCCACCGAGGCGTTCGAGCGGATGTTCGAGCGCGACAAGGACGAGCTGCGCGAGCTCGGCATCCCGATCGTCACGAGCACCCAGGACCCGCTGTTCGGCGACGAGCAGGGGTACCGCGTCGACCGCGAGGCCTACGCGCTGCCCGAGGTGCACCTGGAGCCGGACGAGCTGGCCGTCGTCGGCCTGGCCTCGCGGGTCTGGCAGCAGGCCAGCCTGGCCGGCCCGGCCGCCCTGGCCCTCACCAAGCTCAAGGCGCTCGGCGCGCCCCAGGACGACGGGTCGCTGATCGGCCTGGAGCCGCGGGTGCTCACCAGCGAGCCCGCGTTCGAGGCCCTGTGGGCGGCGGTGCGCGACCGCGTGCCGGTCCGCTTCACCTACCGCACGGCGAGCAGCGGTGCCGTCGCCGTGCGCACGGTCGAGCCGTGGGCGGTGACCAGCTGGCACGGCCGCTGGTACCTCGCCGCGCATGACCGCGACCGGGACGCGCCGCGGATGTTCCGGCTCTCGCGGGTCGAGGGCGAGGTGCGGTCGGCGGGCAAGGCCGGGGAGTACCAGGTGCCCGAGGGCGCTGCGGCCCAGGTTCTGGCCGGGCGCGACGCCGAGTCCAGCGGGGGCAGCGCTCGGGTGCGCGTGCGCGAGGGGGCCGGCCAGCTGCTGCGCCGTCGCGCCGGGGCGGCGGACGACGGCGTCGCGCAGCGCGGGCGGGTCGATCACGACCACCCGCGGCCCGTGCGTGACCAGCTCGTCGGCCAGCACCTCGACGTCGTCGTACTCGACCACCAGCTCGTGCCACCCGTCGTCGCCGCCCG
>JBKJTJ010000088.1:0-4564 GCA_046590855.1 Actinomycetota bacterium
GAGGTCCTGCCGCCGTTCGCGGGCGGCTGACCCGACCCGCCGTCGGTGGCAGGATGACCGGGTGAGCAGCCCCGTCGAGCCCCCGTCGACGGCCGTGGTGCCGGTGCTGCCGCACGTCCCCACCGGCCGGGTGCGCTGGTGGACCGTCGCGCTGACGCTCGCCGTGGCCGGTGTGCTGTGTCTCGGCGCGTACGTCGGCACCGGGCTGCTCGTCCCGGCCGGGGTCCTCGCCGCCGCCGTGCTCGCCTGGGGCTGGCCCGCGCTGCTCGCCCTGCCCAGCCCGCGGGGCACCACCGCGGTGGTGGCCGGGGGAGGTGCTCTGACCGTGGTTGCCGTGGGGCTGGCGCGGGACGAACCCCTGCTGCAGTGGCTCTCGCTTGCCGTCGCCGCCGCGGTGGTGGCCGAGTTCGTGCACCAGCTCGGGCGGCGCGACGGGCGACCGCGGGTGGTCGAGTCCTCGACCGGTGTGCTGGTCGGAGTCACCCTCGCAGCCTCGATGAGCACCGTCCTGGCCCTGCCGCGGACGCCGAACGGGGCGGCCGGGGTCGTCGTTGCCCTCGTCCCCGTGGCCCTCGCACTGTCGCTGCAGCTGCTGCCCTTCCCCGCGCGCATCAGCGCGGGGATCGGGGTGGTCGCCGCGCTGCTGGTCGGAGCGCTGCTCGGCGGCCTGCTCGAGGGGCCCACCCTGCCTGCCGGTGCGGTCTCGGGTGTCCTCGGGGCCGTGGTGGCCCTGATGGTGCACCGACTCCTGTCCGTCCAGGCGGCGGCCGGGTGGGCCCCCGGTTGGCTCGCGCTCGCGGTCGCCCCGCTCGCGTCGTCCGGCGTCGTGGCCTACGTCGTCCTGCGCCTGCTGGCCGGCTGACGTGCCTCCGGGCCGGGTGCTGGTCGTCTGCACGGGCAACATCTGCCGCTCGCCCCTGGCCGAGCGGCTGCTGCGGGTCCGGCTCGCCGAGGCCGGTGTCCAGGGGATCGAGGTGGCGTCTGCCGGCACGCACGCGATGGCGGGCCACCCGATGCCGATCGAGGCAGCCCGCGAGCTCGAAGGCGTCGGCGGTGACCCGGCCGGCCACGTGTCGCGCCAGCTCAGCGCCGACCTCGTGCGCGACGCCGACCTGGTGGTGACCGCCACCCTCGCCCACCGCTCGGCCGTCGTGACCCTGCACCCGCGCGCCCTGCGGTACGCCTTCACCATGCGCGAGCTCGCCCGGTTGCTCTATGCCTCCGACCTGGGGTCCGTTGCCGCGAGTGAACCCGGGGTCGACCGGGTGCGGGCGCTGGCGGCCCTCGCGGTCGGACGCCGCGGGGTGGCGCCGCCCGCCGGCCCCGGCGACGACGACGTCGTCGACCCCTACGGCCGCGGGCCCGCGACGTACGCAGAGGCCACCGCGCAGATGGCGCCCGCGGTCCAGGCCCTGGCTCGCGCGCTCGCTACCATGGACGCATGAGCGCGCTCGAGATCGTCTACTACGCCCTGCTGGTGGCCTCGGCCCTGGTGATCGGCTGGTTCTCGGTGTTCGTCGTCTACCGCCTCTTCCGCGGCCAGCGCTGACCCCGTGCAGCTCGACGCCGACCTGCCCACCGCGCTGGTCCCGCTGGCCTTTCTGATCGGCCGCTGGGAGGGCGCAGGAGTCGTCGGCTACCCGACGATCGAGTCGGCGAACTTCGGCCAGGAGGTCGAGTTCTGGCACGACGGGCGCCCGTTCCTGCACTACCGCAGCCAAGCGTGGCTGCTGGACGACGACGGCCAGCAGGTGCGTCCTCTGGCCAGCGAGGTCGGCTTCTGGCGCCCAGGCCCGGACGGCGACCTCGAGGTGCTCCTGTCGCACCCGACCGGCGTCGTCGAGATCTACGTCGGAACGGTCGAGGGCCCACGGATCACCCTGCAGACCGACCTCGTCGCCCGCACCACCACTGCCAAGGAGTACACCGCCGCCAGCCGCCTGTACGGCCTGGTCGACAGCGACCTCATGTGGGTCATGGACATGGCCGCGGTCGGCCAGTCCCTGCAGTCGCACGTCTCCGGCCAGCTCAAACGGGCCGGTTGAGCCATCGACCCCGGGTGACCGTTCTGGTACCTTCGGGGCGTTGTTGGGCGTCGTCGACCACCTCCGGTGCGTATCGGCGTCCCGGGGTCGGTGGGGCCCCCGTCTTTCAAAGGTCGCAGGGGGCCTCGTAGATGTTTCGCCGTTCGCTGGTGCTGGTGGTGGCTGCGCTGTTCGTCGCGGCCCTGGCCATGGTGCCCGAGCTGGCGAACCCTGCCTCAGGTGCACCCGCGCTGACGCGCAGCGGCCAGGTGTTCCCAACGACCATGAACGCCGGCGGCACCACGCGGTTCTGCGGGGCAGGTTTCGCCGCCGGCGCGGCCCTTGATGTGCTCGTCGGTGGCAGGTCGGCCCAGAGCACGCGAGCGACGGGTGACGGCACGTTCTGTGTCGGGCTTCGGGCGAGCGACAGTGCACAAGGGCCTACGCAGCTGCTCGCGGTCGGACGCACCCCCGAGGGCAACGTGCTGCGGGTCGCTGGCGGCGTCGCGGTTGCCCGGTCGGTCGCCGCGCTGGGGCCCGCCGCGCTGCCGTCGGTCGGCCCGCTGTCCAGCTCGGACTCCCCGCTGGTGCTCGAGCTGTGGGCGGCCTTCGCCGTCGTCGGCGTCGTCGCTGGCCTGGTGCTGATCGCGGCCCAGCGGCGGCGCACCGCCGTGACGCTCCCGCGTACCGACCGGACGGAATGACGGCGACCCGCACGGCGCTGACCGGGGTATGACCGACCTCGCTGCGCCCGCCCTGCTCAGCCCGCTGCTGCAGCGCCCCGGCGCCGTCGCCGGGGCCGGTGTCGACGCACCAGTGGCCTGGCACTACGGCGACCCGGTGCGCGAGCAGCGGCTCCTGGTGGAGGGCCTGGCTGCGGTCGACCTGTCGCACCGCAGTGTCGTCACGGTGACCGGCGCGGACCGGTTGAGCTGGCTGCACTCCATCACCACGCAGATGCTCACCGGGCTGGCTCCGCGCACCTCGGCCGAGACGCTCGTGCTCTCACCCAAGGGCCACATCGAGCACGCGCTGCACGTCGTCGACGACGGCGAGACCACCTGGGTCACCGGCGAGCCCGGCACCGGGCCCGCGCTGACTGCCTGGCTGCGCAGCATGCAGTTCATGCTGCGGGTCGAGACCACCGACCGCACCGCCGAGTTCGCGGTCGTCGGAGAGCCCGTCGCGAACGAGGGGACGGACGGCGAGCCGCCGGCCTGGCGCGACCCCTGGCCGGCCGTTGCCGCCGGCAGCGTGTCGTACGCCGAGGTCGACGAGGCCGACCACCCCGGCGCAGAACGGGCCTGGCGCGAGGTAGTCGTCCCGCGGTCCGAGCTCGCCAGCGCGATCGGCGACCGGCCACTGGCCGGGACGTGGGCCGCCGAGGCGCTGCGGATCGCCGCCTGGCGTCCGCGGCTGGGTTTCGAGACGGACCATCGGACGATCCCGCACGAGGTCGACTGGCTGCGCACCGCCGTCCATCTCACCAAGGGCTGCTACCGCGGTCAGGAGACGGTGGCCCGGGTGCACAACCTGGGTCGGCCGCCCCGCCGCCTGGTGATGCTGCACCTGGACGGGTCGGGCCACCTGCTGCCCACGGCCGGGTCCGACGTCCTGGACGGCGAGCGCCGAGTTGGCCACCTGACGTCCGCCGCCCGGCACCACGAGCTCGGGCCGATCGCCCTCGCCCTGGTCAAGCGCACGGTGGCGACCGACGCCGTCCTGACCGTCGACGGGGTCAGCGCCGCCCAGGAGGTCGTCGTCCGGCCCTGATCGACCTTGGCGGTGCGGTGGCCGCGGGTAGGGTGCAGGCGGACGGGAGGTGGTGGTCATGAGCCAGGCACCGGTCATCGACGACCCCGAGTCGGCGGGCCAGGCAGTCGGTCAGAACGACGAGGGCGCGCGCTGGGCTGGGCGGTACGCCGAGCGGCTGCTGGTCACCGACCTGCTCGTCGTGGGCTGGGCGGTCGCCGGCGCCTACCTGTGGCGCCTTGGTCTGCTGCCCGGCGCCGGGCTCGAGCTGCAGCCCCTCACCGAGCCGGGCAGCGGCCGCAAGTACCTGCTGCTCTCGGCGCTGCTGACGATCGCCTGGATGGTCTCGCTGGCGCTCAACCGGTCGCGCGACCACCGTGTCGTGGGCCTGGGCCCGGACGAGTACAAGCGGGTGATGTCGTCCAGCTTCCAGCTCTTCGGCGTGGTCGCGATCCTCGCCTACGTGTCGAAGTACGACCTCGCCCGCGGGTACGTCGCGGTCGCCTTCCCGCTCGGCATCGTAGGGCTGCTGCTGTCGCGCTGGATGTGGCGCCAGTGGCTGCACGCCGTGCGCAAACGAGGTGGGTGGAGCGCCCGGGTCGTCGCGGTCGGTGGTGCCGACCACGTCCGCGCGGTCGTCGCTGAGCTCGACCGGGCGCACTTCGCCGGCTACCACGTGGTGGGCGTGTGCGTCCCGCCCGGCTCACCCGAGGTGCGCAGCAGCTTCGGGCCCCTGCCGGTCATCGGCGGCCTGCACGACGTGGCGTCGGCCGTGGCGCTCGTCGGCG
>JBKJTJ010000131.1:0-11648 GCA_046590855.1 Actinomycetota bacterium
TCGGCTCGGCGGGCGGGGTCGGCTCGCTCACGCGAGCAGGCCCTTCAGCTGCGAGGTGGGGGTCGCCTCCAGGGCCGCCGCCTCGGCCGCGCGGGCGGCCTTCTCGCGGTTGACGCCGAGCGGCGCGTTCTGGATCTGCTCGTGCAGGGTGATGATGGCGTTCAGCAGCATCTGCGGGCGCGGCGGGCAGCCGGGCAGGTAGACGTCGACCGGGATGATGTGGTCGACGCCCTGCACGATCGCGTAGTTGTTGAACATCCCGCCGCTGCTCGCGCACACGCCCATCGAGATGACCCACTTGGGCTCGGGCATCTGGTCGTACACCTGGCGGACGACGGGCGCCATCTTCTGGCTGACCCGACCGGCGACGATCATCAGGTCGGCCTGGCGCGGGGTGGCGCTGAAGCGCTCCATGCCGAACCGGGCGATGTCGTAGTCCGGCGTGCCGACGGCCATCATCTCGATCGCGCAGCAGGCCAGCCCGAACGTGGCCGGCCACACCGAGCTCTTGCGCATGTAGCCGGCGAGCTTCTCGACGCTGGTGAGCAGGAAGCCCGCGGGCAGCTTCTCTTCGATTCCCATGCTGGCCTCAGTCCCATTCCAGCCCGCCGCGACGCCAGACGTAGGCGTACGCGACGAACACGGTGAGGATGAACAGCACCATCTCGACGAGGGCGAAGATCCCGAGCTGGCCGAACCCGACCGCGAACGGGAACAGGAACACCGACTCGATGTCGAAGATGATGAAGAGCATCGCTGTCAGGTAGTACTTGACGGGGAACCGGCCACCGCCCGCTGCGTGCGGCGTCGGGTCGATGCCGCACTCGTAGGCATCGAGCTTGGCCCGGTTGTAGCGCTTGGGCCCCGACAGCGACCCGGCCAGAACCGAGAAGACCGCGAAGCCGGCGCCGATGGCGAACAGGACGAGGATCGGCACATAAGGGTTCACGCCGCTCCCGCTCCCCTCTGCTGGTTGGTCGTGCTGCTGGTTCTGACACTCGACAGTCTGCCGGGCCGCTTGTGACCCGGTTCACGAGCGCCATCGCAGTCTATGACCTCGCAGCACGCCGACGACCGGCCCCCCGGGTGTGTCAGGGGACCGGCCGTGGGGACGTCGGGGCGATCAGTGCTTGAAGACGTCCTTGACCTTCTCGCCGGCCTGCTTGGCGTCGGCGGCGGACTGGTCGGCCTTGCCCTCGGCCTCGAGCCGCTCGTTGTCGGTGACCTTGCCGGTGGCCTCCTTCGCCTTGCCCTGCAGGTCGTCCTTGGCGTTGCTCAGCTTGTCGTCCAGACCCATGCCCGTCAGCTCCTTCGGTGGGGTTCGTGCCTACGACCGCGAGTCAACCCCCGGGGGACGGATCGCGCATCTCGGGCGCCGTCGCTCAGACGAGCGGTCGGGTGCCGCGGTGCAGGGCGACGATCCCGCCGGACAGGTCGCGCCAGGCGACGTCGTCCCAGCCCGCCGCGCGCACCCGGGCGGCCAGCGCCGCCTGGTCCGGCCAGCCCTGGATGGACTCGGCGAGGTAGACGTAGGACTCGGGGTTGGAGCTCACGACCCTCGCCACACCCGGCAGCGCCCGCACGAGGTAGTCGACGTACACCCGGCGGAAGGGCGCCCACCGCGGTCGGCTGAACTCGCACACCACCAGGCGCCCGCCCGGCCGGGTCACCCGCAGCAGCTCGCGCAGGGCGACGTCGGTGTCGGCCACGTTGCGCAGCCCGAACGACATGGTGACGGCGTCGAACGACGCGTCGGCGAACGGCAGCCGCAGGGCGTCGGCCGCGGTGAAGCCCAGGTCGGGACGGCGGCGCTTGCCCACCCCCAGCATCCCCATCGAGAAGTCGGCCGGCACCACCTGCGCACCGGCGAGCTCGAACGGCTCGCTGCTGGTGCCCGTGCCGGCGGCGAGGTCGAGCACGACCGTGCCCGGTCGAGGGTCGACGGCCCGCACGACGGCCCGCCGCCAGGCCCGGTCCTGACCCAGCGACAGCACGTCGTTGGTCAGGTCGTAGCGCCGCGCCACGTCGTCGAACATCGCGGCGACCTCGTGGGGCGCCTTGGCCAGGCTCGCTCTGCTCACCTGGTCATCCTCGCACCGGGGCTCATGCGCGCCACTCCCCCGGCGGGTGCGAGGACGGCGACCTACTCTGGACGGCGTGTCGATCACCAGCGCGTCGCTCGACGGCGACCCCGTGCTGGGGCTGGTCGTGCGCACCAGCGAGATCGCCGACCCCGGCCACCTGCTGGCGCTGCTGCCGGACGCCCCCGTGCTGTCGTGGGTGCGCCGCGGTGAGGGCCTGGTGGGCTGGGGTCAGACCGCCCGGTTCACCGCTGCGGGCCCGACGCAGTTCGCCGACGCGGAGGTGTGGTGGCGGGCACTGCTCGCGCGCACCGTCGTCCGCGACGACGTCGGCCTGCCCGGCAGCGGGCCGGTCGCGTTCGGCTCGTTCGCCTTCGACGACCGCTCGCCCGACGGTGGGGCGCTCGTCGTGCCCGAGGTCGTCGTCGGCCACCGGGCCGGTCGCTGGTGGGTGACGACCATCGCACCCGAGGCCTCGCTGCCCGCGGCTCCCCGGCTGGAGGCCCACGACGTGGCCGCGCCCGGCGAGGTCGCCTACGCGGACGGCGCGATGACCGGGCCGCAGTGGGAGCAGGTGGTCGCGGCCGCGGTGGCACGCATCGGCACCGGTGCGGTCGACAAGGTCGTCCTGGCCCGCGACCTGCTCGCCACGACCGAACGGCCCGTCGACCTGCGGTGGCTGCTGGGCGGGTTGGCCGAGCGCTACCCCGGGTGCTGGACCTTCGCCGTCGACGGTCTGGTCGGCGCCACCCCCGAGCTGCTGGTGCGCCTGGAGCGCGGGCTCGTGCACTCGCGAGTGCTGGCGGGCACGATCCGGCGCACCGGTGACGACGACCACGACCTGGTGCTCGCCGGCTCGCTCGCGCGCAGCAGCAAGGACCTCGAGGAGCACGAGTACGCCGTCCGGTCGCTCGCCGACGCCCTCGCGCCGCACTGCTCGTCGATGAACGTCCCCGAGTCGCCGTTCGTGCTGCACCTGGCCAACGTCATGCACCTGGCCACCGACGTCGCAGGCGTTCTCGCCGACGACGCCACCTCGCTGGGCCTGGCCGCTGCCCTGCACCCGACCGCTGCCGTCTGCGGAACACCCACACCCGTTGCGCTGCAGACCATTCGCGAGCTCGAGGGCATGGACCGCGGCCGCTACTCGGGCCCGGTCGGGTGGATCGACGGTCGCGGTGACGGTGAGTGGGGCATCGCGCTGCGGTGCGCGCAGGTCGACCCGGACGCCGGGCGGCTGCGGCTGTTCGCCGGGTGCGGGATCGTCGCCGGGTCCTCGCCGGACGCCGAGCTCGCCGAGAGCGACGCGAAGCTGGTGCCGATGCGCGACGCCCTCGCCCGGCGCTGAGACGAGCCACGTGATGCTGCTGTCGGTCGGTGAGGTCGCGGCCCGGCTCGGCGTGTCGTCCTCGACCGTCCGCATGTGGGGTGAGCGCTACGGCCTGACCGCGTCGGCGCGCTCGACCGGCGGGCACCGGCGGTTCACCGTCGAGGACGTCGCTCGGCTGCAGCGGGTGCACGACGCCGTCGTGTCCGGCACCAGCCCCGCCGAGGCGGCGGCGCTCGTCACCGGGGTCCAGCCGACGCGCCCGCGCCGGGGTGGGCCCGGTGGTGCGGTGCTCGCGGTGCCGGGAGCCGGGCGCGAGGCCCGGGGCCTGGCCCGGGCGGCCGCTCGGCTGGACGAGATGAGCGTCGAGGACACCGTCCTGGAGCTGCTGCGCCAGCAGGGCACGCTCGCGGCGTGGAACCTGGCGCTGCGCCCGGTGCTCGTCGCGGCGGGCGAGCACTGGCAGCGCACCGGCGAGGGGATCGAGGTCGAGCACATGCTGACCCAGGCGCTGACGACCGCCTTCGTGCGGCACGTCTCGGCGTTGGCCGAACCTCCACGAGAGAACCCAGTGCTGCTGGCCGGCGGGCCGCGCGAGGAGCACGTCCTGGCCCTGCACGCCGTCCGCAGCGCCCTGGCCGAGCGGGGGGTGCCCGCCCGGCTGCTCGGCCCGCGCACGCCCATGGGGGCACTGGCCACGGCCGCCCGTCGCACCCGCGCGGCGGGTGCACTGGTGTGGCTCAGCAGCCCGGACGACGTTGCCGCGCAGGCCCTGTCGGAGGTGGCCCGGGCACACCGCAGGCTCGTGCTGCTCGTCGGCGGCCCCGGCTGGTCCGATCTCGAGGACGGGCCTGCGACGACGAGCGTGAGCCTGGACGACTCGGTCGACCGGCTCGAGCTCGCCTGGCACGCGCGTGCCGCGGTCAGCGCCGCGCGATGACCAAAGCGCTTCACCAAACCTGCACGAGTTGCTCTGGGATCTTCACCGGGCGTAGAACTGGCCGTGCCTCGCCGAGCCCTCGGTGAGTGGTCACGAAGAAGGCGGCATCGGTGCCGCATCACCTGGGAGTCGTCATGCTCACCGACGTATCAGGCGTCAACATCCCCTCGCTCACAGCGAGCCAGTTCGCCACCATCTACAACCTCTTCTCGCTCACCATCGCGTCGATGCTGTTCACGGCGCTGTTCCTGCTGCTCTCCCGCGGGCGGGTCGCCCCGCGCTACCGCAACGCGCTCGTCGTCTCGGCCACGGTCTGCGGCATCGCCGCGTACCACTACTTCCGGATCTTCAACAACTTCAACGACAGCTACCCGCCGGGCAGCTCGGTCACCGCGCCGCACAACCTGTCGAACATCGAGTTCAACGAGGCCTACCGGTACGTCGACTGGCTGCTCACCGTGCCGCTGCTGCTCGTCGAGACGGTCGCCGTCATGGCCCTGGGTCGGGTGGCCCAGCGCGGTCTGCTCTACAAGCTGGTGCCTGCCTCGGCACTGATGATCCTGCTCGGCTACCCGGGTGAGATCGCCACCAGCGTGGGCTCGCGTGCTCTGTGGGGCGCGCTGTCGACGATCCCGTTCATCTACCTGCTCTACGTGCTCTTCGTCGAGCTGTCGCGCTCGCTGGTGCGTCAGCCGGTCGAGGTGCAGCACACGATCAAGATGCTCCGCCTCGCGCTGGTCGGACTGTGGGGCGTCTACCCCATCGCCTACCTGTTCCCGATGATCGGGGGCGACTTCTTCGGCGGCTCGAGCGGCTTCGTGCTGCGCCAGAGCGGTTACAGCCTCGCCGACATCTTCGCCAAGGCGGCCTACGGCCTGGCCATCTACAAGATCGCCCGCGTCAAGAGCGGTCTTGAGGACCCGACGTACGCCGATGACGAGCTCGTCCCGGACGCCACGGCGCCCAGCGGCGTGCGGGTCTGACGACCACGTCCATGTCCCTGCTGCACCGACCGGCCACCGCGACCTCGCGGTGGCCGGTCGGTGCGCGTCCGGGTCCTGCCATGCAGTCCCTGCCCTTCCTCACCTGGGTCCCCCTCGTGGCCATGGGCTCGCTGCTGATCCTCTCGGTGGCCGCCCCGACCACCACCTCGTCGCTGGCCCTGCCGCTCGCCCTCGGCGGCGCCGCCCTCGGCATCCCGCACGGCGCCGTCGACCACCTCGTCCCGTGGTGGTGGGGCGCCCTCGATCCGCGCGGCGGCTCGCGGCGCCCGAGCACCGCGCGCCTGGTGCTGTTCGCCGGTGCCTACGCCGCCGTCGCCGCGCTCGCGCTCGCCGCCTTCCTGCTCGCCCCCACGCCGGCGCTGGCGGCCTTCCTCGTCCTGTCCGCCGTGCACTTCGGGCGCGGCGAGGTGGTGACCTCCGCCGAGCGCGCCGGACGGAGGGTCCCGACCTCACGCGACGACTGGCCACTCGCCCTCGCGCACGGCGGCGTCGTCGTCGGCCTGCTGCTGTGGGCGCGACCCAGCGACACGAGCAGCCTCCTGGGTGGTCTGTCACCGCGACTCGCCGACCTGGCCCTCGCGGCCCGGGTGCCCGCGCTGGGGCTGGTCGTCGTCGCGGTGGCGGTCGCGCTGGTCGTCCTGCTGCGGGCGGGCCGGGGCCTCGAGGCCGTCGAGCTGGCGCTGCTCGCCGCGGCCTTCGCGCTCGCGCCGCCGCTGGCCGCGTTCGGCGTCTACTTCGGCCTCTGGCACTCGCTGCGGCACACCGGCCGGCTGCTCGACCTCGCCTGCGCTGCCACTCGCGCCGGAGCGGGCGTCGACGGCGACCCCGGCTGGCCGACCGCCGGACGCGTCCTCGCCCGCGCCGCCGCCCTGCCCGCCGCCGTCGCGCTGCTCGCGGTGCTGGGCCTGTGGTGGGCCCGCGACCTGGCCGAGCTGCAGGCCGAGGTCGCCGTGCTGCTGGCCCTCACCTTCCCCCACGCCGTCGTCGTCTGGGGGCTGGACCGCCGCCGGTCGGCCTAGCCCGAGCCGATGGTCGCGCCGCGTCACGCTGGCGCTACGGCCGGTCATACCGACAGGATCAGCCCATGGTCGACGTCGCGGTGCCAGGCGGTGCGAGCACACCCGTGCTACGCGCGCATCTGGCCGTGCCGACCGGTGACGGGCCCTGGCCCGGGGTCGTCGTCCTGCACGAGCTGCTGGGCCTCACCGACGACATCCGTCGGCAGAGCGACCGGCTCGCCGGCGCGGGGTACCTCGCGGTCGCACCCGACCTGTTCAGCGCCGGTGGTGCGCTGCGCTGCCTGAAGGCGACGTTCAGGGCGCTCACCCGTGGCGAGGGCCCCGCCGTCGACGACATCCTGGGTGTCCGCGACTGGCTCACCGGCCGACCTGACTGCGCGGGACCGGTCGGGGTGGTCGGGTTCTGCATGGGCGGTGGTTTCGCGCTGCTGCTGGCGGCGCGCGGCTTCGACGCGGCGGCGCCGAGCTACGGGCCGCTGCCGCGCGAGGCGCGCACCGTCCTGGTGGGCTCCTGCCCGGTGGTCGCGAGCTACGGCGGGCGTGACCCGATGATGCGCGGCGTGGCCGGGCGGCTCGAGGGGGTGCTCACCGAGCTGGGCGTCGAGCACGACGTCAAGGAGTACCCCGGGGTCGGCCACTCGTTCCTCAACCAGCACGGAGCGTTCGCGCCGCTCGAGCGGGTCGCCGGCTTGGGTTTCGACCAGGTGGCCGCCGACGACGCCTGGGCGCGGATCCTCGCCTTCTTCGACCACCACCTGCGGACCTGACCCGTGCGCGACCTGCTCACCGACGTCGTGCGGGCCACGGTGTCGGCCACCGACAGCGCCACGATCCTGGACCGCAGCGCCCAGGTGCTGCTCGCCGTGGCCGACTGGGTCATCGCGGACCGGTTGGACGACCCCGACCTCGTCGTCCGCGTCGCCGCGTACGACGCGGACGGTGCGCTGGCCCTGCCGGCCACGATGGGGTCGCGGTCGCCGCGCCGGTCCTCCGCCGGGTCGCAGGGTCTGCTGCCCAGCCTGCTGCGGTCCCCCGACGCCACCCTGCACCTGCGCGCACCCCAGCTGGCCGCCATGGCCACGTCGGGCGAGCCGCACCGCGCGGCCCAGGCCGCGATGGCGCTGTCGTACGGGGCGAACGAGGTGCTGCTGATCCGGCTGGCCGCCAGGGACCTCGCGGTAGGTGTGCTGACGCTGGGCACCCGCACCACGTTCGATGCCGACGACGTCACGGCCCTCGCCGACGTCGCCGCCCACCTGGGGGTGGCCCTCGAGGCGGCGCGGCTGCTGGAGGTGCAGCGCGCCGTCGCGACCGCGCTGCAGACCAGCCTGCTGCCACCGGTGCCGTCGGTGGCCGGGGTGCGCCTCGCTGCGCGGTACTCACCGGCCACCCGGGGCCTGGACGTCGGCGGCGACTGGTACGACGCCTTCGAGGTCGACGGTGACCTGGTCGTCGTCATCGGCGACGTCAGCGGTCACGACGTCAGCGCCGCTGCCCGGATGGCTGCCCTGCGGCACACCGTGCGCGCCCACGCCGTCGACCGCGCCGAACCCCCCGCAGCCGTCGTGGCCCGGCTCGAGCGGACGTCGACGACCCTCGCCCTGGACGCCACCGGCACCTGCGTGGTGGCGCGGCTGCACCCCGACGCGGACGGGTCCTGGCAGCTGCGGTGGACCAACGCCGGCCACCCGCCGCCGCTGCTGGTGCGCGACGGGCGGGCCGAGTTCCTCGAGACAGAGATCGACCTGATGCTGGGCGTCGACCCGACGAGCCCCCGGCACGACCACGAGCGCCGGCTGGTGCCCGGCGACGTCCTGGTCCTGTACACCGACGGTCTGGTCGAGGTGCGCGGCGCGTCCCTGGACGACGGGCTCGAACAGCTGCGCCAGGTGGCGGCCAGGCACGCGGCCGAGCACCCCGACGCCCTGGCCGACGTGCTGCTGTCTCGCCTGGGTTCCGGTGGTGCCGACGACGTGGCGCTGCTGGTCGTCGAGGTCGACGGGCTCTAGCCCGCGGCCGCAGCCGCCGCGTCCCGCAGCGCGGCGTCCAGCCCGCGGTGGCCCGAGCGGTCGACCGCCACCTCGACGACGGTGATCCCCCGCGGGGGCGCGGTGACGGCGTCCACCAGCTCGAGTACGTCGGTCACCCGTACGTGCCGTGAACCCGTCGCGGCACACAGCTTTTGCACGTCGGTGCCGTGAGCCGTGCCGAACACCCGGTCGAACGGCTGGGCGCGCTCGGGGGCGCCGGGCTCGAGCAGGCTGAAGATCCCACCCCCGTCGTCGTTGACGACCACGACGGTGAGGTCGGGCTGCGGCTCGTGCGGTCCCACGACCAGTGCCCCGGTGTCGTGGACGAACGTGAGGTCGCCGACCAGCGCGTACGTCGGCGCCGACCCTGCCAGCGCTGACCGAGCCAGCGCCAGCCCGGCCGCCGTCGAGACGCAGCCGTCGATGCCGGCCAGGCCCCGGTTGGCCAGTACCCGCGGGCCCGCGGGTGCGACGAGGTCGAGGTGGCGCACCGGGTTGGACGACCCGACGAACAGCACGGCGCCCGGCGGCAGGGCCCCGGCCACGGTCACCGCGACGGCGGGCGACGAGGGCCAGCTGCCCTCGACCACGGGCCGCGCGGCGTCCGCCACCCGCGCCGCCGCCTGATGCCACTGCCCGTGCCACGTGGGGTCGAGCCCACCCTGGGCCATCGGGTCGACCAGCGCGGCCAGCGGGTGCACGCGGTGGACGCGATGACCGGGGTCGGGCCAGGTCGGGTCGTCACTGACGACCTCGACGAGGGTGCCGTCGTGTCGCAGCAGCGCGGCCGCGGCGCGGCTGAGGGTGACCCGGCCGACAACCAGCACGGCGTCCGGCCGATGCCGGTCGACCCAGTCGGCGCAGGTGAGCAGCAGCGAGCCGCCGGGCAGGGCCCGCGCCCAGGCGCCGCCGCTCGAGGGCTCGGCCAGCAGCGGCCAGCCGCCGGCGTCCGCGAGGTCGGCGGCCAGCGACCCCCAGTCGGGGCCGCCGCTCGGCAGGTCACCGACGAGCACCACGGTGCGCGGGCCGAGCACCGGGTTGCCGGCGACGGTCTGCTGCGCCGCCACCTGCACCCACGGCCGCCCGCCCGAGCGGCCGTCCAGCGGCTCGACGAAGGTCGGCTCGTCGTCCAGGTCGGGCACCAGCGGCTCGCGCAGCGGCACGTTGAGCTGCACCGGCCCGGGCGCCGTCCCGCGCGCTCCGGTCGCCGCCGCGAGCGCCCGGGCCACGACCGCGCGCCAGGTCGCCGCCTGGCCGGGCCGCTCGTCCGGGACGCCGAGGTCGTGGGCGAACCGCGCTGCGGCACCGAAGAAACGCACCTGGTCGGTCGTCTGGTTGGCCCCGGTGCCGCGCAGCTCGGGCGGGCGGTCGGCGGTCACGACCACCAGCGGTACGCCGCCGTGGTCGGCCTCGAGCACCGCGGGGTGCAGGTTGGCGACCGCCGTGCCGGACGTCGTCACGACCACCACCGGCCCGCTGGCCTTCGCCAGCCCCAGTGCGACGAAACCCGCGCTGCGCTCGTCCACCCGCACGTGCAGCGTCAGCCGGCCTTCGGCGTCCGCGACGTGCAGCGCGTAGGCCAGGGGCGCCGACCGCGACCCCGGGCACAGCACCGCGTGCCGGACGCCGCCGCGCACCAGCTCGTCGACGAGCACCGTGGCCAGTGCGGTGGAGGGGTTCACGATGCCATCCTCGCCGTCACAGCAGGGCGGCGCAGCGGTCGAGCCGCTCGCGCCACCACCGCTGACGGTCCGCGGGTGCGGCCAGGGCTGCGAGCCGGCTGGGGTCGGGAGTCGTCCCGAGGGCGCGCGCGACCTCGATCACCCCATCGGTCGGCCGCAGCGACGGGTCGACGACGTCGCGGGTGAACAGCGCCGCGGTACCCAGTCCGCAGGCGAAGGGCAGCTCGGGCAGCGCCGCCGCCAGCGCGACGCCGGCCGCGATGCCGACCGAGGTGTCGAGGGCGGAGGAGACCACGACGGGCAGCCGGCACTGCTCGGCCACCCGAAGAGCCGTGCGCACCCCGCCGAGGGGAGCGACCTTCAGCACGACGACGTCGGCGCTGCCGGCGGCCGCGACCTTCAGCGGGTCGTCAGCCTTGCGGATGCTCTCGTCGGCGGCGACCAGCACGTCGACCCCGTCCCTGGCCAGGGCCACCCGCAGTCGGCCGAGGTCGTGCAGCGTCGCGCAGGGCTGCTCGGCGTACTCGAGCCCGTACGGCGACAGCGCAGTCAGCGCCCGCCGCGCCTCGTCGACGTCCCAGGCCCCGTTGGCGTCCACCCGGATCCGCCCCGCGCCCCCGAGGACGGCGCGCACCTCGGCGACCCGGGCCACGTCGTCGGCCAGCGACTGCCCGCGCTCGGCGACCTTGATCTTGGCCGTCGTGCACCCGGCAAAGCGGGCCAGCACGGCCGCGACGTCCGCCGCCGGCACCGCCGGCACCGTCGCGTTGACGGCGATCCGGCTGCGGACGGCGTCCGGCAGACCCACCGTCGCGGCCTCGACGGCGGCGGCCAGCCAGCGGGCGGACTCGGCGTCGTCGTACTCGACGAACGGCGAGAACTCCCCCCAGCCCGCGGGCCCCCGCAGCAGCAGGGCCTCGCGCTCCATCAACCCGCGGAACCGCACCCTCATGGGCAGCCGGACGACATGCACGTCGTCCCAGGCACCGCTCACAGCGGCTGCCCCGCCGCCGAGGGGTGGGCGCGCATGGTGTCGAGCCGGCGCATCACCGGCGTCGCGAGAACACCGTGGACTACCACCGACAGCAGCACGGTGAAGGCCGCCGTCGACCAGATCCGGTCGGTGGCGACGAACGTCGCAGCGCCCGTGGCGTAGGCGAGGTAGTAGATCGAGCCGATGCCGCGCACGCCGAAGAACGAGGTCACGAGCCGCTCGCGCGGGCCCAGAACGGTGCCCTGCAACGAGATCCAGGCCATCGACGGGCGCACGACGAGCACCAGCAGCACTCCGACGGCTGCACCACCGAGCGTCAGCGAGCGCAGCAGTCCCTGGCTGACGGCTGCCCCCAGCAGCAGCAGCAGGGCCCAGGTGATCATGTGCTCGAGCTGGCCGATGAACTCGTGCAGCGAGGCGTGGAAGGAGTGGTCGCGCTCGAGGCTGCGCAGCGCGACGCCGCAGATGAAGACGGCGAGGAACCCGTATCCGCCCAGCACCTCGGTGAGCCCGTACACGCCGAGGGTCGCGGCGATCGCGAGGATCGGGTCGCCGGCCTCGGCCAGGCGCA
>JBKJTJ010000185.1:0-4047 GCA_046590855.1 Actinomycetota bacterium
GGCCAGACCAACCCCGACCTGCTCAACGCCGCGGGCTTCTCGTCGTCCCCGCACTTCATGTACTCGGGCACCTACGGCGAGGGAGACCGCAAGGGGGAGTGGTTCCAGCTCTACTCGATCGGCTTCGGGGGCATCCCCGGCCGGCCGATCGGGGACGGGCCGGACGGGCACTCGCTGTGGCCCAGCTTCGTCAACATCCCCTGCGAGTACCTCGAGTCCTACTACCCGATGCGGATCGAGCTGTGGGAGACCGTCGCGGACTCCGGCGGCGCCGGCCTGCACCGTGGTGGCAACGGCGTCGACGTCGCCTACCGCTTCCTCGAAGCGGGCACCATCTCGATCCACGACGATCGCTGGCTCACCTACCCCTGGGGGGTCAACGGTGGGAAGCCGGGTGCACGTGGGCGCAAGCTGTTGCAGCGCAGGGACGGCAGCACGCAGGTGCTGGGCAGCAAGGTGCACGACGTCGTCGTCGAAGCGGGCGACCTGCTGCACTTCGTGACCTGGGGCGGGGGTGGCTGGGGTGATCCGCTGGCCCGCGACCCCGAGCTGGTGGCGCTGGAGGTGCGTCGGGGACTGGTCACTGCCGCAGGGGCACGCCTGTACGGCGTGGTCATCAGCGAGGACGGCGCGATCGACGGTGCCGCCACCGAGGAGCTGCGCACGAGTACGCGAGCCGGCCGGGTCGAGCCGCTGCCCACCTTCGACATGGGCCCCCCGATGGAGACCATCCTGGCCAACGCGCTGACCGAGACGGGGCTGCCCGCGCCCCGTCCGCCCGTGCCGCTGTGACCACGCCGGCGGCAACCGGCTTCGGGGGGCACCTGCAGCCCGGTCGCCGTCCGGCGCTGCTGCTGGTCGACCTGGTGCAGGCGTACTTCACCACCGGATCGGACCTGTACCTGGACGACCACAGCGTTCTCGACGCGGCCCACCGACTTCTCACCGCCGCCCGTGCAGCGCAGGTGCCGGTGATCCACACCCAGGTGCGGTACGCCGTCGGCGGGCTGGACGGGGGTGTGTTCTTCCGCAAGGTGGGGGCGTTGCGTCACCTCGTCGCCGGCTCGGCGCTGGGCGATCCGGTGCCGCTGGTGTCCCCCGGTGCCGGCGAGCTCGTCGTGGTCAAGCAGTACGCCAGCGCGTTCTTCGGCACGTCACTGGCGTCGACGCTCACGGCGCTGCAGGTCGACACGCTGGTGATCGCCGGGGTCAGCACCAGTGGGTGCGTGCGGGCCACCGCCGTCGACGCCTGCCAGCACGGGTTCATCCCCCTGGTGGTGCGCCAGGCTGTCGCGGACCGGGATCCTGGCGTGCACGACGCGAACCTGTTCGACCTGCAGGCCAAGTACGCCGAGGTCGTCGACGCGGAGGCGGCCGAGGCGTACCTGACGTCAGGTGGACCACCGGAACGAGGGGTCCAGCCGTGACGCGCGGGCCCGAGCAACCGTGCTAGCGGGGTGTCAGCCGGAGGGTGACATCGCCGGCTGCGGGCACGGCCCCTGGTACTCGTCGGGAAGGCGGGGCCGCACCTCGGTGCGGTATCGGGCCAGCGATGCCTCGCCGACGTCCTGCGGCAGACCCAGCCGTCGCCAGACCTGCAGGTCGTGAGCCATGGCGCTGCACTCTGCGAGGGACTCCTCACGCACGCCGGCCAGGTGAGCGGCCTCATGGACGATCGTGTGCAGGGCGACGATGCCCTGAAGATCAGCGGCCGAGGGATGTGCCAGCTGTCGGCGGGCGGCCGCGCACGTGGTGCCTGACAGCCAGGCGGGACGGACCGGACGGCCGTCGGCGCCGAACCAGACCTCGCCCGGTCGACCGCTGCTGCGCCAGAACCCGTGCAGCAGCCGCTCGCAGGCGAAGGCCCCCCTCGAGCCGGACACCGCAGTGGCCGCCGCCGCCAGCCTGGACTCGAACCGCGCTGCCCGCACCTCGACGACCGCCACCGGCACGAGGACCAGGAGGGCCAGCGCCGGCCAGATCGCCCAGCCGCGTCCGATGACGTAGCGGCGCGCCAGCCACCAGGCCGCGACGCCCAGTGCCGCGAGGACGACGAGGCCGGAGCGGGCGTTCACCTCACCGTCATCGACGGCGGCCGACTGCGGCTTGATCCCGACCGGTCGACTAACCTCGCCCCCATGGGCAAAGTGGACGACCAGCGGGCCATGCGCGAGGCCAAGTACGCCGCCCGCCAACGAGGTGCGGCCGGGTCGGCCGCTGCTGCACCCGTCCGGGCTGCCGCCGCCCGGCCCAGGCCCGCGGCGGCAGCGCCGGCGCCGAGCGTGCCGGCGGTCGATGCACCTGCGCCGTCGGCCTCGGACGAGCTGTGCGGTCATCGCAGCATCGGCAACAAGAGCTGCACCCGCGAGAAGGGCCACCAGGCGGGCGGCACCAAGAACCACCGCTACGCCTGACGCCTCGATTCCTGTGGTCAGTGGCCGAGCGGGTGCGGAGGGTGCCCGGCGGTCAGCAGGAACCGGTCGCGCCACGACACGTGGTCCGGCAGCGGCATCGGCTCACCGAACACGCCCAGCGAACGCCACCTCGCGGCGTCCGGAGCGGTGAGCTCCCACAGCGGGCGCGCCAGCTCCTCCGGCAGCGGGCACGCCGTCGACCCGAGGTAGGCGGCCACGTAGTGCGCGAGCAGCGACCTGCTGACCGTGGCCCGGGCCAGGTGGTCGCGGGTGCTGAGGTCGCCGTCCGGGGTGTGGACGACGGCGTCCCCGTCGACGACGCGCCGCACCGCTGCGATCGCCCCCGCTGACGCGGTCGCCAACCTGGCGTGCAGCTCGTCGCCCACCGCAGCGGGTGGATCGACGGCCGCCTCGACGAGGCCGCCCGCGAGCAGGACCGGCAGCCGCAGATCGTCCCCGACCGCCCCGTTCACCAGCTGCCACAGCGACTTCGGGGCCCGCGCGTCCGTCGGCGTCGTCGTCGTCGTCCAGGGCGGAACCACGATGTGATGGTGCTCGGGGCCCACCCGCCCCAGGACCTCGACCGTCATCTGCTCCGCCATCACGAACAGCTCTGCCTCACGGAGCACGGGGCCCTCCTGCGGGCTGCAGATCCTGGACGCCGCGCACCGGCGTGCGCTCCAGCCTGCGGGGCGTCCGTGGTGGCGTCAACGGGCCTGTCGCGGCGGTCGCTGTCGGTGCGGCCCGGCACACTGGCCCGATGGACGACGCCCAGACCACCGAGCCGGGTCACCCGAGGCCGCTCGCCGGCCGACCCTGGCTGGCCAGCTACGCCGAGGGCGTCCCCGGCGACGTCGAGCTGCCCACGGACTCGTTGCCGCAGATGCTCGCCGACAGCGCTGCCCGCTATGGCTCGCGGGTGGCCCTGGACTTCTTCGGGGCCACCACGAGCTACGTCGAGCTCGGCGAGCTCGTCGAGCGCGCAGCGCAGGCGCTGCGCGACCTCGGGGTCAGCGCCGGCGACCGGGTGGCGATCGCGCTGCCCAATTGCCCGCAGCACGTCGTCGCCTTCTACGCCGCGCTGCGCCTGGGGGCTGTCGTGGTCGAGCACAACCCGCTGTACACGCGCGGCGAGCTCGAGCACCAGCTGTCCGACTGCGGTGCGACGGTCGTGGTGTGCTGGGACAAGATCGCCCCGCTCGTCGACGACCTGCGGGCCACCACGTCGGTGATCAGCATCGTGGCGGTCGATCTCACGACCGCGCTGCCGCGTGCGATGCGGATCAAGCTGCGGCTGCCGATCGCCAAGGCCCGCACGGCTCGCGCGGCGCTGACCGCCCCGGTGCCCGCCGGGGTCCTGCACTGGGAGGCGCTGGTCGCCGCGTCGGGCCCGCTCGAGCCCGCGACAGCCGGGCCCGGCCCGCTCGACACGGCTCTGCTGCAGTACACGGGTGGCACGACGGGCACGCCCAAGGGTGCGGTGCTCACCCACCAGAACCTGCGGGTGAACGCTGCGCAGGGCCGGGCGTGGGTGCCCGGCCTGGTCGACGGCGACGAGACCGTCTACGCCGTGCTGCCGCTGTTCCACGCCTACGGGCTGACGCTGTGCCTGACCTTCGCGATGAGCATCGGC
>JBKJTJ010000189.1:0-8491 GCA_046590855.1 Actinomycetota bacterium
TGCGCTCCTCGCCGCGGGCCCTGGTCTACGTCTACTGGGGCGACCTCGACAAGGTGGGTCACGTCGAGGGCTGCGGGTCGTGGCAGTGGGGTGAGGAGCTCGCGAAGGTCGACCTCGCCATCCGCCGGCTGGTCGCCGGTCTGCCGCGCGACGCGTCCCTGCACGTCACGGCCGACCACGGCATGGTCGACGTACCGCTCCACCAGCGCCTGGACGTGGCCCACGAGCCGGAGCTCGCCGCCGGCGTCCGGCACGTCGGTGGCGAGCCGCGCTGCCCGCAGCTGTACTGCGAGCCCGGCCAGGTCGAGGCGGTGCTGACGGCCTGGGCCGACCGGCTCGCCGGCCGGGCCGAGGTCGTGACCCGCGAGCACGCCGTCGCGGCGGGGTGGTTCGGGCCGGTGGCGGCTCACGTCAGCGCACGCATCGGCGACGTCATCGTGGTGTGCGGCCCCGGGACGGCCGTCGTGGACTCCCGCCGGGCGCGGCCGCAGGTGCTGCGCCTGATCGGGTTGCACGGCGCGCTGACCCCGCAGGAAGCCCTCGTCCCGCTGCTGAGCGTGTCAGGATCCGACCGTGGCTGAGCTGGTGTTCTTCTCCGGGACGATGGACTGCGGCAAGTCGACCCTCGCGCTGCAGATGGACCACAACCACGGCGTCGCCGGACGGGCCGGTCTGGTGTTCACCTGCCACGACCGCGCGGGGGACTCGGTGCTGTCCAGCCGGCTCGGGCTCACGTCGGGCGCGCTGCAGGTCACCCCGACCCTGGACTTCTGGCGGGTCGTGGTGGCGCACCGGATGGCGGGCGAGCGGGTCGACTACCTGATCTGCGACGAGGCCCAGTTCTACACGCCCGAGCAGGTCGAGCAGCTCGCCCGGTTGGTGGACGAGATGGCGGTGGACGTGTTCGCGTTCGGCATCACCGCGGACTTCCGCACCCGCCTGTTCCCGGGCAGCAGGCGACTGGTCGAGCTCGCCGACCGCGTGCAGGTGCTGCAGGTCGAGGCGCTGTGCTGGTGCGGGTCGCGGGCCACCCACAACGCCCGCACCCTCGCCGGCGTGATGGTCGTCGAGGGCGACCAGGTCGTCGTCGGCGACACCCGACCGGGTGAGCAGGCTGCGGCGGACCAGGTTGGGTACGAGGTGCTCTGCCGGCGCCACCACCTGCGCCGGATGACCCGGGCCGCCGCGCACGCCGCCCTGGGCTCACCCGACGTCCTGCCCCTGGAGTCGCGCCTGCTCGAGGGTCGTCGTGCCTGAGGACGCCGTCGAGCTGGTGGTCGAGGCGGCAGCTGCGCTGCTGCGGGCGCGCGGTGACCGGATGACGGGTCCGCGCCGGGCCGTGCTGACCGTGCTGGCGCTGCGCCAGTCGCACCTGGCCCCCGACCAGGTCGTCGCCGCGGTCGCCGACCTGGACGCCGCCGTCCACCGCGCCTCGGTCTACCGCGCCCTCGAGGCGCTCAGCGAGCTGGGCGTGGTGCAGCACATGCACCTGGGCCACGGCACCACCGCCTACCACCTGGCCGCCGAGCACCGGCACCTGCACGCCGCCTGCGGTCGCTGCGGGGCGGTCGTCGACCTGCCGGGCGACCTGCTGGACGACGTCGCGGCCCGCCTGGACGGCGCGCAGGGGTTCGCCCTCGACCCGGCGCACATCGCGCTCTCGGGCACCTGCGTGCGGTGCCGCCCCGACCAGGTGGACGGAGGCCGACGATGACGGGTCCGGTGGTGACGACCGCCTCCGGGCGGGTCGAGGGGCAGGTGCGCGACGGCGTCGTGCGGTTCCTCGGGATCCCCTACGCCGCGCCGCCGGTCGGCGCCCTGCGGTTCGCCGCCCCGCACCCGCCGGCGCCGTGGGACGGCGTCCGGCCGACGACCGCGTTCGGCCCGACGCCCCCGTCGGTCGGGTACCGCCCACCGTTCGACGCGATCCTGCACCAGGTGAGCGTGCCCGGGCAGGACTGGCTGACGCTCAATGTCTGGACGCCGGACCCCGGCGCTGGCGGTCTGCCGGTGATGGTCTGGCTGTACGGCGGGGCGTTCGTCAACGGCAACACGGCCACCCCGATGTACGACGGCGCGGCCTTCGCCCGCGACGGCGTCGTCCTGGTGACCGTCAACTACCGGCTGGGTGTCGACGGGTTCGCCCTGCTGCCCGGGGCGCCGGCCAACCGGGGTCTGCTCGACCAGGTCGCGGCTCTGGAGTGGGTTCGTGACAACGTCGCCGACTTCGGCGGTGACCCCGCCCGGATCACTGTGTTCGGTGAGTCCGCGGGAGCCATGAGCGTCGTCTCGCTGATGGCAGCGCCCCGCACCCGAGGGCTGTTCGCCCGGGCGGTCACCCAGAGCGGCGCGGCCCAGGCCGCCGCCGACCCCGCCGACGCGGCGCTGGTGACCGCCGAGCTCGGGGCGGCCCTCGGTCGCGAGGCCACGGCGGCGACCCTCGCCGACCTGCCGATCGCCGACCTGCTGCGGGCCCAGCGTCAGGTGTCCGACACCCTCACGCTGCGTCCCGACCCCGCGCGCTTCGGCGCCAGCGTCGTCGCGAGCTCGATGGCCTTCATCCCGGTGGTCGACGGCGACCTGCTGCCGCGCCACCCGCTCCAGGCCCTGGCCGCCGGCGCGTCGTCCGACGTCGCACTGCTCACCGGCACCACCACCGAGGAGTACCGGTTCTTCGTCGTGCCCTCGGGCGTCGCCGCGGCGACCACCCAGGAGTCGCTCACCGGCTACCTCACTGCTCTCGGGGTGCCGCCGCAGGTGCTCGCGACCTACCGCGTCAACCGTCCGCAAGCCTCACCCGGTGACCTGCTCGCCGCGATCGTGACCGACGCGTTCTTCCGGCTGCCCGCGCTCGCCGTCGTCGCCGCTCGAGGGGCGGCCGAGACCTGGGTGTACGAGATGGCCTGGGGCACCGAGCACCTGGGTCTGGGCGCCGCGCACGCGCTGGACCTGCCGTTCGTGTTCGACCGGCTGGCGGCGGACGGCGCCGCCGGGCTCACCGGCCCCCACCCGCCGCAGCCGCTGGCGGACGCCATGCACGGCTCGTGGGTGCGGTTCGCCACCACCGGCGACCCGGGCTGGCGCCGGTACGACGAGCAGCGGGCCGTCATGGTCTTCGACGCGGACTCGTGCGACCAGACCCTGGCGCCGCGCGAGGACGAGCGCGCGGTGTGGGGCGCGTCGTAAGGGTCAGTCCTTCTTGGCGCCGAACACGATGTCGTCCCAGCTGGGGACGCTCGAGCGCCGGCCCCGACGGGCGCCCACGGCGGCGCGCCGGGTGGTGGGCACGGCATCGGCCGCCGCCTCGTCCAGGGCCGGCTCCGGCTCGGCCGTGGGACGCATCGCGGCCGCGAGCGGCCAGTGCCGCGGCGTCGACGACGGCTCGCTCGAGGGCCGGGTCGACGGCTCGACTGTGACCTCGGACGTGACCTCGGACGTCACCTCGGACGTGACCTCGGACGTCGGCGGGTGCGCGGCGGGCGGGTCGTCCATCAGCGTGGGGTCCAGGTCGAGCGGCTCGGGCTGGGGGCGCCGGCGTCCGGCGGGGTGGGTCGACCCGGGGACGTCGGCGGGTCGGTCGCCGCTGGACGCCCGGGCGCCGGCCGGAGCGTGCCGTCGCGGTGAGCCCCCACCGGACCGTCGGCGCGAGCGCATCGCCGAGACCAGGTCGAGGGGGTCCAGGGGGTCGACGTCGACCTCGTGCCGCGGCGCCGCACCCACACCGCCGTCGGCCTCGATGTCGTAGACGCCGGTGGACGAGGAGCCGATGGCGTCACCGCCGTCGCGCACGGCCTGCAGCCGGGCGGACGCGAGCGGACCCTGCCCGGCGTCGTCGTCCTCGCTGAGCCAGCGGGCCTCGTCGTCCGCGGCGACCACGCTCATCCCGGCGAGGTCCAGGTGCCAGCGGGCCTGGCGCTCGCGGCCACCCGCGGCGAAGACCGCGACGACGGTCCACGGGCCCGAGTCCGGGCGCCAGGCGTCCCAGCGGACGCGGTCGGGGTCGACCCCGCGGTCGGCGAGGCGGCGGGTCACCAGCGCGCCGAGGGGTGTCGGCTCGGCGCCGCGTCGGCGCACCCGCACGGTGCGTGCGAGGTCGGCGACGTGCTCGCGCTCGGCGAGCACCGGGCCCTCGTAGCGGCGCACCTTCTCGACGGTCCAGCCGGCCAGCACGGCGACGTCCTCGGCGCTCGCACCGGCCCGGATGCGGGACTGCACGTCGCGCGGGCGCAGGCCGCCCTCGATCTCGATCTGCAGCTGACCCAGGTGGGCGCGGTCGCGCCGCACGGCGGCCCGCAGCGCCTCGTCGACGGGCAGGACGTAGCGCTGACCGTCGGTGTCGGTCAGCAGCAGGTGCTCGCCGTCCTCGTGGACGCCGACCAGGCGCAGGTCGTGCATGCGGAGCTCCCTCACTGGTTGACTCCGCCGACTGTGCCACCTGCAGGCCCGATCCGGGCGCAGGCGCGCGCACCCGGGCGGAGTCGAGTGGGTATCGCCTGGGTAACGTCGTCCAGCGTGCTCGTGCCCGACGTCCGCCTGCAGCTGGCCCTGGACCTGGTCGGGGTGTTCGTCTTCGCCCTCTCGGGTGGGCTGGTGGCGGTGCGCGCGCGGCTGGACCTGTTCGGCGTCCTCGTCCTGGCCGGGGTGGCGGGCCTGGGCGGGGGAGTCCTGCGCGACGTCCTGATCGGTGCGACGCCGCCCGCCGGGCTCAGCGACTGGCGGCTGCTGCTCGCCGCGGGCCTGGGTGGTGTGGTGACGTTCGTCGCGCACCCGGGCCTGTCGCGCATCTCGGGGCTGGTGCGGGTGCTGGACGCCGCCGGCCTCGGCGCGTTCAGCGTCGGCGGTGCGCTGACCGCGCTCGCCGCGGGCGTGGCGCCCCTGACCGCGGTCATCGTCGGGACGCTGACGGCCATCGGCGGCGGCATGCTGCGCGACGTCCTCGTCGGCGCCGTGCCCGAGGTGCTGCGGCGCGAGCTGTACGCAGTGCCCGCCCTGCTGGGCTCGGCGACCGTCGTCGGGGCCAGCCGCACGGGCCACCTGAGCACCGCGGTCGCGGTCGCCGCGGCGCTGCTGGTGCTGGCTGTCCGGCTGATCGCCGTCGCCCTCGACCTCAACGCGCCGCGGGCGCTGCGCCGGGTTGACTCCGAGGTCGACCCCGAGATCGGCAGCTGACCCGGTCGGTCCACCCTGGTGCGCGTCGCCCGGCGGACACCGGGATGATCGAGGGGTGACCCACCTCGCGCCGTACGACACCCTGCTGCTGCTCTCGTTCGGCGGTCCGGAGCAGCCGGACGACGTGATGCCGTTCCTGCGAAACGTGACCCGCGGTCGCGGCATCCCCGACGAGCGGCTCGAGGCCGTTGCCGAGCACTACCACCACTTCGGTGGGCGCAGCCCGATCAACGACCAGAACCGGGCGCTGATCGAGGCGCTGCGGGCGGAGCTGGCGGCGCGCGGCGACGACCTGCCGCTGCTGTGGGGCAACCGCAACTGGGACCCGTTCGTCACCGACACCCTGCGCGAGGCGCACGCGAACGGGGCCCGCCGGGTGCTGGCCGTTTTGACCAGCGCGTACTCGTCGTACTCGAGCTGCCGGCAGTACCGCGAGGACCTCGCGGGGGCCCTGACCACGCTCGCCGCCGAGGGCATCGAGCTCGAGGTCGACAAGGTGCGGCACTACTACAACCACCCCGGCTTCGCCGACGCCAACGTCGGCGCCGCCGTCCAGGCGCTGCAGGCGCTGCCGGACGGTGCGCACCTGGTGTTCGTGACCCACTCGGTGCCCGACGCGATGGACGAGGCCTCGGGCCCGGACGGGCACGCCTACACCGAGCAGCACCGCGACCTCGCGGCCACCATCGCCGAGGCGGCCGGCCGCGAGGTGGGCCGCGCGGTGCCCTGGTCGCTCGTCTACTGCTCGCGGTCCGGACCGCCGAACCAGCCGTGGCTGGAGCCTGACGTCAACGACCACCTGCGCGCCCTGCGCGCCGCGGGGGTGCCTGGCGCGGCGGTCGCACCGATCGGCTTCATCAGCGACCACATGGAGGTCGTCTACGACCTGGACACCGAGGCGAAGGAGACGGCCGACGAGATCGGCCTGCCGTTCGCCCGGGCCGCGACCGTCGGCACCCACCCGCTGTTCGTCGCGGGCCTGGTCGACCTGATGCACGAGCGCGCCGCGACCGCGCGGGGCGAGGCGCCCGAGCAGCCGCACGTCGGGTCGCGCGGCCCCTCGCACTCGGTGTGCCCGGTGGGCTGCTGCCGCAACCTGCGCGCCGAGCGGCCGGCCGCGTGCGGCGTCGACTGGTCCGCCCCCGCCCCCGCCCCCGCGGCCGCCACGACCGCACCCGGCACCTCAGCACCGTGAGCGAGGCCCATCCGTCGTCCGCTCTGCTGCTCGACCTGGCGGTGCGCGCCGCCCGGGCCGGTGGGGACCTGATCCGCGACGAGCGGCCCGCCGACCTCGGCGTGGCCGAGACCAAGTCCAGCCCCACCGACGTGGTCACGGTGATGGACCGGGCCTGCGAGCGCCTGCTGCGCGACCTGCTGCTGGGCGAGCGCCCCGACGACGCGATGCTCGGCGAGGAGGGCGGCGGCGTCCCGGGCACCAGCGGTCTGACCTGGGTGGTCGATCCCGTCGACGGCACCGTCAACTACCTCTACGGCATCCCGCAGTACGCCGTGAGCGTGGCCGTCGTGAGCGGCGACCCCACCGACGACTCCGGTCACGAGGTGCTCGCCGGCTGCGTGCACAACCCGGTCAGCGGCGAGACCTGGACGGCGACCCCCGGCGGCGGCGCGTGGCTGGACGGGCACCGGATCCGGTGCTCGGACGTCGACGACCTGTCGCAGGCGCTGCTGGCCACCGGCTTCGGCTACCAGGCCTCGCGGCGCACCCACCAGGCGGCCGTCGTGGCCGCGCTGCTGCCCCAGGTGCGCGACATCCGACGGATGGGCAGCGGCGCGCTCGACCTGTGCCAGGTGGCCTGCGGTCGCGTCGACGGCTACCTCGAGCGGGGGCTGCACCCGTGGGACATGGCGGCCGGGGGGCTGATCGCCCGCGAGGCCGGCGCCGTGGTCAGCGGGCTGGGGCAGGCGGCGGCCGGGTACGAGCTGGTGCTCGCGGCCGGGCCGCGGACCCACGCGCTGCTGCAGGACGCCGTCAGCGGGCTGGGCCCGGACACCGACGGGGCGTGACGGCTCAGGCCGGCTTGCGCTGCTCGAGATCGGTCAGGTCGATCAGGGTGACGTCGTTGCTGTCGGCCAGCCGGGTCAGGGAGTCCAGCTCGCCCTCGCGGACGGCCACGAGGTAGTCGTCACCGTCGGCCAGCGCCTGCTGCAGCGCCTGGCGGGCGGCGGCGACCCGGGCGCTGATCTGCTGGGTGAACTCGTCCACGTGGACCTCCGGGCATCCTCGGCGCGACGGCGGCGACAGGCGCGCCGACGCCTCAGAGTGACGTCAGACGGCGCCGGGTGCAAGTGCGTCCACCGCCGTCCGAGGTGAACGGCGGGTGAACCCTGGTCAGGCCCCGGGGGGCCCGGGGGGGGCCGATGGGGCGCCGTGGCCCGGGATGCGCAACAATCCGCCTCTGCAGCAGGCTCGGACTGCAGCGGGCGACCACTGCGGCGGGCACAAACTCGGGCCGGCCGGCGTTGAAACGCCGCACGCCTCACCGCACCACCATTCTCGGAGGACGACCACACGATGGCGACTGACTACGACGCACCCCGCAAGACCGACGACGACCTCGGCGAGGACAGCATCGAGGAGCTGAAGGCCCGTCGCGTCGACAAGGGTGCCTCTGCCGTCGACGTCGACGAGACCGAGCAGGCTGAGGGCTTCGAGCTGCCCGGTGCCGACCTGTCGAACGAGGAGCTCTCGGTGCGGGTGCTGCCGCGCCAGGCCGACGAGTTCACCTGCAGCGTCTGCTTCCTGGTCAAGCACCGCAGTCAGCTGGCGGTCGAGGACACCGCTCAGCTGGTCTGCCGCGAGTGCGCCTGATCGACGGCGCAGCGGTCGATCTCGGCCCGCAGGGCGGCGCTCGCCCGGTCCGGACGCCGCGAGGAGACCAGCCAGAACGGGACGGGGTCCTCGGGGTCGGCCACCTCGACGGCGAAACCGGCCGCGATCCAGCCCCGCTGGCACAGGTAGGCGCGCGCGTCGGCCCGGGGGCCCCGCAGGGCGCTCATCTGGGCGGCGTCGAGCTCGCGGACGGCCCCCAGATGACCGACCGGGATCTGCGCCCGGCCGGCGACCAGCCGTCCGTCGCCGACGGTCACGACGGCGCTGGTGCGCAGCAGCGCCCAGGTGGCGGCAACGACGGCGGCGACAGCCACCGGGACCGCCACCCGTGCACCGAGGGCGGTGAGCACGATCAGCCCGCTGCTCGCCGCGATCGGCAGCACCGCCAGCCACACCCACGGCGCCGGGGTCAGCCGCTCGACGTAGGTCCGGGTCGCGCGCGGCACCGCCATGACGTCCAGGGTGCCACGG
>JBKJTJ010000379.1:0-8045 GCA_046590855.1 Actinomycetota bacterium
AGGTGTCCGGCAGGTGTCTCAGTATCCGGTCAGGGGGGTCACAGAGCGAGACCGCCGACGCTATCGTCGCGTGTCGGCCACCGCCGCCCGACCCCAGGGTCGCGGACGCGCGGACGGATCGCACCGCGTGGCCCCCGGCTTTCCTGCCGAACGGACGGGCACACCATGGCCAGACTGCTCCTACTGACCAACGACCTCACCCCCAGCGCCGAGGTGCTGCCCGCGCTCGGACTGCTGGGCCACCAGGTGCGGGTGCTGCCGGCCGAGGCCTCGGCCCTGGTCGAGACCCCGCCCACCGACGTCGTCCTGGTCGACGCGCGCCGCGAGCTGGCGCCGTCGCGCTCGCTGTGCCGGCTGCTGCGCACGACCGGAGTCTCGGCCCCGCTGCTGCTGGTGGTCACCGAGGGCGGCCTGGCGGCCGTGACGGCCGAGTGGGGCGTCGACGACGTCGTACTCGTGACGGCCGGCCCGGCCGAGGTCGAGGCCCGGCTGCGCCTGGCCATCGGGCGGTCGCTGGCGGCCGACGAGACCGACGAGGGGCTGGCGCCCGAGATCCGCGCCGGCGACGTCGTCATCGACGAGACCACATACTCGGCCCGCGTCCGCGGTCGCTCGCTCGACCTGACGTACAAGGAGTTCGAGCTGTTGAAGTACCTCGCGCAGCACCCCGGACGCGTGTTCACCCGCGCCCAGCTGCTGCAGGAAGTCTGGGGCTACGACTACTACGGCGGCACCCGGACGGTCGACGTCCACGTGCGCCGGCTGCGGGCCAAGCTCGGCCCCGAGTTCGAGCAGCAGATCGGCACCGTCCGCAACGTCGGCTACCGGTTCGTCCCGCCCAGCCGCGGCAGCATCGACGTCCGCGACAGCATCGACGCCTGAGCCCACCGCACCAACATGCAGTAGCCGCGCGGCACGGGCCTGCCGAGCAGGGCCGCGCGCTGGCGCTCGGTGTCGCGCATGTTGATGTGGTCGCGAGTGGGCCACACGCTCGCGCCGGCAGCCCCCGTAGGCTGCGGCGCATGGCCGCCACGCTCGACGCCAGGGTGGAGACCACCGACCGGCTCGGCGCCACCGACCTGGACGCCGTCACGCGCCTGGTCGAGGCGGCCACCGAGACCGACGGCCTGCACCCGCTGTCCGAGCACGTGATGCTGCACCTGCGGTACGGCGGCGAAGGCCCGGCCCGGCACCTGCTGGTCTTCGCCCACGGCGAGGGCGAGCCCGAGCGCCTCGCCGCCTACGCCCACCTCGACCCGACCGACGAGGTCGAGGGGTCCAGCGCCGAGATCGTCGTCCACCCCGGGCTGCGCCGCCACGGCGTGGGCCGGCTGCTCGTGCAGAGCCTCGAGCAGGCCTCGCCCGACCACCGGCTGCGGCTGTGGGCGCACGGCCAGCTGGCCGGCGCGCGGGCCATGGCGGCGTCGCTCGGCTACGAGCGGGCCCGCGAGCTGTGGCAGATGCGCCGCTCGCTCTACGCCCCGCTGCCCGCCATCGACCTCCCGGCCGGGTTCACGCTGCGCGCCTTCACCCCCGGTGCGGACGACGAGGCCTGGCTGGCCGTGAACGCCGCGGCCTTCGCCCACCACCCCGAGCAGGGGTCGTGGGACGCCGACGACCTGCACCTGCGGATGGCCGAGCCGTGGTTCGACAACACCGGGTTCCTCGTGCTCGACGCCCCGGACGGCTCGATGGCGGGCTTCCACTGGATGAAGGTGCACGGCGGCGACCACGACGGGCCGCTCGTCGCCGGCCCGCACGCCCACGAGGGCCACGGCCACGACCCGATCGGCGAGGTGTACGTCGTGGGCGTCGCCCCGGCCCACCAGGGACGCCACCTCGGCCGAGCCCTGACCCTGGCCGGCCTGCACCACCTGCGCCAGCTCGGCCTGCCGCAGGCCATGCTCTACGTCGACGCCGACAACGCCGCGGCGATCCGCACCTACACCTCGCTGGGCTTCACCCGCTGGGACGTCGACGCGATGTTCGCCCGGCCCCGTCGTCCTGCGGCGCTACCCGATGTTCACCCGCCAGTGACACCATCGGACGCATGACGAGCGTGACCGTGCAGCAGACCAGCCGCCGCGGCCCGGACGGCCGGTTCCTGCCAGCGACGGCGGACGACGAGACCACCGGCCCGCCGCTCGCCGACGACCGGTTCCTCGACCGCGAGATCAGCTGGCTGCGCTTCAACGAGCGGGTGCTCGAGCTGGCAGAGGACGTCGACGTCCCGCTGCTCGAGCGCGCTCGGTTCCTCGCGATCTTCGCCAGCAACCTCGACGAGTTCTTCATGGTGCGCGTCGCCGGCCTCAAGCGGCGGATCGCCGCGGGGCTCGCCGTCCGGTCGGCGTCCGGCATCGAGCCGCGAGAGGTGCTCGACCACCTGTCGGCGCTGGCCCACCAGCTGATGGAGCGGCACGCGCGGCTGTTCCACGTCGACGTGCGGCCGCGCCTGGCCGACGCAGGCATCACCGTCGTGCGGTGGGACGAGCTGGCGCCCCCCGAGCAGGAGCGCCTGCAGGAGATGTTCCGCGACCAGGTGTTCCCGGTGCTGACGCCGCTGGCGGTCGACCCGGCGCACCCGTTCCCCTACATCAGCGGGCTCTCGCTCAACCTGGCCGTCGTCGTCCGCAACACCAAGACGGGCAAGGAGCACTTCGCCCGCGTCAAGGTGCCGCCGCTGCTGCCCAGGTTCGTGGCTGTGGCGGACGTCGACGGCGCCACGACCGCGGTCGACCCGACCGCCGCCGACCCCTACAAGACTCGGTTCGTGCCGCTCGAGGACATCATCGCGGCGCACCTGGACCAGCTGTTCCCGGGCATGGAGGTGCTGCAGTCGCACACCTTCCGGGTGACCCGCAACGAGGACCTCGAGGTCGAGGAGGACGACGCCGAGAACCTGCTGCAGGCGCTGGAGAAGGAGCTGATGCGGCGCCGGTTCGGGCCGCCCGTGCGCCTGGAGGTCGCCGAGGACATCGACGACCACGTCCTGGACCTGCTCGTGCGCGAGCTCGGCGTGGCGACGGCCGAGGTCTACCAGCTGCCCGCCCCGCTGGACCTGCGCGGGCTCAACCTGGTGGCCGACCTGTCGCGCAGCGAGCTGCGGTTCCCCTCGTTCGTCGCGACCACCCACAGCGACCTCACCGAGGGCGTGGAGACCAGCAAGCCCGGCGACATCCTCGCCGCCGTCCGCACCCGCGACGTGCTGCTGCACCACCCGTACGACTCGTTCTCGACCAGCGTGCAGGCGTTCCTCGAGCAGGCCGCCGCCGACCCGCGGGTGCTCGCGATCAAGCAGACGCTGTACCGCACCAGCGGCGACTCCCCCATCGTCGACGCCCTGATCGACGCCGCCGAGGCCGGCAAGCAGGTGCTCGCGATCGTCGAGCTCAAGGCCCGCTTCGACGAGCAGGCCAACATCAGCTGGGCCCGCAAGCTCGAGCAGGCCGGCGTCCACGTCGTGTACGGCATCGTCGGTCTCAAGACGCACTGCAAGCTCTCGCTGGTGGTCCGCCAGGAGCCCGACGGGCTGCGCCGCTACTGCCACATCGGAACCGGCAACTACAACCCTAAGACCGCGCGGCTGTACGAGGACATCGGGCTGCTCACCTGCGACCCCAAGATCGGCGAGGACCTCACCCGGCTGTTCAACCAGCTGAGCGGGTACGCCCCGCGCACCCGTTTCAAGCGCCTGCTGGTGGCACCGCGGTCGTTGCGCAGCGGGCTGATCGAGCAGATCGAGAACGAGGTCGCCCACCACGAGGCCGGCCGCCCGGCGTCCATCCGGATCAAGGTCAACTCCATCGTCGACGAGGCGCTGATCGACAGCCTCTACCGCGCGTCGATCGCCGGGGTACCGGTCGACGTCGTCGTACGCGGCATCTGCGCGATCCGCCCCGGGCTGCCGGGGCTGTCCGAGACGATCCGCGTCCGCAGCGTGCTCGGGCGGTTCCTCGAGCACTCGCGGGTCTTCGCCTTCGAGGGCGGGGGCGACCCGACCTGCTGGATCGGCAGCGCCGACTTGATGCACCGCAACCTCGACCGCCGGGTCGAGGCGCTCGTGCGCCTGGGCGACCCCCAGCACGTCGCCGAGCTGCAGGCGCTGTTCGACCTGGCGATGGACGACGGCACGTCCTCGTGGCACCTGGCCGCAGACGGCACGTGGACCCGCCACTACCGCGACGCGGACGGCGAACCCCTGGTCGACCTGCAGACCGCCGTCGCCGAGCAGCGGCAACGGTTGCGCCGCAAGGCCCGGCGCCGGTGACCGAGCTGCCGACGACCGACGAGACGGGGTCGGTGCGAGCGGCCGGGGCGCTGCTGTGGCGTCGCCTCGACCGGCTCGAGGTCGCCCTCGTGCACCGCCCGAAGTACGCCGACTGGTCGTGGCCCAAAGGCAAGCTCGACCCCGGCGAGTCCTGGGCCGGCGCCTGCGTGCGCGAGGTGCGCGAGGAGACGGGACTGCAGGTCACCATCGGGTTGCCCCTGCCCCCGGCGACCTACGCGGTCGGCAGCAACGGCGGCGTCCGACCCAAGGTCGTGCGGTACTGGGCCGCGCGCGCTCTGGTCGGGGGCGTGCGCACGACCGACGACGAGGTCGACGAGGTCGCCTGGCTCGGCGTCGACGAGGCCGCGCGCAGGCTCGACTACCAGCGCGACCGCGAGCAGCTGGCCGCCCTCGCGGACGCCGACGCACGCGACCACCTCGCCACCTGGCCCCTGGCGGTGGTGCGGCACGCGAAGTCCGTGCCGCGCAGCAGGTGGAAGCACGCCGACCAGCAGCGCCCGCTGAATGAGGTCGGCAGCGCCCGCGCCGACGCGCTCGTGCCGGTGCTCGCTGCGTACGGCGTCCGCCAGCTCGTGTCGTCGCCGTCCGCACGCTGTGCGGCGACCGTAGAGCCTTACTCCCGCAGCGCCTGCGCGCGACTGAGGCTGCGCGACGGGTTGTCGGAGGAGGGGTTCGACGACGACCCGGCATCGGCCGTCGCGGTGATCAACACCGTGCTCGACAAGGGTGTGGCGACCGCGGTCTGCTCGCACCGCCCCGTGCTGCCGACCCTGCTGGCGGCGCTGGCCGACCGCGCGAGCGACGACGCGGTGGCCCAGGCGCTGCGCGAGTCGGCCGGTCCGGGCCTGATCAAGGGTGAGGTGCTCGTCGCCCACGTCAGCGGACGCGGCCCGGACGCCGTCGTCGTCGCCGTCGAGCGGCACGACACCGCGTGAACCGTCCTCGTTCACCTGCTGCTCACGCGTGGTACGTCCGGGGTTGGCCATCTCGACAGATGCAGTTCACCCTGCGTTCACCCGCCGCCAGCCGGTGCTTCACCCGGGGTGCCTAACGTCGGCCCGGACGCGGCGTCCGCCGCCTCACCAGCCTGCACGGGAGACTTCAACAGTGACTTTCACGCGACTCGGACGCCTCACTGGCGTCGCCCTCGTCGGCGCCCTCGCCCTGACGGCGTGCGGGTCTGACGCCACGACCCCCGCCGGCCCCACCTCGGGCTCGGGGTCCTCCTCGTCCAGCGCCGCCACCGCGGACTGCGGCACCGGCGACCTGAAGGCCGAGGGCTCCTCGGCCCAGAAGAACGCGATCGAGGAAGCCATCTCGTCGTACAGCTCGGTGTGCTCCGGCGTCACGATCAACTACAACCCCACGGGCTCGGGCACCGGCATCAAGCAGCTGATCGCCGGCCAGGCCGACTGGGCCGGGTCGGACTCGGCGCTGAAGACCGAGGCCGTCGACGGCGTCGTCCAGCAGTCCGCCGCCGACACCACCTGCGGCTCGCCGGCGTGGAACATCCCGATGGTCACCGGCCCGATCTCGGTGCCGTTCAACGTCAAGGGCGTCGACAAGCTGGTCCTCACCCCCGAGGTCATGGCCAACATCTTCACCGGCAAGGTCAAGACCTGGAACGACCCCTCGATCGCCAAGATCAACGCGGGGACGACGCTGCCGGCGACCGCGATCAAGGTGTTCTTCCGCACCGGTGAGTCCGGCACCACGGAGAACTTCGAGAAGTACCTCAAGGCGGCAGCGGGCGGCGCCTGGACCGCCGAGCCGTCCAAGAAGTGGGCGGGCACCGGCGAGGGCCGCGATGGCTCCGCCGGGGTGGCTGACAGCGTGGCCAAGACCGACGGTGGCATCACCTACGTCGAGCTGTCCTTCGCCAAGGACAACAAGCTCAGCTACGCGCAGGTCGACAACGGCTCGGGCGCGGTCGAGCTGACCGGCGAGTCGGCCGGCAAGGCCGTCGCCGCCGCGACCGTCGCGGGCACCGGCAACGACCTGAAGCTCAAACTCGACTACGCCACGAAGGCCCCGGGCGCCTACCCGATCGTCCTGGTGACCTACGAGGTCGTCTGCTCCAAGAACAAGGACGCCGCCAAGGGCACCGCCATCAAGGCGTTCCTGAAGCACTTCTCCTCCAGCGAGGTCCAGACCGCACTGGCCGACATCGGCTACGCGCCGCTGCCGGCCGAGATCCAGACCAAGGTGACGACGGCCGTCGACGCCCTGTCCTGATCCCAGGGCTTCGCAAGGACGCGCCCCGCTCGAGGCCCTGCCTCGGGCGGGGTGCGTTCGTGCCCCGGGCCAGTACCGTGGTCGACGATCGACCGTGACGAGAGGGAGCCGATGTCATCAGTGACCGGGGTCCGCGCGCCTGGCGCGGGCGGGGAGCCCTCGTCCACGACCTCCGCCGGAACCGGCCGGGTCGGTGACCGCGTCTTCAAGGGCGCCGCCGCCGGCTCGGGGGTGATCGTGATCGCGATGGTGACGCTGCTCGCGGTGTTCCTGGTCAGCCAGGCGCTGCCCTCGCTGCTCGCCGACAAGGCCAACTTCCTGACCTCGCGCGAGTGGGACGTCGGCGACCCGGCCAACCTGCGCTTCGGGATCGCCCAGCTGCTCTACAGCACCGTCGCCATCGCGGTGATGGCGATGATCCTGGCCGTGCCGTTCGCGGTCGGGGTGGCGCTGTTCATCACCCAGTACGCGCCGCGGCGCCTGGCGGGCCCCGCGGCGTACCTGATCGACCTGCTCGCCGCGGTGCCCTCGGTGATCTACGGCCTGTGGGGGCTGTCGGTCTTCGCCAGCAAGGTCGGGGGGATCGGGACGTTCCTGCAGGACCACCTTGGCTTCATCCCGCTGCTGGCCAAGACCGACACCGGTGTCGCCGGCAGCATCTTCGTCGCGGGGATCGTCGTCGGCATCATGATCCTGCCGATCATCACCGCCATCTCCCGCGACGTCTTCGCCCAGACGCCGATGGTGCACCGCGAGGCGGCGCTGGCGCTCGGTGCCACGAGGTGGGAGATGATCCGCACGACCGTCCTGCCATACGGTCGCCCCGGAGTCATCTCCGGCTCGATGCTCGGTCTGGGCCGCGCGCTCGGCGAGACGATCGCCATCACGCTGATCGTCAGCGGCCTGAACACCTCGTCGGCGTTCTCGCTCTCGATCTTCAACGGCGGCGAGACGTTCGCGTCGAAGATCGCCAACAACTCCGGCGAGTTCAGCAACCCGGCCAAGACCGGTGCGTTCATCTCGGCGGGCCTGGTGCTGTTCGTCCTCACCTTCGCCGTCAACGCCCTGGCCCGGGCGATCGTGGCCCGACGCAAGGACTTCGCCGAATGACCGCGTCGACCGACGTCCGCGGGCCGGCCGCGTCGTCCTCGCTGCTGCTGACCAAGCCGTCCGGGGTGCGAGCCGCCAAGAACGTGGCCGCCACGGTACTGGTCACGCTGGCGTTCCTGGTCGCGCTGATCCCGCTGCTGTGGATCCTCGGGGTCGTGGTCAGCCGCGGCGCCCACCTGCTCGCGGGCGCGGACTGGTGGGGGCTCTCGCAGCGCGGCATCACCACCCGGCGGGTCGGCGGCGGCGCATACCACGCCATCCTCGGCACCCTGCTGCAGGCCGCCGTCACGGCCGCCATCTCGGTGCCCATCGGCATCCTGACGGCGATCTACCTCGTCGAGTACGGCCGCGGCCGGCTCGCGCGGACCGTCAGCTTCATGGTCGACATCCTCACCGGCGTCCCCTCGATCGT
>JBKJTJ010000017.1:0-4724 GCA_046590855.1 Actinomycetota bacterium
GCACGAAGCAGACCGTGCGCAGCGACATGGACAGCAGGTAGCGCTTCATGCGCAGACCGAGGTCGTCGTGCAGGGACGACCGGGTGGCGCTGATCGAGTAGACCTCGGGTTCGTGCGACTTGGCTGGCACCCCTCAACGGTAAGCCCGCGCGGCCTGGGTGCGGCCCCCGTGGCGCGATCGCTTCAGGAGGCCTGGCTCACGCTCGAGCAGTTGAACCCGCGCACCCGCAGCGGGGGCATCGCGGTGCGGGCGAAGTAGTCGCCCATCTCGCGCCCCAGCGCCGGGACGCTCGCCCCCGCGGCCTCGACCCGGCCCAGCAGGTCGACCGGGCTCTCGTTGAACCGGAAGTTCGTGACCGCCCCGGTGACCTCACCTCCCTCGACGAGGTAGACGCCATCGCGGGTCAGGCCGGTGAGCAGCAGGGTGCGCGGGTCGACCTCGCGCACGTACCAGACGCAGGTCAGCAGCAGCCCCCGGTCCAGGTCGCCGACCAGGTCGAGGGTGCTGCCGGCCGCGCCGGCGCAGGTCAGCTCGAGGTTGTCGACGAACGGCTGGAACGGCAGGCCCGCCAGGGCCGCGGAGTGCCGGGTGCTCGGGAGCGCGCTGAGCGTCCCCGCGTCCACCCAGGCGCTCGCACCGATCGGCAGTCCGTTGTCGAACACGGACCCGAGCAGGCCGCTGGAGGACGTCAGCACCGTGTCGGCGCAGGCGAGGTCGGGGTGGGCGGGGTCGCTGCGCAGGGTGAGCGGCACCTCGCTCAGCCGGTCGCCCGCCCGGGTGCCACCACCGGGGTGACCGAACACCGACCGCCCCTCGTGCGCGGTGCGGGCGTCGGCGGACTCATAGGCGTAGACCATCAGGTCGGCGACCGCGCTCGGCGGCAGCACCGTGTCGTAGCGCCCGGCGCCGAGCTCGACCCGCCGCGCCTGCCAGCCCAGCCGCTCGGTGACCTCGGCCGACAGCGCTGCAACGTCGACGTCGTCCAGCGACCGAGCGCTCGCGCCCGCCCATGCCGACCGGGTGCGTCCCGCGCTCTTGCCGTTGAGCTGCACGACGGCCGTGGGCTGCACGTGCCGCAGGCGGATGCCGGTGCTGGTCGCCAGGTAGGTGCTGTGCACCACCTGCTCGGCGTACCCGAAGTGCTCGTGCCCCGCGCCGCGGGCGGTGTCGAACGCCGTGCCGAGACCGTTCGCCAAGTGGCCGAGGTCGGACGGCGTCACCGCGGCAGGCGGTTCGCCGAACGAGTCCTGGGCCGCGCCGCCGGCCAGCGGTGCGGCGTCCTGCGAGGGGGCGGCCAGCCGCGCGGCCGCCTCGGCGTCGGCGACCAGCCCGGCGACGTCGTCCGGCCGCACCCCGCCGCGGCTGACCACGCCCGCGCGCGCGCTGTCGTGGACGGCGACCACGGTGACGTCGTACGCGCTGGTGAGGCCGTTGGTGGTGAGGGTGTTGGCGGCCCAGCGCAGGTTGGCGGTGCTCGTGACGTCGACCAGGACGACGCAGGGACCCGTCGCTGCGGCGAGGGCGCGCTCGGCGAGCTCGGCGGGGGCGACGCTCACGAGGACCCCTCCACGGTGGTGTTGAGCACGCGCACCCCGGTGAACAGGGCGCTGGGGCAGCCGTGGCTCACGGCGGCCACCTGACCCGGCTGGCCCTTGCCGCAGTTGAAGGCGCCGCCGAGCACCCAGGTCGAGGGGCCCCCGACGCGCGCCATCGAGCCCCAGAAGTCGGTGGTCGTCGCCTGGTAGGCGAGGTCCTTCACCATGCCGGTGAGCCGCCCGTCGACGATCGAGTAGAAGCGCTGGCCGGTGAACTGGAAGTTGTAGCGCTGCATGTCGATCGACCACGACTTGTCGCCCACGACGTAGACGCCGCGCTCGACACCGGCGATCAGGTCGGCCGTGGTCGGCCCGTCGGGAGCGGGCTGCAGGCTGACGTTCGCCATCCGCTGGATGGGGACGTTGGAGGGGGAGTCGGCGAAGGCGCAGCCGTTCGAGCGCTCGACGCTGGTCAGCCGGGCGATGCGGCGGTCGAGCTGGTAGCCGACGAGCGTGCCCGCGCTGACGATGTCGAACGCCTGGGTGGCCACGCCCTCGTCGTCCCAGCCGGTCGTGGCCAGGCCGTGTTCGACGGTGCGGTCACCGGTGACGTTCATCAGCTCGCTGCCGTAACGAAGGGTGCCCAGCTGGTCGTGCGTGGCGAACGACGTCCCGGCGTACGCGGCCTCGTAGCCGAGGGCGCGGTCGAGCTCGGTCGCGTGCCCGATGGACTCGTGGATCGTCAGCCACAGGTTGCTCGGGTCGACCACCAGGTCGTACCGGCCGGGTTCGACCGAGGGGGCCTTGAGCTTCTCGACCACCAACGCGGGCAGCTCGGCGAGCTCACCGTCCCAGTCCCAGACCCCTTGTGCCGCAGTGCCGGCGAGGTACTCCCAACCGCGGCCCACCGGTGGCGCGAGGCTGCGCATCGTCTCCATGCCCTCGCTGCTGCTGACCACGACGGTGACCGCCGGCTGCACGCGTACGCGCTGCTGGACGGTGAAGGTGCCGGCCAGGTCGGCGTACAGCTTCTGCTCCTTCACCGCGTCGACCTCGGCGTCGACGTGGTCGACGCCGGACGTCAGCAGCCGCCGCGACCAGTCCTCGAGCAGCGCCTGCTGGTCGGCGACGGGCACGTCGAACGGGTCGACCGCGTAGGACGAGACCCAGTGGCCGGTGTGCGCGGGCTCAGGGGCCAGCTCGACCCGCTCGGTCGACAGCGGCTGCGACACCCGCGCCATCGCCACCGCCTGCTCTGCCGCGGCCACGGCAGAGGCCGTGGTCAGGTCCGAGGCGGCGCAGAAGCCCCAGGTGCCGTCCAGCACGACGCGCACGGCGAGCCCGGTGTCGGTGCCGTCCCCGGCGCCCGACAGCTGGCCGTCGCGCAGCCGCAGGTCACTGCGCCGGACGCGCTCGACCCGCAGGTCGGCGTGCTCAGCGCCGAGGTCGCGTGCCCGCTGCAGAGCCGCGTCCGCCAGCGCTTGCAGGGGTAGCGCGGTGAAGTCCGCGTCGACCTCGCGCATCATCGGGCGGCCCGGACGTCGAGCACCAGCTTGCCCGTGGTGCCGCGCGAACGCAGGGCTCGGTGCGCGTCGGCAGCCGCCTCCAGCGGGTAGTGACCACCGTCGACGCCGCGCAGGGCGCCGCTGCCCGCCAGCGACAGCAGCTCGTCCATCGCCGGCCGCAGGCCACCGGGACGGCGCAGCGTGTGCACCAGCCAGAAGCCGATCACCGCGCGCGAGGTGGCCATCAGCGCGCCGGGGTCGAGCGGTGCGGGCGGGGTGCGCGACGCCATCCCGAACAGGCACAGGCGGCCGAATGGCGCGAGCGCCGCGAGCGAGCCATCGGTCACCACGCCCCCGGTCATCTCCAGGACGACGTCGATCTGGTGACCCTCGTTGGCCTCGACGAGCAGGTCGCGAACCTCGTCAGAGGTCGTCGCGGTCGACACGTCGACCGCCGCGTGAGCGCCCAGCGACAGCGCGAGGTCGCGCTTGGCGGGCGAGGACGCCGTCGCGATCACCCGGCCGGCGCCCCACTGTCGGGCCAGCTGGACGGCGAGGGTGCCGACCCCGCCCGCGGCGGCGTGCACGACGACGCTCTCGCCCGGCGCGAGGTGGGCGCAGGTGCGCAGCAGGTGCCACGCCGTGGTGCCCTGCAGCACCAGGGCGAGCCCGGTGGCGTCGTCCACGTCGTCGGGCAGGTCGAACACCACGCTCGGGTGCGCGACGGCCTTCTCGGCGTACCCGCCGCCGCCGGCGAGCAGCGCGACGACGCGCCGTCCGTCCGCGGTGCGGCCGACGACCTCGGCGCCCGGGATCAGCGGCAGCTGCTGCGCGGCGAGATAGGAGTTCTCGGCCTGGTGGATGTCGGCGTAGTTCAGCCCCGCCGAGTCGACGTCGATCGCCACGAGGTCGCCGGTGGGAACGGGATCGGGCACCTGACTGAGTCGCAGCACCTCGGGCCCGCCGAACTCGGTGATCTGGATCGCGCGCATCGCTCGACCGTAGTGGCCGGGCCGCTGCGTTGGGGTGAGCGCCGCACAGGTGCGAGCCTCGCCTGCCCCGTGGCCACGTCGCTGACGGTAGCGTGTCGTTGCCCAAAGTTCTCGAAAGTCGTTGTGCGAGAACGCGTCTGAGGGGCCTGGACTGTCGGTGGTGACCTCTAGCGTGTGAGGCATGGACACCACCGGTGGGCAGCTGAGCGACACGCTCACGCTGCTGCGCGACGCGGTCGCCGGTCTGCAGGCTGAGGACCTGCACGGCGTGGACGGCGGGTCCCTGCTCACCGACGTCGCGGACCTGCGGCGCCTCGCGGACCAGGTCGAAGGCGAGTGGCTTCGCCGGGTGGGTGAGGTCCACGCCCGCGGCGCCGCCGATGTCATGGGGGCTGGGTCGACGAAGGCGTTCCTGCGCGGGACGTGCCTGGTGTCGCCGTCCCAGGCGGCGAAGGCGGTAGCCACCGCCAGTGCTCTCCGTTCGACGTGTGCTGCGACGGCCGACGCCATCGCCGCTGGGACGATCGGGGTGGGCCAGGCGCAGGTCATCGCGAAGGTCATCACCGACCTGCCGAGCGCGCTGGCCGAGGACGTCCGCGCTGCGGGTGAGGCCACCCTGGTCGAGCACGCACAGGTGCTGGACCCGGCGCAGCTGGCGCGGGCGGGCCGGTACTTCGCGTCCCGGGTCGAC
>JBKJTJ010000102.1:0-20730 GCA_046590855.1 Actinomycetota bacterium
AGCGCGTCGGTGCCGTCGCTGGCGGTGACCACGTCGTACCCCGCGGCCTGCAGCTTGAAGCTGACCAGCTCGCGGATGTCGCGGTCGTCGTCCGCCACGAGCACCGAGGTCACGTCCCACTCCCACCACGTCACGCCGCCTGGTGCGGCTGTGCCCTCATGTGGTCGGCAGCGTCGTCACCGGACTTGAGGCGGTGGCCGGCGCCCGCGGCAGCTGCCGCGGACGCCGGGTGGTTCAGTCCTCGTCGCGCTTGCCGGGCACGGGGGTGGTCTTCTGCACCTGCATGAGGAACTCGGTGTTGCTCTTGGTCGACTTCATCTTGTCGAGCAGCAGCTCGAGCGCCTGCTGGGAGTCCAGTGCGGTGAGCACGCGCCGCAGCTTCCAGGCGACCTGCAGCTCCTCGCGCCCTAGCAGGATCTCTTCGCGCCGGGTGCCCGAGGGGTTGACGTCGACGGCCGGGAAGATGCGCTTCTCGGACAGCCGACGGTCCAGGCGCAGCTCCATGTTGCCGGTGCCCTTGAACTCCTCGAAGATCACCTCGTCCATCTTCGACCCCGTGTCGACCAGGGCCGTCGCCAGGATCGTCAGCGACCCGCCGTTCTCGATGTTGCGCGCCGCACCGAAGAAGCGCTTCGGCGGGTACAGCGCGCTGGAGTCGACGCCACCGGACATGATCCGGCCGCTGGCCGGTGCCGCGAGGTTGTACGCCCGGCCCAGGCGGGTGATGGAGTCGAGCAGCACGACGACGTCGTGGCCCATCTCGACCAGGCGCTTGGCCCGCTCGATCGCCAGCTCGGCGACCGTGGTGTGGTCGTCGGCGGGGCGGTCGAAGGTCGAGGCGATGACCTCACCCTTCACCGCCCGCTGCATGTCGGTGACCTCCTCGGGCCGCTCGTCGACGAGGACGACCATGAGGTGGACCTCGGGGTTGTTGATCGAGATCGCGTTCGCGATCGCCTGCAGGATCAGCGTCTTGCCGGCCTTGGCGGGACTGACGATCAGGCCGCGCTGGCCCTTGCCGATCGGGGTGATCAGGTCGATGATCCGCGTCGTCAGGATGCCCGGCTCGGTCTCGAGCCGCAGCCGCTCCTGCGGGTAGAGCGGGGTGAGCTTGCCGAACTCGACGCGCGAGCGCGACTGCTCGGGCGTCATCCCGTTGATCGTGTCCAGTCGCACCAGGGCGTTGAACTTGCTGCGCATGCCCTGGCCTTGCGGCAGCTGCTCGCCCTCACGCGGCTGGCGGACCGCACCGGTGACGGCGTCGCCCTTGCGCAGGCCGTTCTTCTTCACCTGGCTCAGCGAGACGTAGATGTCGCCCGGGCCGGGCAGGTAGCCCGACGTCCGGACGAACGCGTAGCTGTCCAGGACGTCGACGATGCCCGCGACCGGCAGCAGGACGTCGTCGTCCGACACCTCGACCGGCTCGTCGCCACCCTGGGCCAGGGGCAGGTCACTGCCCCGACCGCGGCGCTTGCGGTCGCGGTAGCGGCCGCGACGGCGACGGCCGGTGCCGTCGTCCTCGTCGTCCGGGTACCGGTTGTTGCTGTCCGGCCGGTTGCCGGCCTCGACTCGAGCCGGTGCGTTGTCACCACGGTTGTCCGGGCGGTTGTCACCACGGTTGTCCGGGCGACTGTCCCCCCGGTTGTCCGGGCGGTTGTCCCCCCGGTTGTCCGGGCGACTGTCCCCCCGGTTGTCGGAGCGGTTGCCGCGGTTGTCGGTGCGCTGGCGATCCCCGCGAGCGGGGCGCTCACGCTGCTGACGCTCGCCGTTCTGCTCCCCCGACGGCACGTTCTCGTGCGCGTCCTGGCGGCTCTCGGTGGCCGCAGGCGCCACGGCTGCCTGCTCGGGCGCCGCGGCGGGCGGTGGTGCGGTGGTCGCGCTGCTCGCGCGGTCGAGACCCGCGAGGACGGCGACCTCGGCCGCGACGTCCTGCGCACGGGAGACGCGCGCCGGTGCGGCTGCGCCACCCGAGCCGGTGTGGGCGGCTGCGCCACCCGAGCGGCGGGTGCCGATGGCAGCGACCAGGTCGCTCTTGCGCATCTTGCCCGTGCCGCTGATCCCGAGCTCGGCCGCGATGGCCTGCAGCTCGGGCAGTCGCTTGGTGCTCAGCCCGGAGGCCGAGCGGGTCGAGCCGTTCGCGTCGGCGGCTGCCGGCGCTGTGACTCGATCGGTGGTGTCTGTCACGAAGGATCCTTCCCCCTCGTCGCGCCGCGGCAACGGTGGCCGGGGCGGGGTCGACGCCTGGCACGACGTGCCGAGGCGTGGGCTGCCACGCTGGTTGGGGAGGGCTCGATCGCGGTCGTCGGACGACTGCGGGTGATCGGGCTTGCCCCCGCCCGGGTGGTGATGCGCCCGGGCCGAATGTGGCGGTGCGTGCGCGGCTGCTGGGTAACTCAGGCACCCTGCTGAACCTGCGCGCTCGCTGAGACTAACACCATCGACCAGGCCCGTGTTCCGTTCTCGGTCAGCCCGTCGGCGGTCGGGTCGAGGTGGTCGAGGTCGAGGTGGTCGAGGCGGCGAGCACCGTGACTCGGGCCGGGTCGCGGCGCAGGCGCGACACCAGCAGCTGCCAGGGGCGGTCGGGGTCGGTGGTGAACGGCGTGAGCGCAGCGACGTCGGCGTCCTGCTTCTCGGTCGTCGAGAGCACGAGCACGGCGGGCCCCGCGCCGGAGACCACCGCTGCCAGGCCCTGCGCCCGCAGGGTCTCGACCGCCGTGAGCGTGGCCGGCATCGCGGACCTGCGGTGGTGCTGGTGCAGGCGGTCGCTCGTGGCGGCGTGCAGCAGCATCGGGTCGGTGGTGAGCGCGTGCACGAGCAGCGCCGAGCGCGCGAGGTTGTAAGCGGCGTCCGCGTGCGTGACGCTCGCTGGCAGCACCGACCGGGCGTGGTGCGTCGCGAGCCGCCCGGACGGCAGCAGCAGCAGGGGCACCACGTCGGGGTGGACGTCGAGGCGCACCGCGCGCGGGCCGCCCTCGCCGAGCCAGGCGATGGTGGCCCCGCCGAGCAGGGCCGCGGCCGCGTTGTCCGGGTGGCCCTCGATGGCGGTGGCAGCAGCCAGGACGGCGTCATCCGACGTCCGGGCGCCCGCCAGCGCCCGGGCGAGGAGCACCCCGGCCACCGCGGCGGCGGCGGAGGAGCCGAGCCCGCGCCCGTGGGGCACCGCGTTCACGCAACGCAGGTGCAGGCCGACCGGCCGGGAGCGGCCGAGGTCGTCCAGCGTCGCGAGCAGGCTGCGCACGACGAGGTGGCGCTCGTCGCCGGGCAGCTCGCCGGCGCCCTCGCCGCTGACCTCGACGACGACACCGGGCCGGTCGAGGACCGTCGCGGTGACCTCGTCGACCAGGTCGAGCGCGAGGCCGAGGCTGTCGAACCCGGGCCCGAGGTTCGCGCTCGTTGCCGACACCTCGACCAGAGCCGAGCCCGCCGGTCCACCGCCGGCCACGTCGGTCCCGCGCGCCTCGGCGGCGGTCATCAGCCCTGCAGGCCGAGGGCCCCGGCAGCGGTCATCGCGTCGACGGGCACGCGCACCGGGACGACGTCCGCGCCGTCTGCCGTGCGCAGCGCCCACTGCGGGTCCTTGAGCCCGTGCCCGGTGACCGTGCAGACGACGGTGAGTCCGGTGCGCAGCCCACCGGCGGCGTGCACCTTGAGCAGTCCGGCGACCCCCGAGGCCGACGCCGGCTCGACGAAGACGCCCTCACGGCTGGACAGCCAGCGGTGAGCAGCCAGGATCTCGGCGTCGCTGACGGCGTCGATGCGGCCGTCGCTGTCGTCACGGGCCCGCAGGGCCTGCTGCCAGGAGGCAGGGTTGCCGATCCGGATCGCCGTGGCGATGGTGTCGGGCTGGTCGACGGGGTGCCCCAGGACGATCGGAGACGCGCCCTCGGCCTGGAACCCCCACATCGCGGGCGTCCGCGACGCCGGCCCGGGACGCTGTGCGTCAGAGGTGTACTCGCAGTAGCCCTTCCAGTAGGCCGTGATGTTGCCGGCGTTGCCGACCGGCAGGCAGTGGACGTCGGGAGCGTCGCCCAGCGCGTCGACGACCTCGAACGCCGCGGTCTTCTGGCCCTCGATGCGGTAGGGGTTGACCGAGTTGACCAGCTCGACCGGGTAGGACTCGGCCAGCTTGCGGGCCAGGGTCAGGCAGTCGTCGAAGTTGCCGTCGACCTGCAGCAGCGTGGCCCCGTGCGCGACCGCCTGGCTGAGCTTGCCCATCGCGATCTTGCCGTCGGGGACCAGGACGCCGCAGGCCATCCCCGCCGCGGTGGCGTAGGCGGCCGCGGACGCTGACGTGTTGCCGGTCGAGGCGCAGATGACGGCCTTGGCGCCCGCCTGGGCGGCGCGCGAGATGGCCATCGTCATTCCGCGGTCCTTGAACGAGGCCGTCGGGTTCATCCCCTCGACCTTGAGCAGCACCCGGCACCCGGTCAGCTCCGAGAGGTGCCGCGCGGGCACCAGCGGGGTGCCGCCCTCACCGAGGGTGATGACCGGGGTCTGGTCGTCGACCGGCAGCCGGTCGCGGTACTCCTCGATGACGCCTCGCCACGGCACGGCCACGACTACTCCCCCTCGACGCGCATGACGCTGGTGACGGCCTGGACGACGTCGAGGTCGGCGAGCGCGTCGACCGTGGCCGACAGGGCGGCGTCGCTGGCCCGGTGGGTGACCACGACCAGCTGGGCCCGGGGACCGCCGTCCGGCCCCGGCTGCAGCTGCTGACGCACCGTCTCGATCGAGACGGCGTGGTCGGCGAACACCTGGGCCACCTGCGCCAGCACGCCCGGACGGTCGGCGACGTCGAGACTGACGTGGTAGCGGGTGATGGTCAGGCCCATGGGCAGCACGGGCAGCTGCGCGTACGCCGACTCCCCCGGGCCGCGGCCGCCGGCGACCCGGTGGCGGGCGACGGCCACAAGATCGCCCAGAACGGCGCTGGCGGTGGGTTCTCCGCCCGCACCGCGGCCGTAGAACATCAGCTCGCCGGCGGCCTCGGCCTCGACGAACACGGCGTTGAACGCGCCGCGGACGCCCGCCAGCGGGTGCCGCCTCGGGATCATCGCCGGGTGGACGCGCACGGTGATACCGGCGTCCGCGCCCGACCCGACCCGCTCGCAGATGGCGAGCAGCTTGACGACGCAGTCCATCTCGCGCGCGGCCGCGACGTCGGCCGCGGTGACCTCGGTGATGCCCTCGCGGTACACCTCGCCAGCCGCGACCCGGGTGTGGAACGCCAGCGACGCCAGGATCGCCGCCTTCGCCGCGGCGTCGAAACCCTCGACGTCCGCGGTCGGGTCGGCCTCGGCGTACCCCAGGGCCTGGGCCTGCTCGACGGCGTCGCCGAGCCCGGCGCCGGTGGTGTCCATCTGGTCGAGCACGTAGTTGGTGGTGCCGTTGACGATGCCGAGCACCCGCTGGACGCGGTCGCCCGCGAGCGAGTCGCGCACCGGACGCACGATCGGGATGGCGCCGGCCACCGCGGCCTCGAAGTACAGGTCGACACCGTGCTCGGCCGCTGCGGCGTACAGCGTCGGGCCGTCCTGGGCCAGCAGCGCCTTGTTGGCGGTGACCACCGACGCGCCGTGACGCATCGCGTCCAGGATGAGCGTGCGGGCGGGTTCGATCCCACCGATCACCTCGATCACGACGTCGGCGCGCGTGACGAGCTCGGCGGCGTCGGTGGTGAACAGCGCGGGGTCGACGCCGCTGCCGCTGCGGTCGCGGCCGACCCGGCGCACGGCGATGCCGACGACCTCGAGCCGGGCCCCGCTGCGGGCGGCCAGCTCGTCGGCGTCCCGCAGCAGCAGCCGGGCAACCTCCGTGCCGACGACACCGCACCCGAGCAGCGCGACGCGCAGGGCCCGCACGGGCGGTTCAGACTGCGACACGGGATCCCCCTCTCGGCGACGGCGGGCTCATCATGATCGGGGCCGGCTGCGGACGGCTGGCGCGGTCCACCATCCGGACCGGCGCGCCGCTCACCCGACGTCCAGGGCGAGCAGGTCGTTCTCGGTCTCACGGCGGACGACGACCCGCACCCGACCGTCCCGCACGGCCAGCACTGGTGGCCTCGGGACGTGGTTGTACTGGCTGGCCATGCTGCGGCAGTAGGCGCCAGTGCCCGGGACGGCGATCAGGTCACCGCCGGCGACGTCGCCGGGCAGGAACTCGTCCTTGACGATCACGTCACCGCTCTCACAGTGCTTGCCGACGACGCGGGTCAGGACGGGGGCCGCGGTCGAGGCCCGTCCGGCGAGGGTGGCCGAGTAGTCCGCGTCGTAGAGGGCGGTGCGGATGTTGTCGCTCATGCCGCCGTCGACGGCGACGTAGCGACGTGAGGCGCCTCCGTCGAGGTCGACGTCCTTGACGGTGCCCACCCGGTAGAGCGTGAACGTGCTGGGCCCGGCGATCGCGCGGCCCGGCTCGGTCGAGATGCGCGGGACGTCGACGCCGAGCGAGGCGCACTCCTTGGCGATGATCTCGGCCATGCCAGCGGCCAGGTCGGCGACCGGCATCGGGTCGTGCTCGGTGGTGTAGGCGATGCCGAACCCGCCGCCGATGTCGAGCTCGGGCAGAACGGTGCCGTGCTCGCGCACGACGTCGGCGTGCAGGCCCAGCACCCGTCGGGCGGCGACCTCGAAGCCCTGGACGTCGAAGATCTGCGACCCGATGTGGGAGTGCAGGCCGCGCAGCTCGAGCTCGGGTCTCGCAAGTACCCGCGAGACTGCCTGCGCTGCAACGCCTCCGGTCAGTGAGAGGCCGAACTTCTGGTCCTCGTGGGCGGTGGCGATGTAGGAGTGGGTGTGGGCCTCGACGCCGACCGTGACGCGCAGCAGCACCGGCGCCCGCACCCCTCGCGCGGCGGCGGCGTCCGCCACCCGGTCGATCTCGTCGAGCGAGTCGACGACGATCCGACCGATGCCGAGGTCGAGCGCACGCGCGATCTCGGCATCGCTCTTGTTGTTGCCGTGCAACCCGATCCGGGCCGGGGGCACCTCGGCCCGCATCGCCACGGCCAGCTCACCGCCGCTGCAGGTGTCGAGGAACAGCCCCTCCTCGACCACCCACCGCGCGACCTCGGTGCACAGGAACGCCTTGCCGGCGTAGTAGACGTCGGCGCCTCCGCACAGGCCCTTGAACGCGGCATCGAAGGCCGAGGCGAAACCTCTTGCGCGAGAACGGAAGTCGTCCTCGTCCAGGACGTACGCCGGGGTACCGAACTCGGCTGCCACCGCGTCGACGCCAGCCCCGCCGACTTCCAGCGCCCCGTCGTCGCGGCGGCGCACCGACGACGCCCAGAGCGAGGGCACGAGGGCGTTCACGTCGCCCGGGGGGCGTAGCCAGGACGGCGCGGCGTACCCGTCCGCGTGCAGCGAGCCGGCCTCGTGCGCGCGCACTACATGCGCTCCGGCGCCGAGACGCCGAGCAGGTCCAGACCCCGCGACAGCACGGTGCGGGTCGCCTCGTTGACCCACAGCCGGGTGCGGTGCAGGTCGGTGACGACCTCGTCCGCGTCCTGCGGGCGGACCCGGCACGCGTCGTACCACTTGTGGTACGCCGCAGCCAGCGTCTCGAGGTAGCGCGCGACCCGGTGCGGCTCGCGCAGCTCGGCCGCCCGGGCCACGACGCCGGGGAACTGGCCGAGCACCGCCAGCAGCACCGACTCGGTGTCGTGCCCGAGCAGCGAGGGGTCGAACCCGTCGGCCATCAGCACGCCGTCCTCGGTGGCGAGCCGGGTGACGTTGCAGGTGCGGGCGTGCGCGTACTGCACGTAGAACACCGGGTTGTCGTTGGTGCGCTTGGTCAGCAGGTCGGGGTCGAGCGTGATCGGCGAGTCGGCGGGATACCGCGCCAGGGAGTAGCGCACGGCATCGCGACCCAGCCACTGGACGAGGTCGCGCAGCTCGATGATGTTGCCGGCACGCTTGCTGAGCCGGGCCCCGTCGACCGTCACGAGCTGGCCGATCAGCACCTCGATGTTGCGTTCGGGGTCGTCGCCGGCACACGCGGCGATCGCCTTGAGCCGACCGACGTACCCGTGGTGGTCGGCGCCGAGCATGTAGACCTTCTCGACGAACCCACGGTCCTTCTTGCTGAGGTAGTAGGCCGCGTCGGAGGCGAAGTACGTCGTCGTCCCGTCCGAGCGGATGAGCACGCGGTCGCGGTCGTCCCCGAAGTCGCTGGTGCGCAACCACACCGCACCGTCGCGGTCCTCGACGTGCCCCTGCTCGCGCAGCCGGGCGACCGCCGTGGTGACGGCCCCGCTGTCGTGCAGGCTGCGCTCGCTGAACCACACGTCGAAGTGCACCCCGAAGTCCCCCAGCACCTGCTGCAGCTCGTCCAGCTGGGCCCGGTAGGCCAGCTCGCGCACCTCGTCCAGCCCGGCGTCCTCGACCGACCGGCCGCCCGCGGTGACTGCGGGGCGGACGACGTCGGCCAGCTCGCCGACGTACTCACCGTGGTAGCCGTCCTCAGGCACCGGGCGGCCCTGCAGCCGAGCCAGCACCGACGCGCCGAACTTGTCCATCTGCGCCCCGGCGTCGTTGACGTAGAACTCCCGCGTCACGCTGGCGCCGGCCGCCGACAGCACCCGGCCGAGGGCGTCGCCGAGCGCGGCCCAGCGGGTGTGCCCGATGTGCAGCGGCCCCGTGGGGTTGGCCGAGACGAACTCGAGGTTCACGACGTGACCGGTCAGCGCCTGGTTGTCGCCGTACGCCATGCCCTGCTCCACCACCACGCGGACCACCTCGCCCGCGGCGGCGGCGTCCAGGGTGATGTTGAGGAACCCGGGGCCGGCGACGTCGACGCTCTTGACGCCAGAGACCTCGCTCAAGAGCCCCGCCACCACCGTGGCGACCTCGCGCGGCGGCAGGCCGGCCGGCTTGGCCAGCTGCAGCGCGATGCTGGTCGACCAGTCGCCGTGCTCGCGGCTGCGCGGCCGCTCGACCCGCACCTCGTCGGGCACCGACGCCGCGGGCAGGCTCAGTCGCCCGCTCGCCGCGGCGTCGACGAGGCAGGCGCGGATCGCGGTCGAGAGCTGCTCGGGGGTCACGACCTCAAGGCTACCGGCGTGGCGCGAGCGCCCCCGGGGGGTTACCGCACGCGCCCACTCGCGGCGAGGACGCTCACGATCGCGATCAGCTCGTCTGGGTCGAAGGGCTTGGCGATGAACGCGTCGACGCTGGCCTGCTCGGCCTGGGCACGATGGTGACCTTGCACCGACGCCGTGACCATGACCACCGGCAGGTGCTCGAGCTCGGGGTCGGCGCGGATCATCGCGACGGTCCACCAACCGTCCCGGCGGGGCATCAGGGCGTCGACGGTGATGACGTCCGGCAGCGCCACCGCGTCGTCCTGCAGGATCTCCAGCGCCTCCTGCCCGTCCCGGGCCTCGACGACGTCGTACCCCTCAAGCTCGAGGTTGACCACGATCAGCGAGCGCACCGAGTCGGTGTCGTCACACACCAGCACCTTCGGCGCGGCCAGGGACGACACCGGCCGCCGCCGACGGGCACCGCCCGGTGACGTCATCCCGCCATCGTAGACCGCCGTGAATGTCCAGGAGGCGCCAGAATCTGCCCATCCTCGTCCAGCCCCCTGCACCCTTCCTCCGCCGGACCGGCATTCCTCCCCAGGACCGGCGCCGAGAGCCCGCTCTGCGGCTTTTGTCCCTGGCTGGGGGGAGGAACGCGGGGTGGGCGGAGGAAGGGGTGAGAGGGGTGCCCCCGGCAGGATTCGAACCTGCGCCTTCGCCTCCGGAGGGCGACGCTCTATCCCCTGAGCTACGGGGGCCCGGGAGCGCCGAGGTTATCAGCCCGCCGGGGGCCCTTCAGCCCCGCCGGCCGACCTGGCGTCTGGTCTCGTCGCGCACCTCGCCGACCAGCTCCTCGAGCACGTCCTCGAGGAACACGACCCCGCTGACCGCGCCGGCGGCGTCGACCACCCGCGCGAGGTGGGCACCCGAGCGCTGCATCGCCGACAGGACGTCCTCGACGTCGTCGCCGGCCGACACGGTCACCAGCGACCGGATCCGCTTGGTGGGCACCGGCTGGTCGTGACGCTCGTCGTCGGCGTACAGGACGTCCTTCAGGTGCAGGTAGCCCGACAGGTCGCCGTCGCCGTCGGTGACGGCGAAGCGGGAGAACCCGGTGCGCGCCACCAGCCGCTCGACGTCGGCGGGGGTGGCGCCCTCGTCGACGCAGATCAGCGACGCGAGCGGGACGGCGACGTCCCCGGCATCGCGCTCGCTGAACTCCAGGGCCCCGACGAGCAGGTCGTGCCCCTCGCCCAGCAGCCCCTCGCGGCGCGACTGGCTGACGATCGAGGCCACCTCGTCCGCGGTGAACGCCGACGTCACCTCGTCGGTCGTCTCGACGCCGGCCAGGTGCAGCAGCCCGTTGGCGACGCCGTTCAGCGCGCGCACCAGCGGTGACAGGGCCCGTGAGAGCCCGACGAGCACCGGTGCCAGCAGCAGCGCGGCCCGGTCGGGGCCGGCGATAGCGAGGTTCTTGGGCACCATCTCGCCGACGACCACGTGCAGGTAGACCACCAGGGCCAGAGCCAGGGCGAAGGCCACCGGGTGCACGAACGCCGCCGGCACCGCAACGGCACCGAAGCCGTCCTCGAGCAGGTGGGCCAGCGCCGGCTCGGCGACGGCGCCAAGGCCGAGCGAGCAGACCGTGACGCCCAGCTGGGCGGTCGCGAGCATCGCCGAGATGTGCTCCATGGCCCACAGCGTCGAGGTGGCTCGCCGCGAGCCGGCGGCGGCCAGCAGCTCGATCTGGCTGCGTCGGGCGGCCATCACCGCGAACTCGGCGCCGACGAACAGCGCGTTCGCCAGCAGCAGCAGCAGCGCCACGAGCAGCGCCGTCCCGGTGCTCACGAGGCGCGTCCCTGCTCGGGTCGAGGCACCCAGCGCACCCGGTCGACGCGGCGACCCTCCATCCGCACGACCCGCAGCGACCCGCCGTCGACCTCGACCTCGTCGTCGACCAGCGGCACCCGACCCAGGCGCGCCATCACGAAGCCGCCGACGGTCTCGTACGCGCCGTCGTCCGGGACGTCGGCCCCGACCCGGTCGCGCAGCTCGTCGGGGCGCCAGAGGCCGGGCAGCAGCCAGCTGCCGTCACTCAGCCGGCGTCCGACCGAGCGGTCGCGGTCGTGCTCGTCGGCCACCTCGCCGACGATCTCCTCGACGACGTCCTCGAGGGTCACGACGCCGGACGTGCCGCCGTACTCGTCGACGACGACGGCCAGCTGCAGACCCTGCGCCCGCAGCTGCACCAGCAGCGGGTCCAGCCGCACGGTCTCGGGCACCAGCAGCGCCTCGGACGCCAGCGCGGCCGCCGGCACCTCGCCGCGCCGCTCGTGCGGCACCGCAACGGCCCGCTTGACGTGCACGACACCGACCACGTCGTCCAGGCCCTCGTCGACGACCGGGAACCGGGAGTGGCCGCTGGTGCGCGCGAGGCGGACGACGTCCGCGGCCGTGTCGTCGCGGTGGACCACCACGCAGCGCAGCCGGGGCGTCATCACGTCGGCGGCCGTGCGCTCCCCGAAGTTCAGCGACCGGGTCACCAGGCGGGCGGTGCTCTCGTCGAGCGTGCCCGCGTCGGCCGAGCGGCGCACCAGCGACGCGAGCTCCTGCGGGGTGCGCGCGCTGGACAGCTCCTCGCGCGGCTCGACCCCGACCCGGCGCAGGACGGCGTTGGCGCTGCCGTTCAGCAGGGCGATCAACGGGCGGGCCACGAGCACGACCACCCGCATCGGCGCCGCGACCAGCTGGGCCGTTCGCAGCGGGGCCGCGATCGCGAGGTTCTTGGGCACCAGCTCGCCGACCACCATGGAGAACGCGGTGGCCAGCAGCAGGGCGACGCCCACCGACACCGGCTCGACCGAGCCCTCGGGCAGCCCGACCGCACCCAGCGGGCGGCTCAGCAGCGACGCGACGCTCGGCTCGACCAGGTAGCCCACCAGCAGCGTGGTGAGCGTGATCCCCACCTGGGACGCCGACAGCTGGGTCGAGAGCCGACGCAGCGCGTCCAGGACGCCGACCGAGCGGGCGTCCCCGGACTCGACCGAGCGCTCGACGGTCGCGCGGTCCAGCGCCACGAAGGCGAACTCGGCGGCGACGAACAGCGCGGTGCCGAGCGTCAGCACGACGCCGGCGAGGACGAGCAGCCACTCGGTCACGACTGGCTGCTCCGCAGATGGTGGGGACGGTCGGGCCCGGACGGTGCCGCTGGACTCACGCCCACGATGCTACGGCCCGCCCCGGCCATCGGCCGGACGTCGACCGGTCGGGCGGGCGCTCACCACCCGGCGGGCAGCGGGCGGCCCTCGTCGTAGCCGGCGCTGGACTGCAGCCCCACGACGGCGCGCTCGTGCAGCGCCGTCAGCGACCGGGCCCCCACGTAGGTGCACGCGCTGCGCACCCCCGAGGTGATGTGGTCGAGCAGGTCCTCGACGCCCGGCCGGTGCGGGTCGAGCAGCATCCGCGAGCTCGAGATCCCCTCCTCGAACAGCCCCTTGCGGGCGCGGTCGAAGGCCGAGTCGTCGCGGGTGCGGGCGGCGACGGCGCGCGCCGAGGCCATGCCGAAGCTCTCCTTGTACGACCGGCCCCGGCTGTCGGTCATCAGGTCGCCCGGGCTCTCGTACGTGCCGGCGAACCACGACCCCACCATCACCTGGCTCGCGCCCGCCGCGAGCGCGAGCGCGACGTCGCGCGGGTGCCGCACCCCACCGTCGGCCCACACGTGGGCCCCGAGCTCGCGGGCGGCGGCCGCGCACTCCAGGACGGCGGAGAACTGCGGCCGGCCGACCGCGGTCATCATCCGGGTGGTGCACATCGCGCCGGGACCCACGCCGACCTTGACGACGTCGGCCCCGGCCTCGACCAGGTCGCGCACGCCCTCGGCCGTCACGACGTTGCCGCCGACCACGGGCACCTGCGGGTCGAGGGCACGCACCGCACGCAGCGCCTCGAGCATCTTGTCCTGGTGCCCGTGGGCGGTGTCGACGACGAGGCAGTCCACACCCGCGTCCAGCAGCGAGCGGGCCTTGGCGGCCACGTCGCCGTTGATGCCGACGGCGGCCGCGAGCCGCAACCGGCCCGCGGCGTCCAGCGCGGGGGCGTAGATCGTCGACCGCAGTGCGCCCGTGCGGGTCAGCACCCCGGCGAGGCGCCCGTCCCGGACGACGGGCGCGAACCGTCGCCGCGCGGTGTGCAGGACCTCGAACGCGGTGCGCAGACCTCCCGGCCGGTCGACGTCGTCGGCGTCCAGCAGCAGCAGGTCGCGGCTCATCACGTCGTCGAGGGTCGTGTAGCGGTCGACCCCCTCGCAGTCCTCCTCGGTCACCACCCCGAGCGGGCGCCGGTCCTCGTCGAGGACGACCAGCGCCGCGTGGGCGCGCTTGGGGATCAGGTGCAGTGCGTCCAGCACCGTGTCGCCGACGTGCAGCGTCAGCGCGGTCTCGAGCACCGGGTGGCGCGCCTTGACCCAGGTGACGACGTCCGTCACCACCCCGAGCGGGACGTCCTGGGGCAGGACGACGAGACCACCGCGGCGGGCGACAGTCTCGGCCATCCGCCGGCCCGACACCGCCGTCATGTTGGCCACGACGACCGGGATCGTCGTCCCCGTACCGTCGGTGCTCGAGAGGTCGACGTCCAGGCGGGACGTGACCGACGAGCGGCTGGGGACGAGGAAGACGTCGTTGTAGGTCAGGTCTGCGGTCGGCACCTGGCCGTCGAGGAAGCGCACCCTGTCACGCTACGGGCCGCCGCCGGGGCGGGCTACCAGATGCGCACGCGCTGGTCAGGGGCCAGCCAGAGCCCGTCACCCTCGCGCACACCGAACGCCTCGTAGAACGCGTCGACGTTGCGCACCACGTTGGCGCGGAACTCGGCGGGCGAGTGCGGGTCGATCGTCAGCAGCCGCAGCGCCTCGGCGTCGCGGGCCTTCAGCCGCCAGCACTGGGCCCACCCGGCGAAGAAGCGCTGGGGCCCGGTCAGGCCGTCGATCACCGGCGGCTCGACCCCGTCGGTGGCGATCAGGTAGGCCTCGAGGGCGATCGTGACGCCGCCGAGGTCGCCGATGTTCTCGCCCACGGTGAGCTCGCCGTTGACGTGGTGACCGGGAAGCTCGCGCGGCTCGAAGGCCGAGTACTGCGCGATCAGCGCGCGGGCCCGCTCGTCGAAGCGGTCGCGGTCCTCCTGGGTCCACCACTGCACGAGGTTGCCGTCCCCGTCGTACTTCGAGCCCTGGTCGTCGAACCCGTGGCCGATCTCGTGCCCGATCACGGCGCCGATACCGCCGTAGTTCGCGGCGTCGTCGGCCGCGACGTCGAAGAACGGCGGCTGCAGGATCGCCGCGGGGAACACGATCTCGTTCAGGCCGGGGTTGAAGTACGCGTTGACCGTCTGGGGGGTCATGAACCACTCGCCCCGGTCGACCGGCGACCCGAGCTTGGCCAGGTCGCGCTCGTGCTCGAACACCGCAGCCGCACGGACGTTGCCGACCAGGTCGTCGGCCGAGATGGTCAGCGAGGAGTAGTCCCGCCAGGTGTCGGGGTAGCCGATCTTGGGTGTGAACTTGGCCAGCTTCTCGGCCGCCCGCGCCTTGGTCTCGGGCCCCATCCAGTCGAGGGCGGCGATCCGCCTGCCGTACGCCTCGACGACGTTGGCCACCAGCTCGACCATCCGGGCCTTGGCCGCCGGCGGGAAGTGCCGCTCGACGTAGAGCTGCCCGGCCGCCTCGCCCAGCACCGCCTCGACGAGCGAGACCCCGCGCTTCCAGCGCTCGCGCGGCTGCGGCGTCCCGGACAGGGTGCGGCCGTAGAAGTCGAAGCTCTCGTCGACGAGCGGCTTCGACAGGTAGGCGGCGGTGTCGTGGACCAGGTGCCAGGCCAGCCAGTCGCGCCAGTCGGCGACGTCGACCTCGTGCAGGGCCGCCGCCAGCCCGGTCAGGTAGTCGGGCTCGCGCACCACGACCTCGTCGAGGGTGGACTCGGGAGCCTGCAGGCCCGCCAGCCACGCCGACCACGGTAGGCCGGGCGCGAGCCGCTCCAGGCCCGTGCGGTCGACCTTCGTGTACGTCGCCTCGGCGTCACGGGTGCGCACGTTGTCCCAGTGCGAAGCCGCCAGCCGCGTCTCGAGCGCCATCACCCGCTCGGCCGCCGACCGGGCCGCGGTCTCGTCCTGCGCCCAGCCAGTCAGCCGCAGCATGGCCGCGACGTGCGCGACGTACGACGTCCGCAGCGACTCGTGCGTCTCCTCGCGGTAGTACGACTCGTTCGGCAGACCGAGCCCGGACTGCTCGAGGTAGGGCACGTACCGCGTCGAGTCGCGGTCGTCGGTGTTGACGAACAGCGCGATCGCACCGCCAGAACCCCTGCGCTGCAACGCTCCCATCGTGCGCAATAGCTCGTCGAGGTCGGTCACGGCACGCACCGCGTCCAGGTCGGCGCCCAGCGGTGTGACGCCGAGCTCGTCGGCGCGAGCCTCGTCGACGAAGCTGGTGAACAGGTCACCGACCTTGCGCGCGGTGCTGCCGGGGGCGCCGTCACCGGCGGCGGCCTCCTCGATGATCTGCCGCAGGTGGGTCTCGGCCGCCTCGGCGAGGACGACGAACGTGCCGTACCTCGCGCGGTCCTGCGGGATCTGGGTGCGCTCGAGCCAGCCGCCGTTGACGTGCCCGAACAGGTCGTCGACGGCGCGAACGGCGGGGTCGATGTCCTCGACGCTGATGCCGGAGGTCAGGGCCGTCGACGACGGGGTCGCCTGGGTGGGGGTCTGCATCCTTCGCACACTATCCGGCGACCGGTCCCAGCTCGCGGCGTGCGACGTACAGTCGCGTCATGAACCACCCCAGCGGGGCAGGTGACGGCAACGGACCGCGTCGCGTCCTCGTCGTCGAGGACGAGCCGACGATCGCCCACGCGGTCGCCAGCCGCCTGCGCGCCGAGGGGTACGTCGTCGACCTGGCCGGCGACGGGCCGAGCGCCGTGGCCAAGGCCCTGGGCGAGGAGGAGCGACCCGACCTGATCGTGCTGGACGTGATGCTCCCCGGGTTCGACGGGCTGGAGGTGTGCCGGCGCGTGCAGGCCACCCACCCGGTGCCGGTGCTGATGCTCACCGCGCGCGACGACGAGACCGACCTGCTCGTCGGGCTCGGCGTCGGGGCGGACGACTACATGAGCAAGCCCTTCTCCATGCGCGAGCTCGTCGCACGGGTCAACGCCCTGCTGCGTCGGGTCGAGCGGGCCCGACAGCTCGCTGTCGCCGACCCCGCACCGGCGCCGATCTCGCTCGGGCCGGTGCTCGTCGACCGGGCCGAGCGCCGGGTGCGCCGCGGTCCGCACGAGGTGCACCTCACCCCGACGGAGTTCGACCTGCTGGTGCGCCTGGCGTCCAGCCCCCGCACGGTGCTCACCCGCGAGACGCTGCTCGCCGACGTCTGGGACTGGGCCGACGCCTCGGGCACCCGCACCGTCGACAGCCACGTGAAAGCGTTGCGGCGCAAGCTCGGCCCGGGTCTGATCCGCACCGTGCACGGTGTCGGCTACTCCGCCGAGCCGACGCCGGGCGCCGACGGCAGCGAGCCCGGCGACCCCGGGGAGGACGAGTGAACCCCCCGGCGACCACCGTGGCGAGGGCCGCCGACGCCGCGCGCAGCCCGCGGGTGCGCGACCTGCGTCCGCTCGACCCGCTGCACAGCCTGAAGACCAAGCTCGGCGTCCTCGTCGGTGCTACCTGCACCGTGTCGTCGCTGATCGTCTGGGCCGGCCTGCACAACGAGCTCGGCCCGCGCTACACGCTGCCGCTCGCGATCCTCGTCGCGCTGGCGCTGACCCAGGTGCTGGCGCGCGGCATGACCTCGCCGCTGCGCGAGATGACCGCTGCGGCGCAGGCGATGGCGCGCGGGGACTACAGCCGCCGGGTGCGCAGCAGCAGCAGCGACGAGGTCGGTGAGCTCGCGCACGCCTTCAACCGGATGGCCGAGGACCTCGGGGACGTCGATCGGCAGCGCAAGGAGCTGGTGGCGAACGTCAGCCACGAGCTGCGCACGCCCGTCTCTGCCCTGCGCGCCGTCCTGGAGAACCTCGTCGACGGCGTCACCGCCCCGGACGACGCCACCCTGCGCGCCGCGCTCAGCCAGACCGAGCGGCTCGGCGACCTCGTGACCCAGCTGCTCGACCTGTCCCGCATCGAGGCCGGTGCGACCGACCTGCGCCTCTCACCGGTGCTGCTGGACGACTTCCTGCACGGGTGCGTGGACGAAGCGACGCTGGCCGGCCTGCCGGTGACGTACGCCGTCCAGGTCGACCCGCCGCACCTGCACGTGGACGCTGACCGCGCGCGCCTGCACCAGGTGGTCGCCAACCTGCTCGACAACGCCGCGCGGCACTCGCCCGCCGGGGGGACGGTGAGCGTGCGCGCCGGCGAGCAGCACGGGCAGGTGGTCCTCGACGTCATCGACGAGGGACCCGGCATCGACCCCGCCGAGCGCGAGCGCGTCTTCGACCGGTTCCACCGGGGCGGGGCGTCCGGCGCGGACGGCGGCACCGGCCTCGGCCTCGCGATCGCGCGTTGGGTGGTCGACCTGCACGGCGGCTCGATCCGCGTCGCCGAGTCCGACTCCGGCTGCGACATCCGGGTGCTGCTGCCGATGGCCCGGTGACCCGGCCGTGCCGCCGGACGCCGCGACGGCCGGGCCGCCGGCGCCCGGCCGGATCGAGATCCGCGGGCTGACCAAGCGCTTCGGCGGCGTCTGCGCCGTCGACCACCTGGACGTCTCGGTCACGCCGGGGCGGGTGACGGCGTTCCTCGGGCCCAACGGCGCCGGCAAGACCACCACGCTGCGGATGCTGCTGGGTCTGGTGCAGCCAACCAGCGGCACCGCCACCGTCGACGGCGTTCCGTACGCGCAGCTCCCACACCCGCTGCGCCGGGTCGGCGCGCTGCTCGAGGCGAGCGACCTGCACCCGGCCCGCAGCGGCCGCGACCAGCTGCGGGTGCAGGCGCGGGCCGCGGGGATCGACGCGCACCGGGTCGACGAGGTGCTCGCCCAGGTGGGCCTGACCGCCGACGCCGGGCGCCGCGCGGGCCAGTACTCGCTCGGGATGCGCCAGCGGCTGGGCCTGGCGGCGGCACTGCTCGGCGACCCCGGCGTCCTGGTGCTCGACGAGCCGGCCAACGGCCTGGACCCCGAGGGCATCCGGTGGCTGCGCGAGCTGCTGCGCCACTACGCCCAGCAGGGCAGGACGGTGCTGGTGTCGACCCACCTGCTGGCCGAGGTGCAGCAGATCGTCGACGACGTGGTGGTGATCGCGCGCGGGCGGCTGCTGTACGCCGGGACGCTGGCCGGCCTGGAGGCAGGCGCCGCACCCGGCGTGCGGGTGGACTCCCCCGACCGGCCCGCGCTGCTCGCGGCGCTGCGGGCTGCGCACCTGCACCCGCGCGAGGGCGCCGACGGCGTCCAGGTCGACGACGTCACGCCCGCCCGCGTCGGCGCGCTGGCGTTCGCCGCCGGAGTCGAGCTGCACGAGCTGGTCGCCACCGGCGACAGCCTCGAGGACGTCTTCCTGCGCCTGGTCGCGGACGCGGCGTGAGCCCCGCCCTGCGAGCCGAGCTGCTCAAGCTCACCACCACCCGCACCTGGTGGGCGCTGGCGCTGGTGATGACGGTGTACGTCGCGCTGATCGCGGTGTTCCTCACGTTCGCCGACGCCGCGGCCCGGCCCAGCACGCTCGGGCGGCCGGCCCCGGACCTCGACCTGCCCGCCACCGTCGCCGCGCTGTACGCGATCGGGGTGGCCGTCGCCTACGTCTTCCCGGCCCTGCTGGGCGTGCTGGTCATCACCACCGAGTACCGCTACCGGACGATCACGCCGACCTTCCTCGCGCAGCCGCACCGCTGGCCGGTGCTGCTGGCCAAGCTCGCCGTCGCCACCGCCACCGGGGCGCTGTACGGGATCGCGGCGCTCGCGCTGACGGTCCCGGCCGTCGCCGGGGTGCTCACGGCGACCGGTCACCCGACCTGGCTGGGTGACCCCGGCGTCCTGGCCACGCTGGCGCGCTCGGTGCTGGCACTCGCCCTCTGGGCGGCCGTCGGCGTCGGGGTCGGGATGCTGGTCCGCCACCAGGTGGCGGCGATCGTGGTCGTCGTGGCCACCTCCCAGATCGTCGAACCCCTGCTGCGGGTGGGCCTGGCCGCCTGGTCGGTCACCCGGGGGGTGTCGCGCTACCTGCCCGGCTCGGCGGCTGACGCGCTGACCGGAGCGTCGATCTACACCTCCTCCGGCGGAGCCCCGCTCGTCGCCGCCTGGGCGGGTGCCCTGGTGCTCGTCGGCTACGCCCTCGCTCTGGCGGGGGCAGGTGCCTGGATCACGGCGCGACGTGACGTGGCCTGAGCCCCCGGCTCTCGGCGGCGGGTGCGGCGAAGGGATAACCTGAGGGCGCAGTCGGCCACCGAGGACCGACGTCGGCGCCTGGTCCGCGCCATGAGACGGAAGAGGCGATCACCTCCGTGTCGCAGGAGTCCAGCCACGGCGGCTCACCCCGCAGTGCCCACCCCGCAGCCGACCCGATGGCCGCCTTCGGGCCGAACGAGTGGCTATCGACGAGCTGTACCAGCAGTACCAGCGGGATCGGTCGACGGTGGACCGCGCCTGGTGGGACTTCTTCGCCGACTACCAACCCGGCTCGTCGAGTCTGGAGGCCCCGGACGCCGCTCGCGAGACCAGCAACGGTTCAGGCGTGAAGACCGCGCCCAGCACGACGCAGGGCGAGTCGACCCCGGCGACGGGGTCGGCCGGCGCGGGGTCGTCGACGGGTGCCGAGGCCGCCGCAGCCGACGGCGCGCGGATCGCCGCCGAGCCGGTGCCGCGCACCGCCCCCGTCGACGCGGCGCCCGCCCGTCCCCCGGCACCGGCCGGGGCGTCGTCCAGCGGGGAGTCGACCGTGACGCCACTGCGCGGCGCCTCGGCGCGCGTGGTCACGAACATGGAGTCCAGCCTCGGCGTGCCGACGGCCACCAGCGTGCGGGCGATCCCGGCCAAGCTCCTGATCGACAACCGGATCGTGGTCAACAGCCACCTGTCGCGAAGCCGCGGCGGCAAGGTCTCGTTCACCCACCTGATCGGCTTCGCGGTCGTGCGGGCCCTGGCGTCCATGCCCGAGATGAACCAGGCCTACGGCGAGCGCGACGGCAAGCCGGTGCTGCTGCGCCCCGCTCACGTCAACCTGGGTCTGGCCATCGACCTGGCCAAGGCCGACGGCAGCCGCCAGCTGCTGGTGCCCAGCATCAAGCGCGCCGAGACGATGGACTTCGCGCAGTTCTGGACCGCTTACGAGGACGTCGTGCGCCGGGCCCGCGGCGGCAAGCTGGGGGCCGACGACTTCGCCGGCACCACGATCAGCCTCACCAACCCCGGCACGATCGGCACCAACCACTCCGTGCCGCGCCTGATGGCCGGCCAGGGCACGATCGTCGGCGTCGGCGCGCTCGAGTACCCCGCCGAGTGGCAGGGCGCGAGCGAGGAGACGCTGAACCGCAGCGCCATCAGCAAGATCATCACCCTCACCTCGACGTACGACCACCGGGTGATCCAGGGCGCGCAGTCCGGTGACTTCCTGCGCCGGATCCACCAGCTGCTGCTCGGCGAGGACGGCTTCTACGACGAGGTCTTCGGCTCGCTGCGGATCCCGTACGAGCCGATCCGCTGGGTGCAG
>JBKJTJ010000135.1:0-5581 GCA_046590855.1 Actinomycetota bacterium
TCGATGGACCAGGTCGTCGTCGACCTCGGGGACGACGAGGCCGCCCGCGACGCCCGGGCCGGCGACCCCGTCGTCCTGTTCGGGGATGGCGCCGCGGGTGAGCCGACCGCCCAGGACTGGGCGCAGGCCACCGGCACCATCGCCTACGAGATCGTGGCCCGGATCGGCGCTCGCGTGCCGCGCACCCACGTCGGCGGGGACTCGTGAGCCCGCGCCCACCGAACCTGCTGGCCGTCGGGGCCGGTCTCGCCGCGGCCGGCGTCGGGGCGGCGCTGGGCCTCGCGGCCGAGCGGTTCACCCTCGGCCGCTCGCGCGGCGGCGGGGTCGCCGAGCCCTTCGGGTCGCTGCGCGGCACGGTGCACCCGCTGGTGACGGACGACGGCACGCGGCTGCACGTCGAGGTCGACGAGCTCGACGACCCGGGTGGGCACCCCGACCTCACCGTGGTGTTCAGTCACGGCTTCTGCCTCAACCTCGACTCGTGGCACTACCAGCGGCAGATGATGCGCGGCCGCTACCGCCTCGTGCTGTGGGACCAGCGCGGTCACGGCAGGTCGGACGCCGGCCCCCGCGGCTCGTGCACCGTCGACCAGTGCGGGCGCGACCTGCACGCGGTGCTCCAGGAGGTGGCCCCGACCGGCCCCGTCGTGCTGATCGGCCACTCCCTGGGCGGGATGACCCAGATGGCGCTGGCGGCCGAGCAGGCCCGGCTGGTGAGCGATCGGGTGGTGGGCGTCGCCTTCATCGCGACCAGTCCGGGCGGCCTGGCCGACGTCCACTGGGGGCTGGCCGAGGTGGTCGGGCAGGTGGCCCACCGGATCGCGCCCGGTGCGTTGTCGAGGCTGGCCCGCACGCCGCGCCTGGTCGACCGCACCCGGCGCATCGGCAGCGACCTGGAGCAGGCGCTGGTCAAGCGGTACTCCTACGCGTCCGCCGTCCCGGCCTCGCTCGTGCAGTTCTCCGCGGCGATGATCGCGGCCACCCCCATCGACGTGGTGGCCGAGTTCCTGCCCACGTTCGACCGGCACGACAAGCGCGCTGCCCTCGCGGCGCTGGACGGCATCGAGGCGCTGGTGCTCTCGGGCGAGGACGACCTGCTGACCCCCACGGGCCACAGCGACGAGATCGTCCGCCGGCTGCCGGTCGCCGAGCACGTCGTGCTGCCGGACGCCGGGCACCTGGTGATGCTCGAGCGACCCGACGAGGTCAACCTGCACCTGGACGAGCTGCTGGTGCGCGCCCGGCGCTCGCTGGAGCGGGTGCGGCCCGAGCAGTAGCATCGGGCCCCGCCGCCCATCGAGAGGACCCCTGGTGCTCACCGCCCGTGAGATGGTCGACGACCGTGACGCGATGCTGGCCCTCGGGCAGCGCCTCGCGGGCCTGCTCGTGGCTGGGGACGTCGTGGTGCTGACGGGTGTTCTCGGAGCGGGCAAGACGACGCTCACCCAGGGCATCGGCGCCGGCCTGTCGGTGCGTGGGCCGGTGACCTCACCGACGTTCGTGATCGCGCGGGTGCACCCCCCGCTGGGGACGGGCCCCGCGCTCGTGCACGTCGACGCGTACCGGCTCGGCTCGATCGCCGAGGTCGACGACCTCGACCTGGACGCGACGCTGGAGTCGTCGGTCACCGTCGTCGAGTGGGGCGAGGGCCTGGTCGAGGACCTGGCCGCCGACCGGCTCGAGATCTCGATCGAGCGACCGCGCGGTGCACGCGTCGCCGGCCCGGACGGCGACCGCGACGAGACGCAGGACGCCCAGGAGCGGACGGTGACGGTGCGTGCGGTCGGCCAGCGGTGGGCCGAGGTCGCGTGGCCGCAGCCCGCATCGGCCGCGCCGCTAGCCTGACGTGGTGCTGCTGCTCGCGCTGGACACCGCGACCCCTGCTGTCACGGTCGCCCTGCACGACGGGACGCGCGTGGTGGCGCAGTCGACGGCGCACGACCCGCGCCGGCACGGCGAGCTGCTCGCCCCCGGGATCGCCGCCGTGCTCAGTGAGGCGGGCGCGGACCGCCGCGACCTCACCGACGTCGCGGTGGGCACCGGCCCGGGGCCCTTCACCGGCCTGCGGGTCGGGCTGGTCACCGCCCGTACGCTCGCGCTCGCGCTGGGGCTGCGGCTGCACGGGGTCTGCACGCTCGACGTGCTGGCCCGGGCGGCTCTCGAAATGTCCTCCGGCGCGCTGGACGGCGGGTTCGTCGTCGCCACGGACGCCCGTCGCCGCGAGGTCTACTGGGCGGGGTACGACGGTGCCGGCGCGCGGGTCGAGGGCCCGGCCGTGGCTCGGCCGGCGGACGTCCCCCGCGACGGCCGGCCGGTGGTGGGTCGGGGGGCCGAGCTGTACCTCGACGTGCTCGGTGACGCCGTCGCGCCGCTCGACCCCGCTGCTGCAGTCCTGGCCCGGTTCGTCGTGGCCGGTCTGGCCGACGGTGCGGTGTTCGACGAGCTCGAGCCGCGCTACCTGCGCCGCCCCGACGTCATGGAGCCCGCGGCGCGCAAGCGGGTCGGGACGTGACCGGGCGGCTGCGGCCGCTGCGCTGGTGGGACGTCGAGACGCTGGCGGCGCTCGAGCGTGAGCTCTTCACCACGGACGCGTGGACGGCCGAGACCTGGTGGGCCGAGCTGGCCCAGGCCTCCCGCTGGTACTGCGCGGTCGAGCTGCCGGAGCGGGCGGGCGAACCGGCCGGCTACGCCGGGGCGGCCGTGAACGGCCCGGACGCCGACGTGATGACCGTCGCGGTCGCGCCCTGGGCGCAGGGGCGGGGCCTCGGCGGCCAGCTGATGAGCGCGCTCGTCGCTGCCGTCGCCGACCGCGGCGCTGGGCAGCTGGTGCTCGAGGTGCGGGCCGACAATGTTGCGGCGCAACGGTTGTACGCCCGGCACCGGTTCGAGCGGCTCGCCGTCCGACGCGGGTACTACGACGGCGTCGACGCCTGGATCATGCGACGCCGGCCGGTGCGCGCCGTCGATAGCCTGGTCTCGTGACCCACGCCCCCCTCGTCCTGGGTATCGAGACCTCGTGCGACGAGACCGGCGTCACGATCGTCCGCGGCACGACGCTGCCCGCCGACGCCATCGCGAGCAGCTCGGACGAGCACGCGCGGTTCGGCGGGGTGGTTCCCGAGGTGGCCAGCCGGGCGCACCTGGAGGCGATGGGCCCCACGATCGAGCGGGCCTGTCGCGATGCGGGGGTGCGGCTGGACGATGTCGACGCGCTCGCCGTCACCAGCGGCCCCGGCCTGATGGGCGCCCTGCTGGTCGGCGTGGCCGCGGCCAAGGCGCTGGCGATCGCGCTCGGCAAGCCGCTGTACGGGGTCAACCACCTCTGCGCCCACGTGGCCGTCGACCAGCTCGAGCACGGGCCGTTGCCCGAGCCGACCATCGCCCTGCTCGTGTCCGGTGGTCACTCCTCCCTGCTGCTCGTCGGTGACGTCACAAGCGACGTGCGCCCCCTCGGCGCGACCGTCGACGACGCGGCGGGTGAGGCGTTCGACAAGGTCGCGCGGCTGCTCGGGCTGCCGTTCCCCGGCGGCCCGCACGTCGACCGGGCCGCGCGCGACGGCGACCCGGCGTCCATCACGTTCCCCCGCGGACTCACCGGCCAGCGCGACGCCGAGCGGCACCGCTTCGACTTCTCGTTCTCGGGCCTGAAGACGGCCGTGGCCCGCTGGGTCGAGGCGCAAGAGGCGGCCGGTGAGCCCGTGCCGCTGGCCGACGTCGCGGCCAGCTTCCAGGAGGCCGTGGTCGACGTGCTGACCCGCAAGGCCGTGCTCGCCTGCCAGCAGAACGGTGTCGACCACCTGCTGGTCGGTGGCGGCGTCGCCGCCAACTCGCGGCTGCGGGTCGTAGCGGCCCAGCGGTGCGAGGACGCGGGCATCGAGCTGCGCGTGCCGCGGCCGGGGCTGTGCACCGACAACGGGGCGATGGTCGCCGCGCTCGGGTCGCAGATGCTGCTGCGCGGGCGGGCGCCGTCCGACCTCGACCTGCCTGCGGACTCGTCCATGCCGGTGACGAGGGTCCTTGCCTGACGTCGGGCTCGGCGTCGGTCTGCTCGTCGTCGCGGCCGCCCTGCTCGTCGGGGGCGCCGAGCTGTTCGTCGAGAACCTCGCCGGCGCAGCCAGGCGGCTGCGGTTGTCCGTCGTCGCCGTCGCGGTGCTGCTCGCCGGCGCCGAGCCGGAGGAGGCGCTGACGTCGGCCCTCGCCTCGGCCGACGGACGGCCGGCGCTCGCCGTCGGCGACGCCCTCGGCGCCAACATCACCGTGCTGGCCCTCGCCCTCGGCCTCGCGGCGGTGGTCGCTCCCGTCCCGGTCGGACGTCGGGTGCGTCGCTACGCCGTGATGTCGAGCGTCGCCGGCGTCCTCGCGCTGCTGGTGCTGGTCGACGGCCAGGCATCGCGCGCCGAGGGCGTCGGGCTGCTCGCGGCGTACGCCGTCCTGGTCGGTGTCGTGTGGTGGCGCGAGCACGAGCCGCCGGCGATCGGCGAGCTCGCGGAGCTGGACGACGATGACGATGACGATGACGACAGGGACGCGGAGCCCGGCGAGCCCGGCACCTCGCCCGGGCTCGCGCTGGCGAAGGCGCTCGGCGGCCTGGTGCTGATGACCGGCGGCGGAGTGGCTGCGGTCGTCGGTGCCGAGCGCGTGGTCGCGGGGTCGGGACTGCGCGACTCGGCGGTGGGACTGACCCTTCTGGCGCTGGCCACCAGTGCCGAGATGCTGGCCCTGGTGGCCGCCGCCCGTCGGCACGCCGTCGCCGAGATCGCCGTCGCAGGGGCGGTCGGCGCCGCGACGTACAACGCGACCGTCACCTTGGGCATCGCCCCGATTGTGCGCCCGCTCAGCGTCCAAGGGTTCGGCTGGCCCGCAGCGCTCGCCGCGGTCCTGCCCCTGCTCGTGGTGCTGCTCGCCCGTGGTGGCCGGCTCACCCGGCCCGCCGGCCTGCTGCTTCTCGTGGTCTACGCCACCGCTACCGCGGCCGCCTTCGCCGCGCTCGGTTGAACTGGCGTGCGAGACGTCCCGCGACGGGACTACCGTCGAGGGGTCCGCGGCGCCGGCCGCACTGCACCTGGAGTCAGTCATGCGCTGAGTCACCGTCACCCCTTCCCCCACCGCTGACGAACAGGAGACCACCGTGTCGAAGGACAAGCAGGGCCGCGAGAGCAAGAAGCCCAAGAAGGCCAAGCCAGCTGTTGCCGCCAGCAAGACCGCGGCCGCACCGCTGATGACGAACAAGCCGAAGGCCTGACGCAGGGCCGAAGCAACGCGCACGACGACGATGCGAACCACAGGGGGCCGGCTGCACGCCGGCCCCTTCGTCGTGCCCGGCCCGGGTCGCCGTTCACACCGGTGCCCGAGGTGGTGGTCGTCCGTCTTCTGGTCGTGGTGGTCGTGGTGGTCGTGGTCGTGGCGGTGGTCGGTTGCGGTCGGGTCGTGGGTGTGGGGGTGGGGTGAACGTGGGTCGCCCGTTGGTGATGGTGATGGTCCAGGGGGTGTGGTGGATGAGGTCGTGGTGGTGGCCGCAGAGCAGGACGAGGTTGTTCAGGCGGGTGGGTCCGCCGTCGGCCCAGTGGTGGATGTGGTGGGC
>JBKJTJ010000154.1:0-6417 GCA_046590855.1 Actinomycetota bacterium
GTCTCGCCGACCGACCCGGCGGTCGTCTTCTCGGTGCTGGGCAAGCGCCAGATCCGCGGGCGCAGCAGCACCATCCTCGAGGGCGAGTCCGGCGCCAACGACCCGGTCGGCATCGCGCTGATGGTCGGCCTGCTGGCGGCGGGTGGTCTCAGCGGCCCGGCGCTGGGCGAGGTGGGACTGACCTTCGTGCTCGAGATGGGGATCGGGCTGGCGGCCGGGGTCGTCGGCGGCCGCGCCCTGCTGGTGTTCATGCGCCGCGTGCCCCTGCCCAGCGAGGCGCTGTACCCGCTGCGGACCCTCGCCTGCGCCTTCCTGCTGTTCGGTGCGACGACCCTCGCCCACGGGTCGGGGTTCCTCGCCGTGTTCGTCGCCGGGATCGTCATCGGCGACGGGCGGGCGCCGTACAAGCGTGAGATCGAACGGTTCCACTCCGCCCTCGCCAGCCTCGGCGAGATCGTGGCGTTCGTGGCCCTCGGGCTGGCCGTCGACGTCGCGGTGCTGGTGCGGGGCGACGTCCTGTGGCCCGGGCTGGTCGTCGGCGTCGTCCTGGCCGCCGTGATCCGTCCGGCTGTCATCGGGGCCTGCCTGGCGCCCGCCAGGCTGCACCGGCGGGAGACGCAGTTCGTGCTCTTCGCGGGGCTGAAGGGGGCCGTGCCGATCCTGCTGGCGCTGATGCTGCGGGCGGCGAACGTCCCTGGCGCCGAGCGGTTGTTCGGCATCGTCGTGGTGGTGGTGGTGTTCTCGGTGCTCGTGCAGGGCAGCGCGGTGCCCACCGTGGCTCGGCTGCTGCGGCTGCCGATGCGGGTGGTCGAGCCCGAGCCCTGGGCGCTCGGCGTCCGGCTGCGCGACGAGCCCGGCGGCGTCCACCGGCTGCGCGTCGCCGACGGGTCGCTGGCCGAGGGCTCGACGGTGGACGATCTCGGCGACGTCGCTGAGGACATCTGGGTGAGCATCGTGGTGCGCGACAGCCTGCTGGTGAACGTGCGCCCCGACACCCGCCTGCGTTCCGGCGACGAGGTCGTGGTCCTCGCCGACCAGGACGCCCACGCGGCCCTCACCGCCGCGTTCGAGCCGCGGCTCGACGGCGCCCCCCGCACCGACTGATCCCTCGCCGGCACCTTGTGGCGAAGGTGCGCGCACAGGGCCCGATTACCGGCACCTTGTGGCGAAGGTGCGCTCTGACGGGCCGAAAACCGGCATTGTGTGGCGGAGGTGGGGTCGGGGGGCTGGCGCTGCCGCTCAGTCCTCTGAGGCGCCGGCCATCCCGGTCGAGATCAGGTCCATCACGCTGGAGTCGGCGAGGGTCGTGACGTCGCCGACGTCGCGCTTCTCGGCGACGTCGCGCAGCAGGCGGCGCATGATCTTGCCCGAGCGGGTCTTGGGCAGCTCGGCGACCACGAGGATCTTTCGCGGCTTGGCGATCGCACCGATCTCCTTGGCCACGTGGTCGCGCAGCTCGCTGACGATGTCCGGACCCTCTTCGGCGCCGGCCCGAAGGATGACGAACGCGCACACCGACTGACCCGTGGTCTCGTCGGTCGCACCCACGACGGCGGCCTCGGCGACCTTGGGGTGCGACACCAGCGCCGACTCGATCTCAGTCGTCGAGAGCCGGTGGCCCGACACGTTCATCACGTCGTCGACGCGGCCGAGCAGCCAGATGTCGCCGTCGTCGTCCTTCTTCGCGCCGTCACCGGCGAAGTACATGTGCTCGAACCGCGACCAGTAGGTCTCCTTGTAGCGCTCGGAGTCGCCCCAGATGCCGCGCAGCATGGCCGGCCACGGCTCGGTCAGCACCAGGTAGCCCCCGCCGCCGTCGGGAACCGGCTCGCCCGCGTCGTTCAGGACGTCGGCGCTGATGCCCGGCAGCGGCGTCTGGGCCGAGCCGGGCTTGGTCGTCGTGACGCCGGGCAGCGGGCTGATCATCATCGCGCCGGTCTCGGTCTGCCACCACGTGTCGACGATCGGCGTGCGGTCGCCGCCGATGACCCGGCGGTACCACATCCAGGCCTCGGGGTTGATCGACTCACCGACGCTGCCGAGCACCCGCAGCGACGTCAGGTCGTGCTCGGCCGGGATCTGCTCGCCCCACTTCATGCACGTGCGGATGGCCGTGGGCGCGGTGTAGAGGATCGTGACGCCGTACTTCGCGACGATCTCCCACCAGCGGCCCTGGTGCGGGCTGTCGGGGGTGCCCTCGTAGATGACCTGCGTGGCGCCGTTGGCCAGCGGCCCGTAGGTGACGTAGCTGTGGCCGGTGACCCAGCCGACGTCCGCCGTGCACCAGTAGACGTCGGACTCGGGGTGCAGGTCGAAGACGTTCCTGTGCGTGTACGCCACCTGCGTGAGGTAGCCGCCGCTGGTGTGCAGGATCCCCTTGGGCTTCCCCGTGGTGCCCGAGGTGTAGAGGATGAACAGCGGCTGCTCGGCGTCCATCGGCTCGGCCGTGTGCTCGGGGTCCGCCGCGGCCAGCGCGTCGTGCCACCAGACGTCGCGGCCCGGCGTCCACTCGACGTCCTGGCCGGTGCGCCGGACCACGAGCACATCGGTGATCGTCGGCGCACCGGACACGAGGGCCGCGTCGACGGCCGGCTTGAGGGCCATGGCCTTGCCACGCCGGTAGCCGCCGTCGGAGGTGATGACGACCTTCGCCTCGGCGTCCTCGATCCGGCTGCGCAGCGCATCGGCGCTGAACCCGCCGAACACGACGCTGTGGGCGGCGCCGAGCCGGGCGCAGGCCAGCATGGCGACGACCGCCTCGGGGATCATCGGCAGGTAGATCGCGACCCGGTCGCCCCGCTGGACGCCGAGGGCGGCCAGCGCGTTCGCGGCGCGCTTCACCTCGGCGGTCAGCTCGGCGTAGGTGATGCTGCGGGTGTCGCCGGGCTCGCCCTCGAAGTGGATGGCGACGCGGTCGCCGTTGCCGGCCTCGACGTGGCGGTCAGCGCAGTTGTAGGCGACGTTCAGCTCGCCGCCGACGAACCACTTCGCGAACGGGGCCTGGCTCCAGTCCAGGGTCTGGGTGAAGTCGCTCGACCAGTCGAGCAGGGTGCGGGCCTGGTCGGCCCAGAACGCCAGCCGGTCACCGGCGGCGGCGTCGTACAGACCCGCCTGAGCGACCGCCTGGGCGGTGAACGCCGGGTCCGGGGCGAAGCGACGCTCCTCGTGCCCGAGGTTCGACAGTCCGGGGTTGGGGGTGTCGGTGGCCATGATCAGCGTCCTCCTGCGAAGTCGACGGCGTCGTCCTGGGGTGACCCTACGACGCGGCGGCGTGCTCGGTGACCCGGGAGTCACCGAGCACCCCGCCGCGTGCCACGCCCTGCTGGGTCGTCAGTGCGCGGTGGCCTTCTCGGCGCCGGCGCCGGTCAGGGCCCGCACCTCCATCTCGGCGTACTTCTCCCGGCTGCTGCGCTCCTTGCTCGTCACGGTGCCGATCCACCCGAGCAGGAACGCGAGGGGGATCGAGACGATGCCGGGGTTGTCGAGCGGGAACCAGTGGAAGTCGATCGACGGGTCGGTGATCATCGACAGGTTCTTGGCCGCGTTGGTGGGGTCGGGCTTGCCGGACACCACGGGGGAGAACGCGATCAGGGTGACGCTGACGATGAGGCCGCCGTACATGCTCCACAGCGCACCGCGGGTGTTGAACCGCCGCCAGAACAGCGAGAACAGGATCGTCGGCAGGGTGGCGCTCGCGGCGATCGCGAAGGCCAGTGCCACCAGGAACGCGATGTTCTGCCCGATCGCGAAGATGCCGCCGACGATGGCGACCGCACCGATGACCAGGGTGGTGATCCGCGCGACCCGCACCTCGTCATCCGGCTTGACGTTGCCGCGCTTGATCACGCTGGCGTACACGTCGTGCGCGAACGAGGCGCTCGCGGTGATCGTGAGGCCGGCGACGACCGCGAGGATCGTCGCGAAGGCGACGGCCGAGATGACGCCCAGCAGCACGGTGCCGCCGAGCGCGTACGCCAGCAGCGGCGCCGCCGAGTTGGCCTTGCCTGGGGCCGCCAGGATGGCCTTGGAGCCGACCAGCGCCGACGCCCCGTACCCGAGCACCAGGGTGAACAGGTAGAAGACGCCGATGATCCAGATGGCCCACTTGACGCTGCGGCGGGCCTCCTTGCTGGAGGGCACCGTGTAGAAGCGCATCAGCACGTGCGGCAGGCCGGCGGTGCCGAGCACCAGGGCGAGGGAGAGCGAGATGAAGTCCAGCTTGCTCACGTCGGACTTGCCGTACTGCAGGCCCGGACCCAGGATCTTGCCGCCCTTGGGGCTGTTGTCGACCGCGGCACCGAGCAGCTCGGAGAAGTTGAAGCCGTACTTGCTCAGCACCATCAGGGTCATCACCGCGGCGCCGATGACCAGCAGCACCGCCTTGACGATCTGCACCCAGGTCGTGCCCTTCATGCCGCCGATCAGCACGTACATCACCATGATCACGCCGACCACGGCGATGACGATGCCTTGCCCGACCTTGCCCTCCACCCCGAGCAGCAGGGCCACCAGGCCACCGGCGCCGGCCATCTGCGCCAGCAGGTAGAAGATGCTGACGACCATCGTCGAGATGGCCGCCGCCGTGCGAACGGGCCTCTCACGGAGCCGGAACGACAGCACGTCGGCCATCGTGAAGCGGCCGGTGTTGCGCAGCAGCTCGGCCACCAGCAGCAGGGCCACCAGCCACGCCACCAGGAAGCCGATGGAGTACAGGAACCCGTCGTAGCCGTTGACGGCGATGGCCCCGGCGATGCCGAGGAAGCTGGCGGCCGACAGGTAGTCGCCCGAGATCGCGATCCCGTTCTGCGGCCCCGTGAACGAGCGGCCACCGGCGTAGTAGTCGGCGGCGGTGCTGTTGTTGCGCGAGGCGCGCAGCACGATGCCGAGGGTCAGGGCGACGAAGACGACGAAGATCGAGATGTTGACGGCCGGCGAGCCGACCGTGTCGGCGGCGAGCAGTGCGCCTGCGGCGGCGGTCATCGGTGGTCCTCGTGGTTGGTGTGGCCGGGGTGGGCGAGCACGCGCTCGGCGAGCTCGTCGGCCGCCGTGTCGAACTTGCGGTCGGCCCAGCGGGTGTAGGTGAGCGTGATGGCGAAGGTCGAGACGAACTGCAGCAGGCCGAAGACCAGCCCCGTGGTGATGTTGCCGAAGAGCTTGTGGGCCATGAAGTCCGGGGCGTACGTCGACATCAGGACGTACAGGAAGTACCACGCCAGGAACAGGCCCGTCATCGGGAACACGAACCGGCGAAAGCGCGAGCGCAGGTCCGCGAACTCGGGGGTGTCCTGGATGGCGGTGTAACCGGTGTGCGGCTCGCCGCCGGGATCGCGCCCGGCGGTTCGGTGCTCGGTGGTGCTCACGGGTGCTCCTACGTACAGCTCAGGCAGAAGGCAGCCGCCGGGCGACGCTGCCAGGTACACGCGTCACTGTCCCGCTGCTGGTGCTGCTCGGCGAGTGCAGCCGCTCACCGAGGCGTCGAGCGGTCGGCTGGCGTCGCTGAGCGGTCGCGCGGGTGAAGGGCTGGTGAACTGTGGTCGATCCCGGCTCGGGACGGCGCCACCGCGGCCGGTGCGGGCGCACAGTGGCCACATGGTCACTGTCCCTGCGCTCACCGGCCCTCGAGGCACGGCGCCGCGGCGCACCGTCCGTCGCGACCTCGACGGGGGTTACGGCAGCGACTGCGGGCCCTACGCGATCGCCCATCGCGGCGGCGCGGGCCTGGCGCCGGAGAACACGTTCGAGGCGTTCTCGCGGTCGGTGGCGCTCGGCGTCCGGTACCTCGAGACCGACGTGCGGCTCACCTCCGACGGCGTGCTGGTCGCGTTCCACGACGAGCGGGTCGACCGCGTGACCGGGCTGCGCGGGCGGGTCGACCGCCTGACGTGGGCCGACCTGCGCACGGCTTCGGTGGACGGTGGCGGCCCGGTCGTGCGGCTGGACGACCTGCTGCACGCCTTCCCGGACACGCACTTCGCGGTCGACCTCAAGACGGGTTCGGGTGTCGAGCCGCTCGCCCGGGTGCTCACCGACGCGGATGCGGTGTCGCGCGTGTGCGTCGCGGGTGCGTGGGACGGGTGGCTGGCCCACCTTCGCGCGGCGTGCGGACCACGGTTGCGGACGGCGCTGGGCTGGCGCTCGCTGGCCGTGCTGGTCGCGTGCGCCAAGGCCGGCGTCCGCCCGCCGCTGGGGGTGGCCACCGGTGAGTTCGTGCACGTCCCCGTGTCGCTGGGCCGGGTGCCGCTGGTCGCCGAGCGGCTGGTGCAGATGGCCGCCGACCTCGGCGTCCGGGTGCTGGTGTGGACGGTGGACGAGCCCCTGCTGATGCACCGGCTGCTCGACCTCGGGGTCGACGGGGTGATCACCGACCGGCCCGACGTCCTGCGCGAGGTGCTGGTGCAGCGCGGTCGGTGGCGACCG
>JBKJTJ010000248.1:0-3861 GCA_046590855.1 Actinomycetota bacterium
TGCCCTTGCCGAAACCGAGCGACCCGTGCCGCTCGATGAACTCGTAGAACACCGTCGGCCGATCACCCATCGGCTTGGTGAATATCTGCAGCAGGTAGCCGTCCTCGTCTCGGTCGACCAGGATCCCGCGCTCCTGCAGCTGGTCGATCGGCACGCGCACGTGGCCGATGCGGGCGCGCAGCTCGGGGTCCTCGTAGTACGAGTCCGGGGTGTCGAGGAACTGGACGCCGCTGGCACGCATCCGGTCGACGGTGCCGACGATGTCGCTCACCGCCAGGGCGACGTGCTGCGCCCCGGGACCGCCGTAGAAGTCCAGGAACTCGTCGATCTGCGACCTGTGCTTGCCGATCGCCGGCTCGTTGAGCGGGAACTTGACCCGGTGGTTGCCGTTCGCGACGACCTTGCTCATCAGCGCCGAGTAGTCGGTGGCGATGTCGTCGCCGACGAACTCGGCCATGTTCACGAAACCCATGACCCGGTTGTAGAAGCCGACCCACTCGTCCATCTTGCCGAGCTCGACGTTGCCGACCACGTGGTCGACGGCCTGGAACAACCGTCTGGGCGCGTCGGCGGGGCGGGTCACGGTCGTCGTCCGCGCGACGAAGCCGGGCAGGTAGGGCCCGGTGTAGCGCGAGCGGTCGACCAGCGAGTGGCGCGTGTCGCCGTACGCCGCGATGACCGCGCGCCGCACGGTGCCGTGCTCGTCGCTGACGTCGTGCGGCTCCTCGAGCACGGTGGCGCCGACGGTGCGGGCGTGCGCGACGCAGCGGTCGACGTCCGGCACCTCGAGCGCGATGTCGAGGATGCCGTCGCCGTGCCGACGGTGGTGGTCGTGCAGGGCGCTGGCGGGGTGGACTCCCCCGGTGATGACGAACCGAGCTGAGCCCGAGCGCAGGACGTACGCGACGTGGTCACGGTTGCCGGTCTCGGGGCCGCTGTAGGCGACCAGGTCCATGCCGAACGCGAGCTGGTAGTACGTGGCCGTCTGGGTGGCGTTGCCGACCACCCACACGAGCGCGTCCAGGGACGTCACGGGGAACGGGTCGCGGCTCTCGTCGTACTCGACGAGGCCGACCAGGGTGCGCAGCTGGTCGAGGTCGAGGTCGGCCAGTCGTTCGTCCGGCGTGAGGGTCACGTGCTCGATGGTCGACATGGCCGCAGCGTGGGGCAGCGAACCATGGGTGGGCAACTGCGGCCCCCAGGCATAAACAGATTGTGCAGACTGACCAGGCGGTCGACTGACAGACTGGACAGCATGCCCAGCATCGACGCCCTCGACGTCCGGCTGATCGAGCTGCTGACCGCCGAACCCCGGATCGGGGTGCTCGAGGCGTCACGACGGCTGCAGGTGGCGCGCGGCACGGTGCAGGCCCGCCTGGACCGGCTCGTCACGGCCGGGGTGATCCGCTCGTTCGCCCCGACGCTGGACCCCGCCGCGCTGGGCTACGCGGTCACGGCGTTCGTCAACCTCGAGATCCGCCAGGGAGCGCGGTCACGGGTGACCGACCACCTGGCGGCCATCCCCGAGGTGCTCGAGGTGCACACGATCACTGGCCAGGGCGACCTGATGTGCCGGCTGGTCGCTCGCGACAACGACGACCTGCAGCGCGTGATCGACGTGCTCGTCGCGGACGACGACGTCCTGCGCACCGCCACCGTGGTGGCGCTCGCGTGCGTCATCGCGCACCGCACCCTGCCGCTCGCGCGGGCCGGGGCCTAGAACCGCTAGAACGAGGTGGGGTCGGTCGCCGGGCGGCGTCCGGCGGCGGCCTGCTCGGCCTGCTGCTGCGCGGTGTACTGGGCGCGGACGTCGTCCATGTCCAGTCCGCGCACCTGGGTGAGCAGGTCCTCCAGCGCCGGGCGCGGGACGGCGCCGGGCTGGCCGAAGACAGGGATGCCGTCGCGGTAGACGACCAGCGTGGGGATCGAGGTGATGCCGTAGCGGCCGGCCAGCTCGGCCTCGGCCTCGGTGTCGACCTTGGCGAAGGTCACGTCGGGGTTGACCTCGCTCACCTGCTCGTACACCGGGGCGAACTGGCGGCACGGGCCGCACCACGCCGCCCAGAAGTCGATCAGGACGATGCCGTCGGCGACCGTGCCGTCGTGGGTGTCCAGGGTCATCTCACGCGTTGCCATGCGTCGTCCAACACCCCGCCCCCGCCCCCTGTTCCACCCCCCGGCTGAGCACCTTGTGGCGAAGGTGCGCCGTTTCGGGCGGCGGATTCGGGTGGTCGTCGCAACACAGGCTCTCACGCGGCCGCTGACAATAGCGCGGCGAGGGCTTCGGCTGGGGTCTTCCAGTCCAGTGTCTTGCGGGGTCGGCCGTTGAGGCCGGCGGCGACTCTTTCGAGGTCTTGGGGGCCGTGGACGGACAGGTTGGTGCCCTTGGGGAAGTACTGGCGCAGCAGCCCGTTGGTGTTCTCGTTGGTGCCGCGCTGCCAGGGGCTGTGCGGGTCGCAGAAGTAGACCGCCAGGTCGGTGTCGAAGGTCAGTTGCTGGTGCTGGGCCAGCTCGATGCCCTGGTCCCAGGTCAGGGTGCGCCGCAACGCCGCCGGCAGGGTGGTGATGGTGGCCTCGATGGCTTCCCGGACGGTGAGCGCACCGTGGTCGGCGGGCAGGTGCAGCAGCATCGTGAACCGGGTGGTCCGCTCGACCAGGGTGCCGATCGCTGAGCCGCTGTCCTTGCCGATGATCAGGTCCCCTTCCCAGTGCCCGGGCACTGCCCGGTCACCGACCTCGGCTGGGCGCTCGCTGATCATCACCTTGCCCTTGATCCGCTCCTGGCGTTGATCGGCCCGGCGCTGGGGTTTGCGCAGCGCCCGCCCGGTGCGCAGGCACGCGGTGAGCTCGCGGCGCAGGCCACCGCGGCCTTGGACGTACAGCGCCTGGTAGATCGTCTCGTGGCAGATCCGCATGCGCTCATCGTCGGGGAAGTCGACCACCAGCCGGCGGGCGATCTGCTCAGGGCTCCACCGCTGGTCCCCCGAGAGCTTGTTCTGCACGTACTCGGCCAGCGCCGGGTGAGTCACCAGCTTGGCCGCCTTGGGGCGGCGGGCCACCCGATCAGCACGGGCCTGACTCGTGCTGGCCCGGTACGGGCGCCCACGGGTGCGCGTGTTGCGACCCAGCTCACGGCTGATCGTCGAGGGCGCCCGACCCAGCCGGCGGGCGATCTGCCGCACCCCCACCCCGGCGCCCCACCACACCGCGATGTCCTCCCGCTCGGTCATCGACAGGTACCGGCCGGTGGGTTCACTCAGATCCACGGTGGTCATGCCGCCACCGTCACGGAACCACCGCAGCCCCACGGTGAACGACACGCCCACCGAGATCGCGGCCGACTCCGTCGAGGACCCCTTCGCGACAAGCCGCCAGAACTCCCGCTCCACCTGCCGAGGCACCCTCGGCCGACCCTTCACCGCCACGAACACCACACCCCAATCCGATCAGGGTGTTGCAACGACCCCTAGAACCCAAGGGCCCCAGAACCGCACCTTTCGGCGAAGGTGCGTTCCGGGCCGCTAGCCGCGGGGGGTGCGCGAGCCGTCCACCAGCCGCAGGATCGCTCCGGTGGGGTCGGCGAAGCGGGCCAGCCGCCCGTAGGGGCTGTCGAGCGCGGCGTCGAGCACGGTGCCACCCGCCGCCACGACCTTGTCGAGGTCGCCGTCGACGTCGTCCGAGCCGATGTAGAGGTCCCAGGAGCCCGGGGAGCCCTCGGCGAGGAACGCGCTGGCGTCCATGATCCCGGCGACCCCCTCACCGGCCCCGCTCACCAGCTGGCAGTAGCGGAACTCGTCCGAGTCGGCCACCGGCTGGCTGGTGATGCCGAAGACCGCCGAGTAGAACGGCACCGCGGCGGCG
>JBKJTJ010000329.1:0-4331 GCA_046590855.1 Actinomycetota bacterium
CGCAGCACCGCGACGTCCGACACCAGCTCGATGTGGGCGGCCATGGCCGCGGCCGCCTCGGTGGGGTCCTGCTCACGGATGGCACGCGCGATCCGCCGGTGGCCCGCGAGCGAGTCCGCGGGCCGGCCGGGCTGGGCGAGGGACTCCAACCGGCTCTCGCGCACCAGGTCCGAGATCTCGTGCATCAACCGGGCCAGCAGCGCGGAGTGGCCGGCAGCGGTCACCGCGGCGTGGAACTGCTCGTCGCCGTCGACGCCGCGGCCCCCGGCGGCGACGTCCTGCTCCATCGCGTCCAGCGTCGCGTCGATCGCGGTCAGGTCGGCCTCGGTGCGCCGCGCGGCGGCCAGCGACGCGAGCTTGACCTCGAGGGCGGCGCGGGCCTCGAGCACCTCGGGCAGCCGGTCGTGGTGGGCGCGCAGGGCCGCTACGACCTGGCGGTCGCTGGAGTGCTCCATCACGACGGCGCCGTCACCGTGCCGGACGTCGATGACGCCGAGCACCTCGAGCGCGACCAGCGCCTGGGCCAGCGACGCCCGGCTGACCCGCAGGCGCGCCGCCAGCTCACGCTCGGGCGGCAGCCGGTCGCCGGGCTGCAGGCCGCCCTCGCTGATGTGCTCGAACAGCTGCTGCGCGATCTGCTCGTACAGGCGCTGGCGCGGCACCCGGCCCAGGTGCGCGTGCTCGGACGACCCCTCGGACATGGCCGCAGCCTATTGACACAGTGGATCGTCTGCCTATTGGCTAGGCCACTACTCCACAGCCTTCGCCCCCTCGACCCCACGAGAGAAGACCCCCGTGCCCCAGTACGTGCCCCAGCCGACGGGACCGCTGCACGGGACCGTCGTCGTGGACCTCACGCGAGCGCTGGCCGGGCCGCACGCCGCGATGATGCTCGGCGACCTCGGTGCCCGCGTGATCAAGGTCGAGACGCCGATCACCGGCGACGACACGCGCGGGTGGGGCCCGCCGTTCGTGCAGGGCAGCGACGAGCGCACCCAGTCGACCTACTTCCTGTCCTGCAACCGCAACAAGGAGTCGATCGCCCTCGACCTCAAGAGCGGCGACGGCCGCGCGGTGCTCACCGCGCTGGTGACGCGGGCCGACGTCCTGCTCGAGAACTTCCGCCCCGGCGTCCTGGCGCGACTGGGGTTCAGCACCGCGCGCCTGCTCGAGCTGAACCCCCGGCTGGTGGTGCTCTCGATCTCGGGCTTCGGGCACGACGGTCCCGAGGGGGGCCGAGCGGGCTACGACCAGATCGCCCAGGGCGAGGCCGGGCTGATGTCGCTGACCGGGTCGGGGCCGGACGACCCGCAGCGGGTGGGAGCGCCCGTCGGCGACCTGCTCGCGGGCATGTACGGCGCGTACGGCGTGCTCGCGGCGCTGCTCGAGCGCGAGCGGACCGGCGCCGGCCAGGTGGTGCGGACCTCGCTGCTGGCCGCGATCGTCGGCGTGCACGCCTTCCAGGGCACCCGGTGGACGGTGGCCGGCGAGGTGCCGCGCGCCCAGGGCAACCACCACCCCTCGATCTGCCCCTACGGCCTGTTCCACTGCGCCGGCGGCGCGGTGCAGATGTCGGTCGGTAGCGAGGCGCTGTGGCTGCGGCTGTGCACCGAGTTCGGGCTCGACCCGCTGGCCCCGGGCATGGCCACCAATCCCGAGCGGGTCGCCTCGCGCGACGCGGTCGTGGCCACGATCGAGAAGGCCTTCGTCGACGTCGAGGTCGCCGAGCTGCTCGCGCGGCTGGACCGGGCCGGCGTCCCGGCGGGCAAGGTGCGCTCGCTGGACGAGGTCTACACCTGGGACCAGACGCTGTCGCAGGGCCTGGTCGTCGAGGTCGACCACCCGACCCTCGGGCCGATCGACCTGCCCGGCCCGCCGCTGCGGTTCTTCACCCCGACGAGTGACGGCGAGGTCGAGACCACCCGCACGCGGCACGCCGCGCCCCCGCTGCTGGACGCCGACGCCGACGCCGTGCGCGCCTGGTTGGACACGCTGTGACCGCCAGCCCCGCTACCACCCGGATGAGCGCCATGGAGCTGCTCGACGTCGTGCTGGACGCCGGGTCGTTCCGCTGCTGGGACACCGCGCCGGTCGCTGTGCCGGCCGGGCCGGCGTACGCCGCCGAGCTGGCCCGCGCCCGCGAGCGCACCGGCCTGGACGAGGCGGTCGTCACCGGCGAGGGACTCATCCGCGGACGCCGGGTCGCGCTGATCGCCTGCGAGTTCGCCTTCCTCGCCGGGTCGATCGGGGTCGCCGCCGCCGAGCGCCTCGTCGTGGCGATCGATCGGGCGAGCGCCGAGGGGCTGCCGCTGCTGGCCGCGCCGGTCTCGGGGGGCACCCGCATGCAGGAGGGCACCGTCGCCTTCCTGCAGATGGTGAAGATCTCGGCCGCCATCGCCGCCCACAAGGCGGCCGGGCTGCCCTACCTGGTCTACCTGCGCAACCCCACGACCGGCGGAGTGCTCGCCTCGTGGGGCTCGCTCGGCCACGTGACCGTCGCCGAGCCCGGTGCCCTGGTCGGGTTCCTCGGCCCGCGCGTGTACGAGGCGCTGTACGGCGAGCCGTTCCCGCCCGGCGTCCAGGTGTCCGAGAACCTGCACGCCCACGGGCTGGTCGACGCCGTCCTGCCGGTGCAGGACCTGGCGACGATCGCCGACCGCGCGCTGAACGTGCTGCTCTCGCCGCGCGAGGGGCTGCCCGACGTCCCGCCGCTGCCGGACGAGCCGCTGCTGGACGTGCCCGCGTGGGAGTCGATCACCCGCTCGCGGCGCGAGGACCGGCCCGGCATCCGCCGCCTGCTGCGGTACGCCGCCACCGACGTCGTGCCGCTCAACGGCACCGGCGAGGGTGAGAGCGACCCCGGCCTGCTGCTCGTGCTTGCCCGCTTCGGCGGGGCGCCGTGCGTGCTTCTGGGACAGGACCGCCGGGGCCAGAGCGCCGAGCGACCGATGGGCCCGGCGGCGCTGCGTGAGGCGCGCCGCGGCATGCGGCTGGCCCGCGAGCTGCGGCTGCCGCTGGTGACGGTCATCGACACGCCGGGCGCCGCGCTGTCGAAGGAGGCCGAGGAGGGCGGGCTGGCCGGCGAGATCGCGCGCAGCCTGGCCGAGCTGGTCACCCTCGAGGCGCCCACGGTTGCGGTCCTGCTCGGCCAGGGCACCGGAGGTGGGGCGCTGGCCCTGGTGCCGGCCGACCGCGTGGTGGCCGCCCAGCACGGCTGGCTCTCGCCGCTGCCGCCCGAGGGCGCCAGCGCGATCGTGCACCGCGACGTCGAGCACGCGCCGCAGATGGCCGCCGAGCAGGGGGTGCGGTCGGCCGACCTGCTGGCCGCCGGCATCGTCGACCGCGTCGTGGCCGAGCGGCCGGACGCCGCCGACGAGCCCGAGGCGTTCTGTCGACGGATGGGCCAGGTGCTGCAGCACGAGCTCGTCGACCTGATGCAGGCGGTGCCGGCCACGCGGTACGCCCAGCGCCTGTCCCGGTACCGGCGGCTGGGGTTGTGAGCCCTGTTGTGAGCCCTGTTGTGAGCCCTGGTGTGAGCCCGGTCGTGAGCCCCGCGGTGACCAGCGGATGACCCAGGGTTGACCGCCCGGGTGACCTGGGCCACACTGTGCCAGTGGTCCAGCCACTGAACCAATAACCGATCTGCCTGTTGTGCACTATTCCTCACCTTGGCCGGCGTCATCGACGCCGCCGCAGCCGAAGGGAACGCCGTGAACGCTCACCTGCCCCGAGGGACCGGGCTCTCGCTCGTCGCCCTGACCGCCGCCTCGGCGCTCGCGCTCGCGGCCTGTGCGCCGTCCCAGTCGAGCAGCAGCGGTTCGGACGGGGCCTCGTCCGGCAAGGTCCCCGACACCATCGTGATCGGCTCGACGCTGCCTCTGACCGGGACCGAGTCCAAGACCGGCGGCCGGTACAAGCAGGGCTACGAGCTCGCCGTCGAGGAGGCCAACGCCGCCGGCGGTGTCGACATCGACGGCACGAAGGTCAAGGTCGAGCTGAAGCTGCTGGACGACACCAGCGACCAGGCCAAGGCGGTCAACCTGGCCCAGCGGCTGATCACCTCCGACAAGGTGAACGCGTTCCTCGGCACCTACTCCACCTCGCTCGTCGAGGCCCAGAGCACCGTGGCCGAGCAGAACAAGATCCCCTACGTCAACGGCGGTGGCGCGGCGACGTCGATCTACGCCAAGGGCTACAAGTACGTGTTCGGCACCCTCGCGCCGGTCGAGAACCTCGCGACCACCGAGATGGGCTGGCTGGACGAGCAGCAGAAGGCCGGCAAGCTGCCCAAGCCCGCCAAGATCGCCGTCGTGTGGGAGAACACCTCGCAC
>JBKJTJ010000021.1:0-5328 GCA_046590855.1 Actinomycetota bacterium
CGAGGGCACCGCGTCGATCGCCGGCCGCTCGGCGTACGAGCTGGTGCTGGCCCCGAAGGACGCCGGCTCGCTGGTCGCCCAGGTGCGCCTGGCCATCGACAGCGTGACCTCGACCCCGCTGCGCGTCGAGGTCTTCGCGCGCGGTGTGGGCAAGCCGGCGTTCGAGACGACGTTCACCTCGGTCACCTTCGCCACGCCCGACCCGGCGGTCTTCGCGTTCAGCCCGCCGAGAGGCGCCAAGGTCACCGAGCAGAAGATGGGTGCCGCCCCGGGTGCTCGTCCGGACGCCACGAAGGACGCCGCGACGAAGGACACCCAGCAGCCGACCGTCATCGGCACCGGGTGGACCTCGGTGGCCGTCATCAAGGGCGTCGACCTGTCGGCCGCGGGTGACAACGCCCAGCTGAGCACCCTGCTGCGCTCGGCGAAGCAGGTCTCGGGCAGCTACGGCACGGGCCGGGTCATCACGACCGCCCTGGTCTCGGCCCTGCTGCTGGACGACGGCCGCGTCCTCGTCGGCGCCGTGACCCCTGCGGTGCTCGAGCAGGCCGCAACCCGTGCCGGCTGACCCCTCACCGGCGATCGCGACCCGCGGCCTGACCAAGCGCTTTCGCAGCGGTCAGGTCGCGGTCGACGGCATCGACCTGCTGGTGCCGCGCGGGTGCGTCTATGGATTCCTCGGGCCGAACGGGTCCGGCAAGACCACGACCATCCGGATGCTGCTCGGCCTGGTGTCGGCGACCGAGGGCGAGCACGAGCTGCTGGGCGAGTCGATGCCGGCGCACGCCGCGTCGGTGCTCCCCAGGGTCGGCGCCCTGGTCGAGGGGCCCGCGTTCCACCCCTACCTGTCCGGGCGGGCCAACCTCCTGCGCCTGGACGCCGGTGACCGCAGCGTGGTGGCAGCCGGCGCCGGACGCCGGGTCGATGACGCCCTCGAGCGGGTCGGCCTGGCCGCAGCTGCATCCAAGCGGTACCGCAACTACTCGCTCGGCATGCGCCAGCGGCTCGGCCTGGCCGGTGCGCTGCTGCGCCCGCGCGACCTGTTGGTGCTGGACGAGCCCACCAACGGCCTGGACCCCCAAGGCACCCGCGAGGTGCGCACCCTGGTGCGCGAGCTCGGGGCCGAGGGGTCGACCGTGTTCCTGTCTTCGCACCTGCTCAGCGAGATCGAGCAGGTGAGCACCCATGTGGGCGTGATGAGCCACGGGCGCCTGGTGTTCCAGGGCACGCTCACCGCGCTGCGCCAGGCCGCCGGCGTCCGGGTGCGCGTCGAGACCACCCGACCGGACGACGCCGCCGCGGTCATGCGGGCGCTCGGCACCGGCGCGACCGCCGTGCACGCGACGTCGGGGGTGACCAGCTCGGTGGTCGCCGACCTCAGCGACGGCGAGGGCTCACCGGTCGACACGGCGCTGCTCGTCGAGCAGCTCGTCAAGGCCGGGGTGCCCGTGCACGAGGTGGTCGTCGAACGGCCCGACCTCGAGGACCTGTTCGTCGAGCTGACCGGTGAGGGATTCGATGTCGACCAGTGAGCTGACGCGAACGTCAAGTGAGCCCCGCACCAGGCCACAACCGTTGCGCTTGTTCAGGTCTGAGCTGCGTCTGGTGTTCGGACGCCGACGCAACCAGGCCCTGCTCGCCGTGCTGTCGACCGCGCCGATCCTGATCGGCATCGCGGTGCGCGTCTCTTCGCCGGGTGGGGACGGCGAGGGCCCGGCGTTCCTGGGCCAGATCACCGAGAACGGCCTGTTCCTGGCCTTCACCGCCCTCACCGTCACCCTGCCGTTCTTCCTGCCCCTGTCGGTGGCGGTGGTCTCGGGCGAGGCGATAGCCGGCGAGGCCAGCTCGGGCACCCTGCGCAACCTGCTCGTCGTCCCGGTCGACCGCACCCGGCTGCTGCTGGTCAAGTACGCCTCGATCGTCACCTTCGGACTCGCTGCAGCACTGGTGGTGTGGGGCGTGGGCCTGATCGTGGGGCTGATCCTGTTCCCGCACGGTGCGGTCACGCTGCTCTCGGGCACCACGGTCTCGTTCGCGAACGCCCTGGGCCGCGCGCTGCTGGTCGCGCTGTACGTCGCCGCGATGCTCGCCGGCGTCGGGGCCATCGGCGCGTTCTTCTCGACCCTCACCGAGGTGCCGATGGGGGCCATGGCGGCGACGGCGGTGCTGACCATCATCAGCGAGATCGTCGGCGCGGTTCCGCAGGTGCGGGTCATCTGGCCGTACCTGTTCACGACCCCGTGGCTGGCGTTCGGTGACCTGCTGCGCTCGCCGGTCCCGTTGCACGCCATGGGGATCGGGCTGCTGACCGAAGGCGTCTACGTCGTCCTGTTCCTGCTGCTCGCCTGGGCGCGGCTGACCACCAAGGACATCAGCAGCTGACCGCCGCCCGGGCGAGGGGCCGGCCGCCGTCCTAGCCTGGACGCCGGACCGGCACCTGAGCGGCGCGGCCGCCACCTGGTCCGTCGGAGGTTCGCGTGCGCGCAGTGGTGGTCCGTCAGACCGGTGGCCCCGAGGTGCTCGTCGTCGAGGAGCGGCCCACACCCGACCCGGGTCGCAGCGAGATCCGGGTCGACGTGGCCGCTGCCGGCCTGAACTACATCGACGTCTACCAGCGCACCGGCGCGTACCCCCTTCCGCTGCCGTTCATCGCGGGCAGCGAGGGCGCCGGCGTGGTCAGCGAGGTGGGCGAGGGCGTGACCGACATCCGGATCGGCGACCACGTCACGTGGGCGATGGCGGCCGGGGCCGGGTACGCCGAGCAGGTGGTGCTGCCTGCCGGCCGCGCCGTCCCGGTGCCCGAGGGCGTGGACGACGAGACCGCAGCCGCCGCGCTGCTGCAGGGGTTGACGGTGCAGTACCTCACCCGCTCGACGTTCCCGGTGCAGGCCGGGCAGACCGCGCTCGTGCACGCCGCCGCCGGCGGGGTGGGCCTGCTGCTCACCCAGGTGCTGACGCTGCTCGGCGTGCGCGTCATCGCGACGACGTCCACGGACACCAAGGCCGCTCTCGCCACAGCAGCGGGCGCCGACGCGGTGATCCGCTACGACACCGCGGACGTCGCGGCCGAGGTGCGTGAGCTCACCGACGGGCTCGGCGTCCACGTCGTCTACGACGGCGTCGGTGCCGCGACCTTCCAGGGCAGCATGGACAGCCTGCGCACGCGCGGCATGTTCGTCCTGTACGGCGCTGCCAGCGGCAAGGTGCCGCCGGTCGATCCCGCTGTGCTGCAGGCGAAGGGCTCGTTGTTCTTCACCCGCCCGACGCTCGCGCACTACGCCGCCGAGCGCACCGAGCTGCTCGAGCGCTCACGCGAGCTGTTCGGCTGGATCCGGTCCGGCGAGCTGTCGGTGCGGGTGGGTGCGCGCTACCCGCTCGAGCGGGCCGCTGACGCCCACCGCGACCTCGAGGCGCGCCTGACGACCGGCAAGTCGCTGATCGTCCCTACCTGAGAGGTCTCAGATGCCGAGGTAGGCGGCGCGGATCCCCTCGTTGGCCAGCAGCTCCTGCGAAGGGCCCTGCATGGTGATCGACCCGGTCTCGACGACGTACCCGCGGTCGGCGACCTCGAGCGCCTTCTTGAGGTTCTGCTCGACGAGCAGGATCGTCAGCCCCTCGGCCGACAGCCGCCGGATGATCGAGAAGACCTGGGTGACGATCACGGGCGCGAGACCCAGGCTCGGCTCGTCGAACATCAGCAGCCGCGGCCGCGCCATCAGGGCCCGGGCGATGGCCACCATCTGCTGCTCGCCGCCGGACATGCTGCCCGCCACCTGCTTGGTGCGCTCCTCCAGCCGGGGGAACAGGTCGAACACGCGCGCCAGGGACTCGTCCCGGTGCCGGCGCGCGGACTTGGCGTAGCAGCCGAGCTCGAGGTTCTCGAGCACCGTCAGCGACGGCCACAGCTCGCGGCCCTCGGGCACCAGCCCGATGCCCAGCTCGGGCCGCGCGTGCCCGGGCCGCCTGACGATCGACTCACCCTCGAAGACGATGTCACCCCGGCTGACCTTCTGCAGCCCCGAGATCGCGCGCAGGGTGGTGGTCTTGCCGGCGCCGTTCGCACCGACCAGCGTGACGACCTCGCCCTCGTCGACGCGCAGCGTGACGCCGTCCAGGGCCTGCGCGTCGCCGTAGAACACGTCCAGGTCCGTGACCTCAAGCATGCGCCTGCTCCTCGGTGGGGTCGGTGAAGGTCGCACCCTCGGCCGGCGGCTCGTCGTCGTCGCGACCGAAGTAGGCCTCGATGACGCTCGGCTGCTCGACGACGTGCTGCGGTGTGCCCTCGGCGATCTGGCGGCCGTGGTCGAGCACCATCACCCGGTCGGACAGGCCCATCACCGCATGCATGACGTGCTCGATCATGATGATCGAGGTGCCGCGCTCGCGGATCTGGCGGATCAGCTCGACGAACCGCTGCCCCTCGACCGGGTTCAGCCCGGCGACGACCTCGTCGAGCAGCAGCACCCTCGGACCCGTGGCCAGCGCCCGCGCCACCTCCAACCGCTTGCGGCCGGCCAGGGTCAACGCCCCCGGCAGGTCGTGCGCCCGCGCGGCGAGCCCGATCGACTCCAGGATGCCCATCGCGTGGTCGTGGGGGGTGCCCGTGATCGCCCCTGGCCGCCCGTAGTGGAAGCCGACCAGGACGTTGTCGAGCACCGAGAGCCGGGCGAACGGCCGCACGATCTGGTGGGTGCGGCAGATGCCCTGGTGCACCGAGCGATGGCCCGACTTGCCGCTGACCTCCTTGCCGTCGAGCAGGACCCGGCCGCTGGTGGCCGGGAACGAGCCCGCAGCCACCGAGAACAGGGTGGTCTTGCCTGCGCCGTTGGGCCCGATCAGGCCGAGGATCTCGCCCTCGTCGAGGTGGAAGCTGACGTCGTCGACGGCCTTGAGGCCACCGAAGTACTTGCAGACCGACTCACCCACGAGCAGCGCGCTCATGCCGGCCCTCCACTGGTGACGTCGGTCGCTGCGCCCACGGGCTCGCCGGCAGGTGGGTCGGCGGCAGTGCCGTTCGAGCTGGCCGTCGAACCCAGCCCACCCGCGGCCGCCGACGGCGGCGGGGTTCGACCCACCCGTCGGCGGACCCGCATGATCAGCCCGGACAGACCCAGGGGCTCGAACAGGATGACGACGATCAGCAGCAGGCCGTAGAGCCCGAGGTAGAGCTGGGGATAGCTCGCGAGCAGGAACTCCTGCAGCACCACGAAGACGATGGCGCCCAGCGCCGGGCCGAGGATCGTGCCGATCCCGCCGATGACGCCGATCAGCACGAACGAGATCGACCGGTCGAAGCTGAACATGTCGAGCGGGTCGATGAACGCCTGG
>JBKJTJ010000076.1:0-8813 GCA_046590855.1 Actinomycetota bacterium
CGTGGCGATCACGGACATGCAAGGTCGGGTGGTCGGTAAGCGCCTGCACGCGCAGTTCTTCCTGGACGACGCGATCCAGAACGACACCGAGGGGTGCAACTACCTGCTCGCGGTCGACGTCGACATGAACACCGTCGACGGGTACGCCATCTCGTCCTGGTCGACGGGGTACGGCGACCTGGTCATGCGCCCTGACCTGGCCACGCTGCGCCGGGTGCCCTGGCACGAGGGCACCGTGATGGTCACGGCTGACGTCGGGCTGCACGACGGGTCCGACGTCAGTGTCTCGCCCCGCCAGGTGCTCAAGCGCCAGACGGCGCGGCTGGCCGATGCCGGTTTGCAGGCGTACGTCGGCACCGAGCTCGAGTTCATCGTGTTCCGCGACACCTACGAGCAGGCCTGGACGTCGGGCTATCGCGCGCTGACGCCGGCGAACCTCTACAACGTCGACTACTCGATCCTCGGCACCTCGCGGATCGAGCCGCTGCTGCGGCGGATCCAGAACTCGATGGTCGGCGCGGGGATGACCGTCGAGTCGATCAAGGGCGAGTGCAACCTCGGCCAGCACGAGATCGCCTTCCGGTACGACGAGGCGGTGACCGCGTGCGACCACCACGTGATCTACAAGAACGGCGCCAAGGAGATCGCGGCCCAGGAGGGCTACTCACTGACGTTCATGGCCAAGTGGGACGCCCGCGAGGGCAACTCCTGTCACGTCCACTGCTCGCTGCGCGGCACGGACGGGTCGATGGTGCTTGCCGACGAGGACGACCACGATCAGGGCCTGTCCGCGACCGGCCGTGCGTACGTCGCCGGTCAGCTCGACCGGATCCACGAGCTGACCCTGCTGCTGGCCCCGAACATCAACTCCTACAAGCGCTTCGTGGCCGGCAGCTTCGCCCCGACCGCGCTGCGGTGGGGCCGCGACAACCGGACGTGCGCCTTCCGGCTGGTCGGCCACGGACCCTCGCTGCGCCTGGAGAACCGCATCCCGGGTGGCGACGTGAACCCCTACCTCGCCACCGCCGCCATCATCGCCGCCGGGTTCGACGGCATCGAGCGCGGCCTCGAGCTCGAGCCGCCGTTCGTGGGCAACGCGTACACCTCGGACTCGGTGCGGGTGCCCGAGAGCCTGCCGCAGGCCCTGCAGCTGTGGGAGGGCAGCGACTTCGCCCGGCGGGTGTTCGGGGACGACGTCGTCGAGCACTACGCCAACATGGCCCGGGTCGAGATCGCGGCGTTCCAGTCCTCGGTGACCGACTGGGAGCGCTACCGGGGGTTTGAGCGGCTGTGACCACCACGACCACCGAGCCTGACTACGACGTGGTCGACCCGTCTTCCGAGCAGGTGCTGGCGACCGTCCAGATGGCAGGTGTCGCCGAGACCGACGCCGCGGTCGCAGCGGCGGTGCGGGCCTTCGACACCTGGCGTCACGTCGCACCGGCCGACCGGGCCCGGTTGCTGCGGCGCTTCGCCGACCAGGTCGACGCCCATCTCGAAGAGCTCGCCCAGCTCGAGGTCGCGGGCGCCGGGCACACCATCGGCAACGCCCGGTGGGAGGCCGGCAACGTCCGCGACGTGCTCACGTACTACTCGGCGGCCCCGGAGCGGTTGTTCGGACGCCAGATCCCGGTGGCCGGGGGTGTCGACATCACCTTCAAGGAACCACTCGGCGTCGTCGGCGTCATCGTGCCGTGGAACTTCCCGATGCCGATCGCGGGCTGGGGGTTCGCCCCGGCGCTGGCCGCCGGAAACACGGTGGTGCTCAAGCCGGCTGAGTACACCCCGCTGACGGCGTTGCGGATCGGCGAGCTCGCGCTGGACGCCGGCCTCCCGCCGGGGGTGCTGACGATCCTGCCCGGGCGGGGAGCGGTGGTCGGCGAGCGGCTGGTGCAGCACCCCGACGTGCGCAAGATCGTGTTCACCGGATCGACCGATGTCGGCAAGGGCGTCATGCGGGGCTGCGCCGACCAGGTCAAGCGGGTGACGCTGGAGCTCGGCGGCAAGAGCTCGAACATCGTCTTCGACGACTGCGACCTCGAGCAGGCGGCGGCCAGCGCGCCGTCCCCGGTCTTCGACAACGCCGGTCAGGACTGCTGCGCCCGTTCGCGGATCCTGGTGCAGCGCAACATCTACGACCGGTTCCTCGAGCTGCTCGAACCCGCCGTCAAGGGCTTTCGGGTCGAGGACCCCCGCAGTGAGTCGGCGCAGATGGGTCCGCTGATCTCACGACGGCAGTGGCAGACCGTCAGCTCGTACGTCCCGGACGACGCGCCCGTGGCGTTCCGCGGCACCGCCCCCGACGGGCCCGGCTTCTGGTTCGCCCCCACGGTCCTGACCCCCGACGTGGGCGACCGCGCGTTCACCGACGAGATCTTCGGCCCGGTCGTCAGCATCGTGCCGTTCGACGACGAGGCCGACGCCGTGCGCATCGCGAACTCGGGGCCGTACGGTCTGTCCGGTTCGCTGTGGACCCGCGACGTGGGGCGGGCCCTGCGCGTCAGTCGAGCCGTCGAGGCTGGCAACCTGTCGGTCAACAGCCACTCCTCGGTGCGCTACTCGACGCCCTTCGGGGGTTTCAAGCAGTCCGGGCTTGGCCGCGAGCTGGGGCCTGACGCCCTGGACTCGTTCACCGAGGTCAAGAACGTGTTCCTGTCGACGGAAGGATGACCGCGTGACCACCGCAGCAGCCGACGAGACCCTCCCGGTCGTCCGACGTCTCGTCGACCGCGTCGCCGTGGTCACCGGTGGCGGCAGCGGCATCGGGCTGGCAACGGCGAGGCGGCTGGCCAGCGAGGGTGCCCGCGTCGTCATCGGCGATCTCGACCCGGCGTCCGGCTCGACCGCCGCCGACGAGGTGGGTGGCACGTTCGTGCCCGTCGACGTGACGTCACCCGAGCAGGTGGGGGCGCTGTTCCAGGCCGCGGTCGACACCTACGGAGGGCTGGACATCGCGTTCAACAACGCGGGCATCTCACCGCCCGACGACGACTCGATCCTCACCACGGGTCTGGACGCGTGGCGCCGGGTGCAGGAGGTGAACCTCACCTCCGTCTTCCTGTGCTGCCAGGCCGCGATCCCGCACATGCAGGCGCGCGGGCGCGGATCGATCATCAACACCGCGTCGTTCGTGGCCCGGATGGGTGCGGCCACCTCGCAGATCTCCTACACCGCGTCCAAGGGTGGGGTGCTGGCCATGTCCCGCGAGCTCGGGGTGCAGTTCGCACGTGAGGGGATCCGGGTCAACGCCCTGTGCCCGGGCCCGGTCGACACGCCCCTGCTGCGCGAGCTGTTCGCCAGCGACCCCGAGCGCGCCGCCCGCCGGATGGTCCACATCCCGCTCGGGCGCTTCGCCGACCCGACCGAGATCGCTGCCGCCGTGGCGTTCCTGGCTTCGGACGACTCGTCGTTCATCACCGCCTCGGAGTTCCTGGTCGACGGCGGGATCAGCGGCGCCTACGTGACGCCGCTGTGACCCGGTGCCCGGCTCGCTGATGCCCCCCACCGCCGCCACCAGCGCGGCAAGCATCGCGTTCCGCCCGATCCGCGCCGGCAACGCCTTCGAGGAGTGCGTCGAGCGGCTGCTGCAGTCGGTGACCCTGGGGCTGGTCGAGCCGGGCGAGAAGCTGCCGGCCGAGCGCGACCTGGCAGCCCGGCTGGGGGTGGGCCGGGAGACGCTGCGCGAGGCGATCCGTGAGCTCGCGGCCGCCGGCTGGCTGCAGTCGCGCCGCGGCCGGCACGGCGGGACGTTCGTGCTCGACCGCGCCGCCACCACGAGAACGCGCCGTACGTCGCCCCCCGCCGCGCCGAGCCGCGCCGACCTCGACGACGTGCTGGTGCTACGTCGCGTGCTCGAGGTCGGAGCGGCGTCGGCGGCTGCGGCCGCCGAGGTGCCGGCGTCCGATCGTCAGGCGCTGCGGGGCCTGCTGGCGGAGTGCCGCTGCGCGGAGCCGGCGCGGTACCGGCCGGCGGACTCGCGGCTGCACCTGGCGATCGCCGCCATGGCCGGGTCGCCGTCGCTCACGGCGGCGGTCGCCGACGTCCGCACGCGCGTCAACCTGCTGCTCGACGCGATCCCGTTGCTGGAGCGCAACATCACCCACAGCAACACCCAGCACGCGAAGGTCGTGCGCGCCGTCGTCCGCCGGCACCCGGCCGAGGCGGCCGCCGCCATGGACGAGCACCTGGCCGGCAGCGCGGCCCTGCTGCGCGGGTTCCTCGGGTGAGCGACGCCATGGACGGCTGGGCCAGCGCTGCAGCCGTGCGCGAGGGGACGACGAGCGCCACCGAGCTCGTGCACGACGCCTTCGCCGCCATGGATGCGTTCGAGCCGAGCGTCAACGCGTTCACGGTGCAGCTGCGCGAGCAGGCGCGGGCCCAGGCCGCGCAGGCGGACGTCCGTCGCGAGCGGGCAGCTGCGGTCGGGACGCTCGCGGACCTGCCACCGCTGCTAGGTGTGCCCGTTTCGGTCAAGGACCACATCTGGCTCGCCGGCTCACCCGCCACCAATGGCTCGAAGGCATTGCGGGACTTCGTTCCTGGCGTCGACGCCGTCCCGGTCGCGCGGCTCAAGGCCGCGGGTGCGGTCGTCGTCGGCAAGACCAACAACCCGGAGTTCTGCTATCGCGGTTTCACCGACAACGACGTCTGGGGCCTGACCCGCAACCCGTGGGCGCTCGACCGCACACCGGGCGGGTCCAGCGGTGGTGCGGGCGCGTCGGTCGCGTACGGCGCCACCCCCATCGCGCTCGGCACGGACGGCGGGGGCTCGATCCGCATCCCCGCCGCGTTCTGCGGCATCGTCGGCCACAAGCCCACCTTCGGCCTGGTGCCGAAGATGCCGGGGTTCCGCGGCTGGCCGACCCTGTCGGTGGACGGACCGCTCACCCGCACCGTGCGCGACGCCGCGCTGGCCCTGTCCGTGATGGCCGGCCCCGCGGCCGCCGACGTCCTGACCTGGCCGGTCGACGTCGGCGACCTGCGCTCGGCGGTCGAGCGGGACGTCGACTGGTCGCGGCTGCGGATCGCCGTCTCGGACGACCTCGGCTGGGCTCCGGTCGAGCCGGCGGTGCGAGCGGCGTTCCGGCGCGCGCTCGACGTCCTGTCCGACGCAGGGGCACGGCTGACCGAGGCCCACCCGAGCACGCCGTACCCGACGACCACGTGGAACGACGTCGCGCTGCCCGAGGGGTTCGCCTCCGAGGGTCCGCTGCTCGAGCAGTGGGCCGAGCAGATGACCACCGGCACCGCCGACATCGTGCGCGCCGGCCAGACGCACTCGGCGCGCGACTACCTGGACGCCCAGGCGCGGGTGGCGGCGGTGACCCGACTGTGGGCCGAGTTCTTCACCCACCACGACGTGATCCTCACCCCGATGATGCAGCTGACGGCGTTCGGCGTCGACGTCTCGGGCCCGGCCGCCATCGACGGTCACCCCGTCGACCCGTTCTTCGACGACTGGTGCACCCTCGCCCTGCCGGCGAACCTGACCGGCCAGCCGGCCTGCTCGGTGCCCACCGGGTTCGCTCCCGACGGCCTGCCGGTGGCGATGCAGGTGATGGGGCCCCGCTGGTCGGACGCGCGCGTGCTCGCGGTGGCTGCGGCGTACGAGCGGCTGGCGCCCTGGGCGCACCGGTGGCCGACCCTGCGATGAGACGGGACGAGTCGCTCGAGCGGGTGGGCCCCGTGGGGATCGAACCCACAACCCGCGGATTAAAAGTCCGCTGCTCTGCCAGTTGAGCTAGAGGCCCCGGCGGCCAGGCTACTCGGGCGGCGGACCGGGTGTGGCGGCCGACGTCGGACCAGCCAGGCGACTGAGCGTCTGCGGGTCGTCGGTGCCGTCGAAGCACCGCTCGAGGACCGTGCGGAACACCGCGCGCTGCTCGCCGTCGGTGGCCGCGCGCGCGAACAGCGTCATGGACGAGCGCAGCTTCTGGGCGTCGATGCCACCCAGGACAGCCACCGGGTCGGTTCCGGGCAGGTCCAGCAGTGCGGCGGCGCACTCGACGAGCCGGACCCCGAGCACGGGGTGCGCGAGGTAGGCCCTTGCGTCGTCGAGACCGACGAGGGCGTAGAACCGCGACGTGCTGCTGGTGCCGAGCCCGGCGACCTGCGGGAACACGAACCAGATCCAGTGGCCGCCCTTGCGGCCCGCTCGCAGCTCGGCGAGCGCCGCCGCGTACGTGCCCCCGTCGTCCTGGGCGGTGAGGAACCGGGACGCGTCGAATGTCATGCGGTCATGCTGCCCGACCTGGTGGTGCCGGGTCAGGTCACCAGGCGCAGCAGGGCCGCCGCAGCGGTGGCGGCGACCACGATGACCAGGAACGGGGCGCGCAGCAGGGCGGCCACGACGGCGACGGCGAGGCCGGCGGCCCGCGCGTCCAGCACCAGCGTCCGCCCGGTCGTCACGGTCTGGGTGACGACGAGCGCGGCGAGCAGCGCCACCGGCAGCGCGACGGCGACCCGCTGCACCCGCGCGTTCGCGAGCACCTGCGGGGGGATCGACAGCCCCGCGACCTTCGCGGCGTAGCAGCCGACGGCACCCGCTAGGACGGCGAACCAGATCATCGGGCCGCACCCGTCGCAGCGCGTGGGCGGCGCGCGGCGACGGCCACGACGAGCAGCGCCGCGGCCAGGATCGGTACGCCGGCGGGCACGAACGGGGTCAGCGCCAGCGCGACGGCGGCGGCAGCGGCGGTGAGTGCCCAGGTGCTGCGATCGCGAAGGCGAGGTGCCAGCAGCGCCAGGAAGGCCGCCGGCGCGGCGGCGTCCAACCCCAGCACGGTGGGGTCGGCCAGTCGGCCGGCGCCCGCGGCCCCGGCCAGCGTCGCGAGGTTCCAGAGCACGAAGACCGCGACACCGGTGGCCCAGAAGGCCAGCCGGCTCTCGCGCGGGTCGTCGCGCAGCGTCGCCATCGCCGAGGACTCGTCGATCACCAGGTGCGCAGCCAGCAGGCGTCGGGGTCCGCGCAGGCCCAGCACGGAGGCGAGCCGCAGGCCGTAGAACGCGTTCCGGGCGCCGAGCAGCGTGGCCGTGGCTACGGCCGCGAGGGGAGCGCCGCCCCCGGCGAGGACCCCTACGAGGGCGAACTGGCTGGCGCCGGTGAACATCAGCAGCGACAGGGCCGAGGCCTGGGTCAGCGACAACCCGGCGGTCGCGGCGATGGCGCCGAACGAGAGCCCGTACGCGCCGGTCGACACCCCCACCGCCAGCGCGTCCCGCATGACGCTGCGCCGCTGACGTGCCCACCGCTCGTCGTCGGCCGGTGCGGCGCTCGTCCGGTCCATGCTCGGCACCCTACGGGCGCCCCCGATCCCGTTGCCGCACCGCTCACGGCGCGGACCGTCGTACTGTCGGGCCATGAGCTCACTGGACGAGGTCGGACGCCGGGACGCCTGGCGATGCTGGTTGTGCGACGAGCCGGTCGACCCTGACGCGTCCGTCAACTCCGACCGCGGACCCAGCGTCGACTCGGGCGCCGCACCCAAGGGGAAGAAGCCCGCGCCAGGCAGGGAGCGGCTGGCGCACCGGGCGTGCAACAGCCGCAGGGGGGCCGTGAAGCCGGTCGTGGCGTGGTCGCCGGAGCTGTTCGTCCTCGACCCGGCGCCCATCGTGGCCACGGTCGACCGGTTGTCGCGCAAGCCGGGGCGCGAGGTAGTGGCCCGCTGCCCCAGCCAGGACGACGCCGAGGCAGCCGCCGCATGGCTGCTGGACCGACTGTCCCGCCTCGCGCCCGACCTCGCCGTGGCGACGCGGGTCGAGCCCGGCGGCGGTCAGTTCCTGCTGGTGCTGCACACCGTCTGACCCTCGACGAACGGCGACCGCGCCACTGCCGCAACAGGTCCCGCCCGCCCGCTACAGTGCGCCATGACCTCATCCCGGGTGCCGCAGCAGCACAAGTTCGTCCTCGACGAGTCGCAGATGCCGACCCGCTGGTACAACCTGGTGGCCGACCTGCCGAGCCCGCCCCCTCCCGCACTGCACCCCGGGACGCTGCAGCCCGCCGGTCCGGAGGACTTCGCCCCCCTGTTCCCGATGTCGCTCATCGAGCAGGAGGTGACGACCGAGCGGTACGTCGACATCCCGGTCGAGGTGCAGGACGTCTACCGCTCGTGGCGCCCCTCGCCCCTGTACCGGGCGCACCGGCTCGAGCGGGCGCTCGGCACGCCGGCGCACATCTACTTCAAGTACGAGGGCACCTCACCGGCGGGCTCGCACAAGCCCAACACCGCTGTGCCGCAGGCGTTCTACAACGCCCAGGCCGGGGTGACCAAGCTGACGACCGAGACCGGCGCCGGCCAGTGGGGCAGCGCCCTCGCGTACGCCTGCGGCCTGTTCGGCCTCGAGCTCGAGGTGTGGCAGGTCGGTGCGTCGTACGACAGCAAGCCCTACCGCCGCATGCTGATGGAGACGTTCGGCGCCACCGTCCACCGCTCGCCGTCCCGGCTCACGGCCGCTGGCCGCGCCTTCGACGAGGGTCACCCCGGGTCGCTGGGCATCGCCATCTCGGAGGCAGTCGAGGTCGCCGCACCCGACCCGAGCACCCGCTACGCGCTCGGCAGCGTCCTCAACCACGTGCTGATGCACCAGACCATCATCGGGGAGGAGGCGCTGCTGCAGATGGAGATGGCGGGTGAGGCGCCCGACCTGATCGTGGGCTGCACCGGTGGGGGTTCGAACTTCGCAGGGCTCGCGTTCCCCTTCCTGCGCGAGAAGCTGGGCGGCCGCATGTCGCCGACGATCCGCGCGGTCGAGCCGGCCGCGTGCCCGTCACTGACCCGGGGCGAGTACCGCTACGACTTCGGCGACACGGC
>JBKJTJ010000161.1:0-3977 GCA_046590855.1 Actinomycetota bacterium
TACCGGATCTGGGTGCACGCCAAGGACGCCGCGGGCAACTGGGGCGACCTCGTCCCGGCCACCTTCACCCTGAAGCGGGGTCTGTTCTCCGACGGCTTCGAGACGGGCAACACGACCGCCTGGAACGGCGGCACGGTCGGCGCGACGACGGTGGTGGCGACCACCCCCATCGCCGGCGCCTACAGCATGCAGGTGACCGGGTCGACGACCCAGCCTGCGGCGGTCACCGACACCACGCCGACGGCTGAGACCGGTTACCACGCCCGGTTCTCGATCAGCTCGTCACTGCGCACGGGGACCACTCAGTCCGGCTCGCCGATCGGCATCTTCACCGCGCTCTCGGCCACCAACGCCCCGGTGTTCCAGGTGCAGCTCAGGCGAGGCGGGGGTGCCACCGCCGTCTCGCAGGTCCGGATGACGGTCTGGCGAACGACGGGTAACAGCAGCACTGCGTGGGTGAGCCTGCCCACCGCGACGAGCAGCATCCAGGTCGACTGGACGGCCGCCACGGCCGGCTCGCCGGCCTTGGTCGTCAACGGTGTCACCAGCGCCCTGACGAACCAGAACACCTCGACGCTGAAGGTCGAGACGGTTCGTCTGGGCCTCGTGCAGGCCCCGGGGACCAGCACGTCGGTCACCGGGACCGCGTTGTTCGACTCGTTCAGGTCCGCCCGCACGCCCCTCACGTGAGCCCGTTCCCGGCCCGCCGACCTCGGCGGGCCGGGAGCCCCACCCGAAAGGAGGCGGTCGTCATGACCGCATCGATCACCGCAGTGCGGGGCTGGACCCGCTCACGCAAGGCCCTGCCCGTCGTGCTCGTCCTGCTCGCCGTCGCCCTCGTGTGGTCTGTGCTGGCACGCGGCTCGTCCGCCGCGGCCGCCCGGGGCTATCGCGTGCCGCAGGACGCGAAGGTCGAGTCCACCCTCGGCGTGCGGTTCAGCCAGGCGGCGGTCGTCGCCGACGGCGGCATCGTCGAGCTGCGCTACGTCGTCCTCGACCCGCAGAAGGCGTCGCGGTTCCAGAACGACGTGCACCACCCGCCGGTGCTGCGCAGTGAGCGCCGCGGAGGCTCGGTCTACCGCACCGCGCTGATGAAGCAGGGCCACGACCTGCGCCCGGGTCAGACCTACTACGTGCTGTACCTCAACAACCACGCGGCGATCCGCTCCGGCGAGAGCATGGAGATCGACGCCGGCGGCGGTCGCATCGCCAGCGTCCCGGTTCGCTAGGACCGTTCGGGTGGCCACCTCCTCGCACCGCCCGCGGGCCGGCGGCAGGCACGCCGTGCGGCGCCTGCTGCTGGCCGTGGGGTTGGCGGTCTCGGCGCTGCTGCTGGTCGCCGGGCCGGCCTCGGCGCACGCCGAGCTAGCGCGCAGCGACCCCGCGGACGGTGTCGACCTCGAGGTGGCTCCATCCCAGGTGCGGCTGGACTTCACCGAGTCGGTCGAGCTCGGGCGCACGCGCGTCGTCCTGACGTCGGACACCGGCCGCGACCTGGCCGCCGGGCCCATCACGAAGGTCGTCAGCGCAGCCACTGGCAAGCCGGCGTCGACCGAGTCGCCTTCGAGCCTGGTCGTGGCGACGCCATCCCTGTCGGCGGGGTCCTACCGGTTGGCCTGGAGCACGGTGTCCAGCGACGATCTGCACGCGACGTCCGGCGTCCTGGTGTTCGGTGTGCGGACATCGGTGCAGGGAATGGCGGTCCGCGCCGTCCCCGAGCCGGCACCGTCAGTGGCGGAGTCGGCGCTGCGCTGGCTCTCGCTGCTGGCCCTGGCCGCCGCCGTCGGTGGTCAGCTGCTCGCCCGGCTGCTCACGGCCGACCGCATCGGTCGCCGGCGGCCGATGCTGCGGCGAGCGGGCCGACTGAGCCTGACCGGCGCCGTCGCAGTGGTGCTGGCTGACTCGGCTCTGCTCGCGGTGCAGGCCGGGGGACCGGCGGCGGTGCCGGCGGTGCTGGGATCGGGTCGGTACGGCGTGCACTGGGTGACCATGCAGGCCGGGGCGCTGATGCTGGTGCTCGTGGCCGCGAACGGCGTCCGCCGGGCGAGGGTCGCACGGTCGGTGGGCCCCTGGTGGCTCGCCGCAGGCGCGGTGGCTCTGGTCGGTCACGTCGTCGCGGCGCAGCTGGTGGGCCACGTGGCAGCGGGTGCGCGCCGGTCGGGTCTCGGACACGGTGCGCGAACGGCCGTCGGTGCGATCCACGTCCTCGCGGCGACCGTCTGGGTGGGTGTCCTCGTCGCGGTCGTCCTGGTGCTGGTGAGCCACCGCGCTCCCGGCGACGGCGTGCTGAGGCGCACCGTGCTGCGCCAGTTCTCGGCACTCGCCATCGGATGCGTGCTCACGATGGTCGTGACGGGGCTGGTCCTGGCCGGTGTCGAGGTTGCCAGCGTCGACGCCATGCTGGTCAGCGGGTACGGGCGCGTCCTGCTCGCCAAGGTCGCGGTGGTCGCCGTCGCCGTCCTGCTCGGGGCGCTCAACGCGGTGGGCCACCCGCGGCTGCCCCGAAGCCTGGGCCGGCACTGCGCCCGGCTCCTCGTGCTCGAGGCCGCCGCGGCGGTGCTCGTCCTGGGCGCGGCGGCCGCCCTGGCCTCGTCCCAACCCGCCGTGGGCCGCCAGTGGCAGGCACCGGAACCGTCCCAGTCGATCGTCAGCGGCACCGCAGCCGACCTGGTCGAGGCGATGAGCATCAGCCCGAACCGCCCCGGGCCCACCTTCGTCGCTGTGGACGTCTTCGACTCCCGGCGCCCGGCGCCGGCCCCGGTCACGGGGGTCCGCCTGACCCTTCTGTCCGAGGACGGCGCGCAGACCACGGCCGCCGCACTCGGTCGAGGGGCCGGGCGCTGGCTGCTGACCACGGACGCGGTCCGGTCACCCGGTCGCTGGTCCGTGCGGGTCGACGTCGACCGGCCCGGGCTTCCCGTCACGTCGGCCACCTACCCCTGGACGGTCCCAGGCCCTGGCACCCGCCTGGACCACACGATCGTGTCGTCGAGCCCTCTCGCTGGTCCGCTGGACGCCCTCGCCGTGGCCTTGCTGGTGGTCGCGGGCGCGGGCGTCGCCACGGTGCTGCACCGGCGCCGGCGCAGGCCCCGGATCGTCATCACCGCGGCCACCGAGCAGCCCGACGCGCACGTGCGCCTTCCGCACCTGGCCGGCGAGCGGGGGTAGCCGTTCAGGACGACAACCTCCGAGACAGCCGACCAGCCGGTAACCCTTGTCGACACACCGGTGTCGGGTGTTCTATGGCGGAACCAGCACGGCAGGTGCTCGAAACGGGTTCGGGGGATCCCCGAGGCCGCGGATGCGGCGGCCCACCAGGCCGTGCCGCTGCCGACCTGCCGACCTCGGTGGTCGCGTAGAGGAGTCATCGGACACCGAGCTCACCGAACAGAGAGGCTCGAGATGAAGAACGGCAAGTTCGTGATGGACGCCCACACCGGGTTCTGGGACGCCAGCCCCGAGAACTGCAAGAACAAGTACGGCGAGGCGTTCGTCGAGACCTTCTACGCCTTCCAGACCGGGTTCAACCCGACCGGTCAGCCGCAGTGGACCATGGACTACGAGAACGTGTTCCGCAAGGTCGACCCGGACTGGTACCTCGACACGATGTTCGTGCAGGGCGACGCCGACATGTCGATCCTGTCGACCCAGGTGCTGATGGATTTTTACCACACGGGTTTCACCAACCCCGAGCGCAACGCCGAGCTGATCAAGCGCGCCCCCGACCGGTTGATCGGGTTGGGCGGCATCGACCCCCGGGCACCTGATGCGCTGGAGCAGGTCGACCGTCAGGTCGAGCTCGGCATGAAGGGCTTCAAGTGGTACACGGCCGAGTGGCGGGGCGAGTCGCGTGGCTGGAAGGCCAACGACCCCATGGTGTTCCCGCTGTACGAGCGCTGCATCGAGCTCGGCATCAAGAACATGCACTTCCACAAGGGCCCTGCTGTCGAGCCGCTCGCGCTGGAGAAGTTCGACGT
>JBKJTJ010000228.1:0-9392 GCA_046590855.1 Actinomycetota bacterium
GCGGGCCCGTCGTCCGACATCGGCCCTGCGCTTCGGCGCACACCGCTCGAGCCGCTACCGTCGCTGCGCATGAGCGGACGAAGCGTGCTGGTGACCGGCGGCAACCGGGGGATCGGCCTGGCGATCGCCGCCGCGTTCCTGGCGGCCGGCGACAAGGTGGCGATCACCAGCCGCTCGGGCGAGCTGCCGGGCGAGCTGGACGGCGCGATCGCCGTCCGCTGCGACGTCACCGACACTGCCTCGGTCGATGCGGCGTTCAGCGAGGTCGAGGCACAGCACGGGCCGGTCGAGGTGCTCGTGGCCAACGCGGGCATCACCAAGGACACCCTGCTGATGCGGATGAGCGACGAGGACTTCACCGACGTCCTCGACACCAACCTGACCGGTGCCTTCCGCTGCGCACGCCGCGCCAGCAAGGGGATGATGCGGTTGCGGCGCGGGCGGATCGTGCTGATCTCGAGCGTCGTCGGGCTCTACGGCTCGCCGGGGCAGGCCAACTACGCGTCGAGCAAGGCGGGGCTGGTGGGCCTCGCGCGGTCGATCACCCGCGAGCTCGGTGGCCGCGGCATCACCGCCAACGTCGTGGCGCCGGGGTTCGTCGAGACCGACATGACGGCGGCGCTGCCCGAGGCGCAGCAGGCGGCCTACAAGGGCGCCATCCCGGCGGGGCGGTTCGCCACCGCGGCGGAGGTCGCCGGCGTCGTACGGTTCGTGGCCAGCGACGAGGCGGCGTACATCAGCGGGGCGGTCGTCCCGGTGGACGGCGGACTAGGGATGGGGCACTGACATGGGTCTGCTCGAGGGCAAGCGGCTGCTTGTGACCGGAGTGCTGATGGACTCCTCCATCGCGTTCCACGTCGCGCGGCTGGCGCAGGACGAGGGTGCGCAGGTGGTGCTGACCTCGTTCGGGCGCACCATGAAGATCACCCAGACGATCGCCAAGCGGCTGCCGCAGCCGGCACCGGTCATCGAGCTCGACGTGCAGGACACCGAGCACCTCGACACCCTGGCCGACCGGCTGCGCGAGCACGTCGACGGCCTGGACGGGGTGCTGCACTCGATCGGCTTCGCCCCCAAGGGCGCGTTCGACTTCATGACCGCGCCGTGGGAGGACGTGGCGACCGCGGTGCACGTGTCGGCCTACTCGCTCAAGGCGTTGGCGGTGGCGGCGCTGCCGCTGATGGCACCGGGCAGCAGCGTCGTGGGCCTGACCTTCGACGCGAAGTTCGCGTGGCCGGTCTACGACTGGATGGGCGTCGCGAAGGCCGCCTTCGAGTCGACGTCGCGGTACTGCGCGCGCGAGCTCGGCCCGAAGGGCATCCGCTGCAACCTGGTCGCTGCCGGGCCGGTGCGCACGACCGCGGCCAAGAGCATCCCGGGCTTCGAGGCGTTCGAGCAGGTGTGGGACACCCGGGCCCCCCTGGGCTGGGACGTCAAGGACGCCGAGCCCGCCGCCCGCGCGTGCGTGGCTCTGATGTCGGACTGGTTCCCAGCCACCACCGGCGAGATCGTGCACGTCGACGGCGGCGTGCACGCCATGGGGCAGTAGGGTCTGGTCAGCGCAGGCGCGCCAGCACGGCGCGCGCGTACGCCTGCTCGACATCGGTGTCGTCATAACGCACCAGCACCTCGTCCTCGGCCGCCACGACGGCGTACCCCTCCGTCGACCGCTCCAAGCGCACGAAGCCTTCTCCCAGCAGGTCGCGCAGCTGGCTCTCGCGGGGCAGCCACACCACGGCACCCTGCTCGATGCTGTCCAGCGCCCACTCGGTGGTCCCGTTGAAGCCGATGACGGTGCCGGTGGCGTGCTGCAGGACGTCGATCGCCATGTCGCTGATGACGAACACGTCGTCGTCCATGTCGCGGTCGGGGACGACGAAGCGGTCGCCGGGTGCCGGCGTCCAGTCCAGGGCCGCCACGCGCAGGGCCCTGGCGAGCTCGACGGAGATCATGGCCCCAGTCTGCCGGGCCCCGCTCGGCACGTCTTGTCGGCCGTTTGACGCTCGTGTTGCGCGAGCCCGGTTCCCTCACCAGAGGACGGCGGGCGGGCGCGCCGTCCGGCCTGGACGTCCGACGGGGAGGGCTCATGCCGCTGCAGATGCTGGGCCTGTCACACGAGAGCGCACCGCTGGAGCTGCTGGAGCGGGCCGCAGTCCGGCCCGGGGGGTGTCGCCCGCTGCTCGCCGCCCTGCTGCATGCCGGGTGCGCCGAGGCCGTGGTCCTGTCGACGTGCAGCCGCACCGAGCTGTACGTCGTCGGGACCGTCGACCCCGAGGTCCTCGTGCGGGTGCTCGCGCGGCACTGCGGCGTCGCGCCGGCCGACCTCGCCGAGGTGGCGCGGCGGCGGTTCGGCGACGAGGTGCCACCACACCTGTTCGCCGTCGCGGGCGGCCTGCGCTCGCGCGTCCTGGGCGAGCCCGAGATCCACGGGCAGGTGCGGGCCTGCCTGGCCGAGGCGCAGGAGGCCGCCGCCGCAGGGCCGGTGCTGACCCGGCTGTTCGCCACGGCTGTGCGCTGCGGCCGCGAGGTGCGCGAGCGGACGGCGCTCGGGGGGCAGGGCAGGTCGCTGGCCTGCCGCGCCGTCGACGTCGGGCTGGCGACCCTCGCACCGGGCGCCGTCCCGGTCGTGGCGGTCGTGGGTGCCGGCCGGATGGCCGCTGCGGCCGTCGAGCGCCTGGCGGCGACCGGCCTGCGCGCGACGGTCGTCGCCCGCGATCGCGACCGGGCCGCCCGGCTCGTCCCCGTGCACGACGTGCGTGAGCTCGCCGACCTGGTGGCGGTGCTGGCCGAGGCCGACCTGGTGATCTGCGCGACCTCCGCCAGCGCCGACCTGGTGCGGCTGCAGGACGTCCGGACGTCGGCGGCGACGCGGGTGGGCGGACGAGCACTCACCCTCGTCGACCTGTCGCTGCCGCGCACGGTCGAGCCCCTGGTCGCCGCGCTGCCCGGCGTGCGACTGATCGGGCTGGACGACCTCGGTGACGGCGACGACCCACGGGGCCGGGAGGCGGCTGCCGCCGTCGCGGCCGCCGAGACCGTCGTCGCCGCGTGCGTCGAGGGTCACCAGGCGCAGGTGGGCGCCGCGGCGGCCGGTCCCGTCATCCGGGCCATGCACGACGCCATCCGCGAGACCTGCCGTCGCGAGCTGCGCGCGGCCGGGGCCATCAGCGACGACCAGGTCGAGCGGATCGCGCACCGGCTGGCGGGTCAGCTGCTGCACCGGCCGATCCTCGCCGCGCGGGCAGCGGCGCGCACCGGTGACACCGCCGCCCTCGTCGAGGTGCAGGGGCTGTTCAGCGCACCGTCACCGAGGCCGTAGCGGTCACGTCCTCCTGGCCGTGCACGCAGGACAGCGTCGTCACCGTGACGCTGACCAGGTACGTGCCTGGGGCGGCGAACGCGTGCGTCAGCACCTTCGACCCGGCCGACGGGTTCTTCTCGCTGTCGCGGCAGTCGCTGACCTTCATGCCGCCCAGACCCCCGTCGCCGAAGTCCTCGACGGTGCCCACCAGCCCGCCGTGCGCGTCGACGAACCGCACCGTGAGGGTGACCGGCTGCCCCACGGCGGCGTCCACGCTGGGCGGCTCGAGCCGGACGGCGAGCCCGCCGTCCGCCGCCGGCTGCAGGGGGGTCGGGGTCGGGCTGGCGGTCGCCGTGGGGCTCGGCGTGGCCGCGAGCTTGACGCCCTCGACCTGCACCGGGGCTCGTGAGCAGCCGGTGAGCAGCGCGGCGCCCAGCGGGAGGGCCACCAGCGCGACGGCGACCGGCGCGCGCCGGGCCCGGATCGTGATCACGCGCCGACGGTAGTCCGCGGACGGCGACCGGGTGCGCAGGTGGCCGGGATTGGCTCCAGACGTCCTGCCCGAGTGACGGTGCGTGAGGGGGGTTCACCACCGGTGAGCGCCGCTAGTCTCCGCGTCATGCCCGGCACCAGCCTGGTCGAGCTGCGTCTGCTCGACGGACCCAACCTGTACTTCACCCGCGCCGCTGCCAAGCTGGTGCTCGACATCGGAGCGCTCAGCGACCTGGCCACCGCTGACGCCGCCGCGCTGGCCACCGCCGTGGGGCTGTCGCGGGTGCGACCCGGCGACCCTGGCTCGGCCCACCGCCAGCGGTTCGCGATGCGCCTGGTCGCGCGACTGGTGCGCCGGGTGGCCCTCGGCGCCGGCACCGCACGCCTCGGCCTGCGGGTGCGCGCCGGGTCGGGCCTGCGTGAGGTGGTCGTGGCCTATCCCTGGCGGCACCACGACCGCGCCGTCGCGCTCGGTGAGGCTGTTGCGCAGTGCCTGGACGCGTGCCTGGACGCGTGCCTCCAGGGCACCGATGGCGCCGCGCCCACGGCCGCCTCCGTCGACGAGCGACTGGCGGAGGCGTCGGCTGCGGTCGGCGCCGCGCCGGCCGGTCGCCGTCCGAGCGCCCTGCGCGCGCGGGTGCCGGTGGCGTCGGTGACGGGCACGAACGGCAAGACCACGACGACCCGGCTGCTGGCGCACATCGCGATGACCGCGGGCCTGCGCACCGGGTGGTCCAGCACGGACGGCGTCGTGGTGCAGGGCGAGGTGGTCGAGCCGGGTGACTACTCGGGCCCCGCCGGGGCTCGGGCCGTCCTTTCCGCCGCCGGCGTGCAGTGCGCGGTGCTCGAGACGGCGCGCGGCGGGCTGCTGCTGCGGGGGATGGGCGTGGTCGCCAACGACGTCTCGGTCGTCACGAACGTCAGCGCCGACCACCTGGGCATGCAGGGGATCGACACGGTCGACCAGCTCGCCGAGGTCAAGGCGATCATCACCCGCGTCACCGCACCGGGCGGCTGGTGCGTGCTGAACGGCGACGACCCCCGTGTGCTCGCGATGCTGCCGGGCACGCCCGCCCGGCCGTGGGTCTTCAGCCTGCACCCGGACTCCCCGGCCCTGCGCACCGCGCTGGACGCCGGTGGCCGCGGCATCACGGTGCTCGACGGGCAGGTGGTGGTGCTGCGCCCGGACGGCGACCCCGACCGGCTGGTTGACGTCCTCGACCTGCCGATCGCCCTGTGCGGCCTCTCGCAGCACAACCTGGCCAACGCGCTGGCCGCTGCTGCTGCCGCCCTCGGCCTGGGGTTGGCCCGCGAGGCGGTGGTCGAGGGCCTGCGCACCTTCAGCCCCGACGTCCGGCTCAACCCGGGCCGGCTCAACGTGTGGTCGCTCCCGGTGCCGGGCGGGACGGTCACCGTGGTGGTCGACCTGGCGCACAACGAGGCTGGGCTCGAGGCGCTGCTGGACGTGTGCGAAGGGCTGCGTGCTCCCGGTTCGTTGGTGCGCCTCGGTCTCGGCACGGCCGGCGACCGGTCGGACGACCTGCTGAACGCCCTCGGCGAGATCGCCGGACGACGCAGCGACCAGGTCGTGATCGTGCACAAGGAGCACTACCTGCGCGGGCGGACCCTCGAGGACATGGAGGCCCAGCTGTCAACCGGACTCGCCCGGGTGGGCGTGGCCGACGTCCCGGCGCACCCCGACGAGCTGTCCGGCCTGCGCGCGCTGGCCTCGGGCGCGGGGGCGGGAGACGTGGTCGCGGTGATGTGCCACGCGGACCGGGAGGTCCTCGACGGGTGGCTGGAGCGACACGGTGCGACGCCCGACGGGCCAGACCAGGTGCGCGCCAAGGTCGTCGCCGCCCGCGGCCAGCACCCGCTGGAGGACCAGATCGCGGCGCTGCACCGGGCCGCACCCGTCGACCGGCAGCGCCTGCTGCTGGCCCTGCTGGACGCCGACCCCGACGACTCCCGCCTGATGTACGAGTGGGCCAGCGCGCTGGACTCCGGCGACCTGACGGCGCAGGCGGTGCCGGCGTACCGCGCGGCGCTGCGCGACGGGCTGCGCGAGCCGCACCGGCACCAGGCGATGATCGGCCTCGGGTCGAGCCTGCGGGTGCTCGGGCGGCCGGCCGAGGCGGTCGACGTGCTCATGCAGGTGGTCAGCGAGCGACCTGAGAGCGTTGCGGCGCAGGCGTTTCTGGCGCTCGCGCTGCTCGAGTCAGGCAGCGGCGACCAGGCCGTCCGGCTGCTCGTCGAGTCACTCGTGGCGCACGCGGGCGCCGACGACGACCGTGCCTACGCCCCGGCCCTGCTGCGGTACGTCGCCACCCTGCCCGCGCCGGCCTGAGCCAGGCCGACCGGGCTCAGACGGGTCCCGGGCCCGCGGCCGACCCGGTCTCGGCGGCGTCCAGCGTCAGCACGCGCGGATCGAGGTCGGGGTCACCGACGACGTCGCCGGTGTGGGCGCCGGCCTGCGCCTGACGGCTGATCACCTCGAGCTCGGCCAGGACGCCCGCGTGCTTGTCGGCGCACAGCACCACGAGGTCACCCGCGTTGGCGCGTGCCATCACGTGACGCACCGCCGCCAGCTCGTCGGTGACGATCTCGACCTGCTTGCAGCGCGCGCCGTCGCGCATCCGCGCGTGCAGTCCCTCCGCGACCAGCGCGGCAGCCGCACCCGGCGCACGACGGCGCAGGTTCGCGTCCTCACGCACGATGACGACGTCGAACACGTCCGCGGCCACCTCGCCGAGCTCGCGCACGTCCTCGTCGCGCCGGTCGCCCGCTGCTCCGATCATCCCGATCCGCGACGGCTTGCCGAGGTCGGCGGTGACGGACCGGCGCGCCGAGTACCGCTCGACGAAGTCGCCCAGCGCCCGCATCCCCGCGGGGTTGTGGCAGTAGTCGACGACGACCTCGACGCCCACGACCGGGAGCAGGTTCATCCGCCCCGGCGACAGGTAGTACGACGTCGTGAACGTCCGCAGCCCCTGCCGGATGTCGTGCAGGGGCGCACCGGCCGCGAAGGCCGCGCCCGCGGCGGCCATCGCGTTCGCGACGTTCATCAGGGCGGCGCCCCCGAAGGTGGAGGGCAGCAGGTGGGTCCACGCCAGCTGCATCGACCGGCGTCCGTGCCGGATCACGATCATGTCGCCCTTGTCGCTGGTGTCGAGCACCAGCGCCTTGCCGCCGCGCCGGCAGTGCTCGTCGATCAGGTCGCGCTCGGGGGTGCCGGGGCCGCGCAGCGAGAACCACACGACCTCACCCGAGCAGCGTCGACGCATCTCGCGCACCAGCGGGTCGTCCGCGTTCAGCACCGCGTGCCCGTGGCGCGGCACGGCCTCGACGACGACGGCCTTGACCGCGGCGAGCTGCTCGAGCGTGTCGATGCCCCGCATGCCGAGGTGGTCGGGCGCGACGTTGGTGACGACGGCGACGTCGGCCCGGTCGAAACCCAGCCCCTCGCGAAGGATCCCCCCGCGAGCGACCTCGAAGACCGCGAAGTCGACGCGCGGGTTCTGCAGCACCATCCGTGCCGACTTGGGGCCCGAGGCGTCCGCCCTGATGACCAGCCGCTCGTCGATCACCACACCGTCGGTGCTGGTCATGCCAACCTTGTGGCCCAGTCCCTTGAAGACGTGGGCGATCATCCGCGAGGTCGTGGTCTTGCCGTTGGTGCCCGTGACGGCGACGATCGGCACCCGCGACGGCGCGCCCGGTGGGAACAGCAGGTCGACCACCGGCTTGGCGATGTACTGCGGCTCACCGACGGTGGGGTGGGTGTGCATCCGGAACCCCGGCGCGGCGTTCACCTCGCAGATCGCGCCCCCGGTCTCGCGCACGGGCTGGGCGATGTCCGGGCAGATGAAGTCGATGCCCGCGACGTCCAGGCCGATGACGCGCGCGGCCTCCTCGGCGATCTCGACGTTGTCGGGGTGCGCCTCGAACGTGCGGTCGACCGAGATGCCGCCGGTCGACATGTTGCCGGTGAGCGCGAGCTTGACCATCTCGCCGACCGGAGGCACCTCGTGCAGCTCGAAACCCTGCTGCCGCACCAGGTCCACGGCAGCGTCGTCGACGCTGATCCGGGTCAGCACCTTCTCGTGCCCCACCCCGCGGCGCGGGTCGGCGTTGGTCGCCGCGACCAGCTCGGACACCGACCGCACGCCGTCGCCCACCACGTGCGCCGGCACCCGCTCGGCGATGGCCTGCATCCGGCCGCCGATGATCAGGCAGCGGTAGTCCCGGCCCAGGATCAGGGACTCGACGACGACCCAGCCCCGCCGCGACTGCTCCTGGGCGACGTCGAACGCGGCGCGGACGTCGTCCGCGGACCTCAGGTCCAGGCACACGCCGCGCCCGTGGTTGCCGTCCAGGGGCTTGACCACGACGGGGTAGCCCATCCGGTCGGCGACGCGGACGGCGTCCTCGACGGTGCGCACGCTCTGCGTGCCCGGCACCGGTAGCCCGGCGGAGGCGAGCAAGGTGCTCGTCAGCTCCTTGTCGCCGGCGATGTCGACGGCCAGCGCGCTGGTGCCCGAGGTCATCGTGGCCCGGATGCGCTGCTGGTGGACGCCCTGGCCCAGCTGCACGAGGGACTGCTCGTTGAGGCGGATCCAGGGGATGTCGCGGCTGACGGCCTCCTCGACGATGGCAGCGGTGCTGGGGCCGAACGCCGTCCGCTCGGCCCGGCGCAGGAACAGGTCGAGCTCGGCGTCGAAGTCGAAGCCCGGCTCAGCCTGCACGAGGTGGTTGACCAGCCGCACCGACAGCCGCGCGGCGGCCAGCGCGACCCGCTCGTCGACGTACCCGAAGACCACGTTGTAGACGCCCGGGCGGCCCTTGACGCCGCGGGTCTTGCCGCGGCGGATGTCGTGCCCTGCCTCCTGCTGCAGCTGCAGCGCGACGTGCTCGGCGACGTGACCCAGCCAGGTCCCCTCGCGCAGCCGCTCGACGAACCCGCCCCGGTGGCCCCGCGAGCAGGTGTGCCGCACGATGTTCGGCAGCAGCGCCAGCAGCCCGTCGGTGAACCCGGGCAGCTCGCTGCTCGGGAAGCGCTCGAGCGACCCCAGGTCGACCACCAGGTGCACCGAGGTCTCGTAGGACCAGATGTTCGGGCCGCGGTAGACGCGCGCCTCCAGGATCCTCAGGTCCGGGGTGGGGCCGCCATCGCTCATCGCTTCTCCAGCCGTCTCGTCGCGGTGCTCGGTGGGCGAGGTGTCAGCCGTCGTCCCCGGCGGCTCGCAGCGTACGGCCCCCGCCGTCCCCGGGGGTGCGGCCCTGTTGGGGGGTCAGGCCGTGCGCCACGGCACGCGCCTCGTCGCGGTCCTGGTGGCTGGTCGCCACGAGGGCGTCGCGTCGCTGCTGCACGAAGTCGACGAGCTGGCGGGTCCGCAGGTCGAAGCGTGCGCCGGACGGCAGGCAGTGGACGACCGCACCCGAGACGAGCAGCGCCGCGCCCTGGCGCGCCTCGTGGGCGTCCGACAGCGCCCGGGAGGCGTCGACCAGGAAGACCGCGCCGGCGCCCAGCACCTCGAGCCGGTGCCCGTCGGTGATGAGCGCCGCCGTGTTCTCGTCCACGCCCATCCCGAGCAGTGCG